>NZ_QRNF01000030.1 GCF_003474435.1 Ruminococcus sp. AF46-10NS
TGTTAAGCACGCCGCCAGCGTTCATCCTGAGCCAGGATCAAACTCTCTGATAAAATGTTTGATTCATTTACTCAAGACAACCGTTTGGCTATCTCTCGTTTTTACTGCTAAATAGGTTGTAACTCCGACTCGCTTTCGCTCACCGGAGCAGGTTCATGCTTTCGCATTCACCCGAACCGTTCTTTAAATGTAAAGAAATTTTCGAGAATCGTATGTGTTTCACTGTTTAGTTATCAAGGTTTGTTGTGTCTGTCTCTCAGACAGCTCGTTTATTTTATCTCATCTCTTTTTGTTTGTCAAGCACTTTTTTAAGTTTTTTTCAAACATTTTTGAGTTAAGATTTTATTGCCGCTTTGTTGGCGACTTGGATACTTTATCATATCTTCTGTCTTTTGTCAACTATGAATTTCATTTTTCTGAAATCCTTTTTTAATTGTTTGTTTTTCAAAAACAATTATTTGCGACAGCTCAGTTATGATACCACTGGGAGTTATGCTTGTCAACCATAAAATTCAAATTTTTCGAAATATTTTATTTACCAACAAAAAAGTCCGGTTCCCCAGAATCTATATTGATTCCAGAGCCCCGGACTCCTATCAGTTAAGCTGGAAATGAGACTCGAACTCACGACCCCTTCATTACGAGTGAAGTGCTCTACCTGCTGAGCTATTCCAGCTTGTGTCAAACACAACTGATATTATACTCGATTTTATAAAAAATGCAAGTGTTTTTCAATGAACTCCCAGATTATTTTTTCGTGGAAGAGGACTTCTTTCGGGTTGTTACTTTCTTTACCGCACCTCTTACTGCTGATGTTGTTTCTACTGCCGTTTCTTTCACTTTTTCTACTGCACTGTTTACTGTCTTTTCCACAGTCTTAGAAGTGCCTTTTGATTTTTTTACAGCAGTTTTCTTTGTCGCAGTCCTGCTCTTTCCATCTGCTGTTTTCATAATTTTCGAAGCTTTAGCAGTTTTTTTCTGAGATGCTCTCTTTTCCGGAGTACAGGTAAATACCGTCACTCCATATGCCGGAAGTTTCAGTTTCAGCGAAAATTCACGATTATCACATTCTTTATCTATGGAAGCTTTTACTCTCACATTCACGACACCCTGACCACCATATTTACCACTATCACTGTTCAGGATTTCCTTATATTTACCTTTGAAGGGAACCCCCACCTGATAACTGTCATAAGATACAGGCGAGAAATTGCATACTGCAAGAAGTGTTTCCTCCGGCTTCTCTGTTTTTCGCAGGAAAGCTACAATATTCTCATCATAATTTGTAAACCGGATCCACTCAAAACCATCCGAATTTCCATCCATCAAATACAAAGCCGGATTGGTTTTGTAGAACTCATTAAGGTCATGAATGTATTCCTTTAACTCTGGCGTAATATCAAAATCAGGAGCAGTCATCTTAATTCCCGGATGAAGAGTAAGATAACCATATGCAGCACGGAGCTGTGCCACTTTCTGTTTCAGAGATCCCGGAAGTTTTTCCAGAAACTCTGCTGTAGTCCCTACATCTCTTTTTCCCAGGGTAAGTACATAATGTTCACTGTAAGCATACATCATGGAGAGGGTCATCTGATCGTAATGTTCATTTCTTCTCATCGGCTCTGTTTCCATATATGTCAGGAAATCTCTGGTCCATCCGCCACTCCATTTATAATCAAAACCAGGATGATCATTCTCCACACTGTCTGTAAGCTGAGGCCAAAGTCCATCTTCCTGGGCAATCATAATAACTCCTGGATTGTATTTTTTCACAATAGAATTCAGATGCTTGATGAACTCCAATGCCTGAAGATTCTCATTTGAACCGTAAAGATTCGGGGTCCACTGCCCTGCTTCCCTTCCAAAATCCAGATACAGCATAGCATCCACATCATCCAGTCGGAAGCCATCCACATGAAATTCATCCAACCAGAAAAACGCATTTGAAAGCAGGAAATCTCTTACCATCGGGCTTCCATAATTAAAGAGCATAGTTCCCCACATCGGATGGACTGCCATAGCCGGGTTCTGTACTTCATAAAGAGGTGTCCCATCAAACTTCTCAAGTCCTGCATCAAATCGTGGAAACTGAGCAGGTGCCCAGTCAAGAAGCACTCCTATCCCTGCCATGTGCAGTTCTTCCACCAGTGCCCGTAAATCATCAGCTGTACCAAAACGGTTCGTCACAGAATAGTATGCTGATGTGGAATAACCGCCTGATCTCTGGTCAAGATATTCCATGACCGGATGAAATTCCACATGAGTATAGCCTGTCTCTTTCACAAATTCTATAAGATCCCTGCTGTTTTTCCATGCAGTAATATCCGTTTCATAAATAGAAACCGGAACCTCCCGGCTTTCATATTTCACCCGTTCCTTCATCCACTCATCATCCTGCCAGAAAAACTCTCCCAGATCAGCCACAACAGAAAGTACTGACGGCGGCTCCTGCGTACCATTTCCATAAGGATCCGATTTTCGCTGAATATTTCCTCCTTTGATCTTGACCTCATACTGATAAGCAGTTCCGGCTTTTACTCCAGGAACAAACAGTTCAAAAATCCCAGACATCGGCATACGGTGCATTGGAAGTCGTCTTCCATCCCACCGGTCAAAATCTCCCACCACACTAACACGAATGGCATTCGGTGCCCACACCGCAAAATAAGTTCCTTTCACACCGCCATAAGTACCAGGATGAGCTCCCAGTTTCTGATACGCTTTATAATAAACTCCTGCGCAAAAAGCGCGCTCCTCTTCTTCTGTGATCTGGCATGGACATTCATATGCATCATAAAATGTTTCTTTTACACTTCCTCTTGTTACACGGAAACAATATTCCGGAATCCTCTTCATAGGAAGCATTACCGCATAATATCCAGCCTCATCTTCCAATATCATAGGATAAGATTTTTTTCCAACTACTACTTCTGCTGCTTCCGTTCCCGGAAAAAATCCCTGGAGCAATACACCATCCTCTGTCACTCTCGGCTGCATTACATCCCGGGGTGAAGCCTCCTCACCATAAACAATCGCTTCGATCCGGGGCCAGTCCATATATTCATACGCTTTATCAGCCATAATCGTCTCCTCCGTTATATCTGTTGTTTTATATATTCAGTTTACCACTTTTTTACTGAAAAATAAAGAAAACTCTTCTTAATCTTCGCAAAAAAGCATCCGAGTAACCGGTAATATAATAGAAAATAAGTCAATTTGGTTCTTCCCAAAACTCTTTCCAACGATTATAATATGAGACAGAAAAACAAGTGGATTTTCTTATTCCACTGAAAAAAACAAACTACCAGGAGGAATTATAAATGGAAAACAAACTGTATGATGTAACTGCTCTCGGCGAACTTCTGATTGATTTCACAGAAAACGGCAACAGTTCTCAGGGAAACCCTACTTTTGAAGCAAACCCCGGCGGTGCTCCTTGCAATGTACTCGCCATGCTTAACCGCCTTGGCAAAAAAACAGCCTTTATCGGAAAGGTTGGAAATGATATGTTCGGAAAACAGCTAAAAAACGCTGTTGAAGAATGTGGTATTGATACCAGGAACCTCGTCATGGACAATGAAATCCATACTACCCTTGCGTTTGTACATACATATCCGGACGGAGATCGTGATTTCTCTTTCTACCGTAATCCAGGCGCAGACATGATGCTCACCAAAGATGAAGTAAATGCAGAACTTATCCGTAATTCCCGGATTTTCCATTTCGGCACACTCTCATCTACACATGAAGGTGTCCGTGAAGCAACCCGCTACGCACTTGACGTTGCAAAAGAAGCTGGCTGTATCATCACCTTCGACCCAAACCTGCGCCCGCCTCTCTGGAAAGACCTTAATGATGCCCGCAAAGAAATCGAATACGGAATGGAACGCTGCGATGTACTGAAAATTTCCGACAACGAAGTAGAATTTCTCTTCGATACTACAGACTATGACAAAGGGGCAGCTCTCATCGAAGAAAAATACCACATTCCTCTTGTTCTTATCACTCTCGGAAAAAACGGAAGTCGCGCATACTACCACGGACAAAAAGCAGAAGCAGCACCATTCCTTCAGGAACACACTATCGAAACCACAGGAGCCGGCGACACCTTCTGTGCAAGTGCTCTGAACTATGTCCTTGAGCACGGGCTTGAAAACCTTGCCACTGAAAACCTGCAAGAGCTCCTCACTTTCGCAAATGCAGCTGCCTCCCTCATCACCACCAAAAAAGGCGCTCTCCGCGTAATGCCAACCAGGGAAGAAGTAGAAGCTTTCATCAGCTCAAGAAAATAAACGGGGAAATAAAAACCATTTCAAAAATAACACTGTAAAAAAAGCCCGAGGGGCGTGCAGAGGGGTCGCGGTTTTGCGACCCCTCTACAGTTTACACTGTTATCAACAATACCTCAGACTTACATTCCATGATATACCACATTTCAGTTTTTCCATACTCTGTTATGAGCTTTGTTCCGCCCCGGAGATAGTCTTTAAAACTTGGAATGGCAAGAATCTTGTCGGCATCGACTTCTTATCATCTGTCCCCCCTGTCGGATACTCAATTAAAAAGAAATCCAGAAATGCCTATTTCTCTCTTTGATTCACAGATGGTGTGAATGGCGGTTCTTCTCTTATTGCCTTATTCTTTCACTGATACAGCCGGCATCTCCAGATATCGTTTCAGATCTTCTGTGAGTATGCGGATCTTATCCCTGGTGTCCTGTTCCTGATAACGGATTCTGTCTGCGATCCTGGTGATATAATCTTCTTCCTCTATGATCTCACAGGTTTCCGGAAAATTGATATCATAGTACTGCGCAAGATAGGAGACCCAGTAATCTACAGGCACCTGCCTGTCTGCTGAGAGCACCGATTCTCTTCTCAGGCAGGATTCCCATACTTTCGGCGAGATCAGGCCTTCCCCCGCAGCCTCTTCTGATACACCAAGCATGGCCTCTATTGACGCTTCCAGCTTTACCCTGCAGTTATCCAGCTTATCTGCATCCCGGATCAGTTTTGCATGGAAAAGTGTTCTTGTATCGTGGATTCCATCCAGTTTGAAATCACTGTGTTTCCGGATTGCTACATCGATCAGCTCATCAAATTTATCATCCTTCACAAAGCGTCGGATCATCTTCTCCTCCCCAAAGAGAAGATCTGCCCCGAATACTGCATGATCCATAGTTCCCGGCTCAAAACTGTGAAATCTCCGGATCTGTTCAAAACGTCCGATATCGTGGAGCAGACCGATCAGCTCTGCAAGCTCCACATCTTCCCTGGAACATTCCATTCTTTCGGCGATCTCTCCTGCATATTTCACAACACCGTAGGTATGCTCGATCTTCAGATAGATCTGTTCATCCTCCCGGTCGTATTCATCCAGATATTTTTCGAATTCCTGTTTTGCATGTGCAATGTCGATCATCCAGTCACAACCTTTCCGTATTTTTCTTTCGTTCTGCATTTTTTAACAACATTCTGTGTTTATTATATCGAAGGTCTCTGACAAATTCTACTGTATTTCCTGAAATTTTGAAAATCATAAAAACAGCTGCCCGGAATTTATCTTCTCGATAAACCAGGCAGCTGTCTTCTTTTAACATTTTTCCTGTATTATTCTATATATTATCTTACAAAATGAATCTCATAATCTCCTGATCCGGCTTCAGCCTGCATAAATCCGTCTGCGGCTGTAAAGTTAAGTCCGTCTGCGACTTTCACTTCCTTCGCACCATCAAGGCAGATGGTAGCTGTTGTATTCACAGGTACGGAAACATGAAGAACTGTCTCTTCCGGTTTTTCTTCCCAGAAGCTTCTTACCGGTCCGTATACAGAACGATACTCAGCCTTTACATAGTCCAGGTTTCCACCCATTCTCGGATAGATCACAGCATGTTTATATCCAGGTTTCTTCTCGTCAACTTCAAGACCTGCCATTACACGAACCAGCCACTCTCCGATAGAACCGTAGGCATAGTGGTTGAAGGAATTCATATCTGCACTCCACATGGTTCCGTCCGGTTTCAGTCCATCCCAGTGCTCCCAGACTGTAGTTGCGCCCATTTTTACCTGATACAGCCATGATGGGAAATCATCTTTAAGAAGCAGGTCATAAGCTTCTTTTACATGTCCGTTCTGGCTTAATGCGTGGCAGAAATACGGAGTTCCCACAAATCCTGTTACAAGATGATCATTCTCTTTTTTCAGAAGTCTTAAAAGTCCCTGAACTGTTTTTTCTTTGTATTTTTCCGGTACCAGTCCGAAGTACAGTGCCACGATATGGGCTGTCTGTGTCTGTGCTGTCATCTCACCGTTTTCATCAAAGAAGGTTCTCTGGAATTTATCTACAACTTTATTGTAAAGATCTGTGTACTCTTTCACGTCCTCAGTACATCCCAGAGCTTCTGCTGCTTTTACAAACAGACCTGTGGAATATGCAAAGTATGCAGTACAAGTCAGATCATTTGGTGTTGCACCGAAATAGCTGCCTTCTTCAGCATCAAGAGCTACCCAGTCACCGAACTGAAGCTTGTAGTTCCAGATATAATCTACAGAATATTCTCTCATAAAGTTGATCCAGTTCTTCATGCTGTTGTACTGGATCTTCAGGATCTCTTTGTCACCGAATGTCAGATACATTGTCCATGGATTGATCACAGCTACGTCTGCCCAGGCTGCTGCAGAATGGCTGCCCTGTTCCAGAAGCCAGTTGTCTCCCTCATTACCGGAAATGATATCCGGAACAACATGGGCAACGCCTCCTTCTGCTGTCTGATCTGCCTCCACATCACGGAGCCATTTACGGTAGAAGGAATAGGTATTCTCAAGGAAGCACGCTGTACGGCAGAATATCTCCGCATCGCCTGTCCATCCAAGACGCTCATCTCGCTGCGGGCAGTCTGTTGGAACATCCACGAAATTGCTCTTCAGTCCCCAGAGAATGTTGTGCGCCAGCTGATTCAGATCCTGATTAGATGTCTCAAGGAATCCTGTACGCTCCATATTGGTATGGATGGCATTTGCCGTAAAATTGTCAAGGGATGGCTCACCCGGGAAGGAAACGATCTTCGCATAGCGGAATCCCATAAATGTAAATGACGGACGGTACGTGATGGTTCCTTCTTCCCCGAATGTATACTGAAGAGATTCCTTTGCCCCTCTCAGGTTATCCAAATATACATTTCCTTTGGAATCCAGCACTTCAAAGCAGTCCAGCTGGATCACATCGCCTTTTTTACCTGCTGCTGTAACCTGGATCAGTGCACTCATGTTCTGGCCGAAATCGATAACTGTATCTCCTGCCGGTGTTCTGAAGATTTCTCTTGGCTTCACTTCATCCATAAGGGAAACTTTTCCGCTGCCCTGGCCTGTAAGTACAGAGAAGTCATAATCCAGTTTGCGGGCCGGTTTCCACTGTCCATCTTTGCAGTCTGCTTCTGCCCAGTCTTTGATCTCTTTAGCTGCATCGTAAATCTCACCATCGTAGATCTCTGCAAATACTACAGGTGCATCTGCGCCGTTCCAGCTCTCATCTGTGACAACTATTTCCTCTGTTCCGTCCTCATAACGGATGACCATCTGTGCAAGAAGTGCTGTATTCTCACCATAGTGATTTCTTCTTTTTGCAAGGCCGTCAAAGCCCATTTTTCCTTTATACCAGCCCGCTGCCAGAATTGCACCTGCTGCATTCTTTCCTTCTTTCAGGTAATCGGTTACTTCGTATGTCTGGAAACAGAGATGCTTGCGATAGGATGTCCAGCCTGGTGTAAGCTGATCGTTTCCTACCTTCTTTCCATTGAGACAGAAATTATAAAGTCCAAGTGCAGTTACAGATACGAATGCTTCTTTTACAGGCTTCGCTACTGTGAACTCGCCTCTTACATAAGTTCCTTTGGAATTATCCCTGTCAGTCTCTTCCTCAGCAGATACGAACACAGCTTTCCACTCTTTATTGTCCATGATTCCTGTAACAAAAGATGTCTCTGCCCAGTCGGTTTCTTCCCCTGCAGCAGTTACTTTTACACGGGCAAAATATTTCTTCTGGGATTCCAGCTTCACGTTATCCGGCTGGATCTGTGCAGATGCATAGCCTTTTACCTTACCGCTCTCATATATCTTCTTATCAAAAGCCGCGTCTTCTGCAATTTCCAGCTCATAAGACTCCTGAATCACATTTCTCTTGTCACTTTCTAATGTCCAGCTGAATTCCGGAGCATGTGTGATTCCAATCTGTTCTTTCTCATAATCCATACGGATTTCTGTAATTTTTAACATATTTTTCACCCTCATTTTTCTGTGTTATGGTTATTTCCTGCAAAAATAGTAACAAAAAAAACGTTATCCTTCAATAACGCTTTTTCATCAAAATATTAACCATTTATAAGGTATGTCTGTGTTCTTTCCGATACCTGGCAGGAGTGCATCCTTCCGCCTCGCGGAATTTCCGGTAAAAAAAGTTCATATTGTTGTAGCCACACAGAGGGATCAGCTCTGAGAGAGGCAGTTCTGTTGTCTCAAGCAAGGTGCGGGCTTTTTTTAGCCTCTGCTCCTGAACATGTTCCACAAAACTCCGCCCTGTTTTTTCTTTAAGAAGGGCAGTAAGATAATTACCATGCATACCGAAAGCTTTTCCCATCTGCGGAAGTGTGCAGGTCTCATAATTTTTCTCAATGTAGGCAAGAAGCTCCAGAATCTGTACTTCCCTGGAAACAGAGGCCTGCTTTCTGGTCTCATCTCTCCACACGCGGAGAAGCTCTGTAAAAAGAATAATCACATAACTTTCCATCACTTCTTCCATCCCGATGTCCCGGGTATAATATTCCGAGATGATCTCTTCCATGATCTCACGTACACGGCTGTTCCGGTGGGCTTTAAAATACAGATAATGCTGTTTTTTCCTGCTTTTTGTAACAGACTCTGCCAGAAATTCCGACACGATTCCCTGTCTTGGCATCCGACTTAAAAATGCACTGTCAAAAAACTCCCGGCTCATCAGGATATTTACCAAAATATCGTTCTCGCCGCCTGGTTCAATGGAATGTACGGCCTGTGTATCAAAAATACACACATCTCCCTCACCGGTGACGATCTTTTTTCCCTCTATGGTCTGGCTGCAGCTCCCTGACCATAAATAACATAGTTCAATATAATCATGCTGATGCGGCAGTACCTCCACATAACGATCCTGCCTGCTCACTACGATTTTTTCCCCCGGAGCCATAAATAAGCTTTCCTCAAAAAGATAAGTCCCCTGGCCGGCTTTTGCAAAGCGGCAGGTATCCTGCCTGTGCAGCTCCTCCAGGGGGATTCCTTGCAGTACCTCTTTTTCTCTTGGTGTTGACTGCCGTAAGTAGCGGTCAAGTTCTTCTCTGTTCATTGTGTATGTATACTCCTGCTGATATCTGCTCTGGTTCTTCAGACTATATCTGTTTCAAAAATTAATGTATCAAAAAGAATCTGGACAGGGCATGAATTACCAGCCTGATGCAGTAATTCACGCTCAGTAATTACAATATAACATTTTCATTTTTCACGGTAAACTGTTTTTTATCCAGATTCTCCGAAATGCCTCTCTTCTATTCATATTTCACGATTTCTTTCCGAAGACGTTTCATGATCCTTTTTTCCAGTCGGGAAATATAGGACTGGGAGATTCCAAGAAGATCAGCTACCTCTTTCTGGGTTTTCTCCAGACCCTCTCTGTTTCCCAGGCCGAAGCGGAGACGGATGATCATCTGCTCTCGTTTAGTAAGCTTGGAAATGGCTTTTCCCAGGAGGGTGATCTCCACCTCATCTTCCAGTTTCCGTGAGATCACATCATCATCCGTCCCCAGAATATCAGAAAGCAGAAGCTCATTTCCATCCCAGTCTACATTCAGTGGTTCATCAATGGAAACCTCCATCTTGGTTTTGCTGTTTCTGCGGAGATACATAAGGATCTCGTTTTCAATACACCTGGACGCGTAGGTTGCAAGCTTGATATTTTTCACAGGATTAAAAGTATTGATCGCCTTGATAAGTCCGATCGTCCCAATGGAAATCAGATCCTCCACTCCAACTCCTGTATTGTCAAATTTTTTGGCAATATATACCACAAGCCGGAGATTGTGTTCGATCAGCACAGCCTTTGCCTCTTTCTCCTGATCTGTATTTAACAGGCTTATGGCACTTGCCTCCTGTTCAGGAGGAAGCGGTGCCGGAAGGATATCATTCCCTCCGATATAAAAAACCTCTCCCGGCCTGTTGATCATAAATCTCGAAATCACCTGAAATGGATAATATTTAGCTGCTGCTCTGTTCATAGCAATGCCCCCTCCTTAATGCAATAGTCTGGAATTCAAAAGTATCCCGTACTCTTCTCCCAAAGCTGAGGGCTCAGATGTTATGGCAAGCACCGGTTTTCCCACATGCACCACCCTTCCGGGAGTCTGGATCTCAAGTTCCCCCAAAATCACAGCCAGCATAATGCCTTCTTTCCCTCCGGCTCCCCGGAAAGACAAAAAATGTGGCTGCAGCATGGAAACTTCCGTGCTTTTCAGTTTCTGCGGTTCTTCTTTTATGTACATCAGTTTTTCTGTCAACTCACTGGAAAGGATTTTTTCCAACAGCTCCGGTTTTATAATAGATACAGGCTGTCTGTTCACAGGATCTATAAGGAGGTTTCCTGTGTCAAAAAAACCGTATGACTGCTGTACTCTTCCCTGATATTTCAGGATTACCGGATAAATATTTTTTCTTCCCAGCCGGATGAAATCTGCCGCACAGATCAAGGTATAAAGACCTCCGTAGATCCCTGCCGTAAAAAGCAGAAATATTTTTACTGTCATGGTTTTTTCTGTTTCCAGTGCCTGGTAAATACCACCGACTACAAATGCAGTGAGATACATAGATAGGATGGTTTTTGCAAGAAGCCCTCCTTTTTTTAGCCGGAATGCAAATGCCGCCATAAAAAAAGCGCAGCCGCCATGGATCAGTACAGCCACAGGAAGAATGATCCTGAAAGGTACATAAAGAAGCAGGCAGGATACAAAAGATCCAAATACAGCGGATATCATGCACCGAAAACGTTTTACGTCCAGATGCAGGAATTTTCCCACAAGCCTTAAAAGCATATAATCCATAAGGAAATTCGTCATAAAAACGATATCTATGTATATAGTGTGATACATAAGATTCCCCCGCTGCTATTGCCATTGATTCTCAGCTTTGGTAAGTGAGTTTATTATATGGCAGTTTCCCTGCATATTTTGTCAAAGCCTGGAATCCCGTCCTGCAAATTTGTCGTGGGATTTCTTGGTTACTCGACACCTATAGATATTTTCTATGAATCCGCGACAAAAATGTATAAATTTCCGTACAATATCCTTATTTATTGATTTTCGCACTTTATAGTGTTAAAATATTTTCTGATAATATTAAGCGGAATCTGGTGGTTTCTGTCGAACCACATTATTTCATAAGATACAGGAGGGAATCGAACAATGATTAATATTACCGGACATACAGGACTTACCGGCCTGCTTGGAAGTCCTGTTGCACACAGCGTATCACCTTTAATGCACAACGAGGCATTCCGTTACCTTGGTCTTGACTATGTATACCTCTGTTTTGATGTGACCGAAAAAACGCTTCCACAAGCTGTTGAAGGACTGAAAGCCTGCGGGATAAAGGGCTTTAACCTGACCATGCCTAATAAGAACAAGATCGTGGAGCTTCTTGATGAGCTTTCTCCTACTGCACAGCTGATCGGAGCTGTAAATACTGTTCGTAATGATAACGGAAAATTAAAGGGATTTAATACAGATGGCTATGGTTTTACCCAGTCTGCCAGAGATGCCGGCTGTGATGTGAAGGGACGTACGATCACTGTTATGGGCGTAGGAGGTGCCGGAATGGCTATCTGTGGACAGTCTGCCCTGGAAGGCGCAAAGAAGATCCATGTTTTTGCCCGTCCCACCAGCCGCTACTGGGAGCGTGCTGCTGCCATGGCAGAAAAAATGTCCCATATGACTGAGTGTAAGATGATTCTTCATGAGATGGATGACCATGCAGCACTGAAAGATGCTATGGAGGAGAGCAACCTTCTGATCAACGCCACTTCCGTTGGTATGGTTCCAGATGTCGCAGGAACTGTGATACCCGATAAATCACTGTTCCACCCGGAACTTACTGTTGCAGATGTTGTATACGAACCAAGGGAAACAAGACTTCTCCGCGAAGCCAGAGAAGCCGGATGTCCGACATTTAACGGCATGTATATGCTGCTCCACCAGGGTGTGAAGGCATTTCATATCTGGACTGGACTGGATATGCCGGTTGAGATCGTGCGGGAGAAGTATTTTAAATAATAAGAGGCGGTCCACATTACATACAATGCGGACGCTCTTATTATTTAAAATTTCCTGTAATTATTTTTTCTCTTCCTGAACCTCGATCTTACGGATGGTCTTGTTCTTAATCTCTTCTTTAATGAAGCTGATGAACTCGCCCAGGTCTTTCATTCCTTCATCTCCAAGGTAACGGCTTCTTACAGAAACCTTGCCCTCTTCTTCCTCTTTTGCACCAACGATAAGCATATACGGTACTCTCTCAAGACGTGCCTCACGAATCTTGTAGCCCATCTTCTCAGAACGTCCGTCTACAGAGCAGCGGATGCCGGCTTCTTTCATCTGAGCCTCAACCTTCTGCGCATAATCGTTGAATTTCTCGGAGATCGGGATCACACGAACCTGCTCCGGGCAGAGCCATGTCGGGAACATACCGGCATATTTCTCGATCAGCCATGCAAGTGTTCTCTCATAGCATCCCATAGATGTACGGTGGATGATGTACGGACGCTGTTTGTCACCATTCTCATCGATGTAGTACATATCAAACTGCTCAGCAAGAAGTGCATCCCACTGAATTGTGATCATAGTATCTTCTTTTCCGTATACGTTCTTGGCGTTGATATCAACCTTCGGTCCGTAGAAAGCAGCCTCTCCCACATCCTCTGTGAACGGAATGTTCAGCTCCTCAAGCATCTGGCGGATATGGCCTTCTGTCTCTTCCCATACCTCCGGCTCACCAATGTATTTCTCTTTATTTGCAGGGTCCCATTTTGAAAGATGGTATGTTACATCTTCCTCAACACCAAGTACCTGCAGACAGTACTGAGCAAGTGCGATACAGTCTTTGAACTCTTTTACCATCTGGTCCGGTCTTACGATCAAATGTCCCTCGGAAATAGTAAACTGACGAACTCGTGTCAGGCCATGCATCTCACCGGAATCCTCATTACGGAACAGTGTGGAGGTCTCACCGAGACGGATCGGCAGATCACGGTAGCTGTGCTGCTCTGCTTTGTATACATAGTACTGGAACGGACATGTCATCGGACGAAGTGCATAAACTTCTTTGTCCTTCTCCTCATCACCAAGTACGAACATACCATCTTTGTAATGATCCCAGTGTCCGGAGATCTTGTAAAGATCGCTCTTTGCCATAAGAGGAGTTTTTGTTCTTACGTATCCACGCTTTGTCTCCTCATCCTCGATCCAGCGCTGAAGCTCCTGCATCATGATCACACCGTTTGGCATGATAAGCGGAAGTCCCTGTCCGATCACATCTACAGTTGTGAAGATCTTCATCTCACGGCCAAGCTTGTTATGGTCACGTCTCTTTGCCTCTTCCATCTGCTCCAGATGCTCTTTCAGTTCATCCTTTGTTGCATATGCTGTTCCATAGATACGTGTAAGCATTGCGTTCTTCTCGCTGCCTCTCCAGTATGCGCTGGAAGAAGAAAGAAGTTTGAACGCCTTAACGCCTTTCACGCTCATAAGGTGCGGTCCTGCGCAGAGATCTGTCCAGTCTCCCTGTGAATAGAAGGAAATCTCTTCTCCCTCCGGAAGATCCTCGATCAGCTCTACTTTGTATGGTTCATTTTTCTCCTTGAAGTATGCGATGGCATCTTCACGGGATTTTGTAAAACGCTCGATCTTTGCGCCTTTTTTGATGATCTTTTTCATCTCTTTTTCGATGGCATCAAGATCATCGCGTGAAAATGGCTCATGATCGAAATCATAATAGAATCCTGTATCAATAGATGGTCCGATGGCAACTTTTGCGTTCGGATATAAGTTCTGTACAGCCTGCGCCATTACATGGGATGCTGTATGGCGGAGAACTGCAAGACCTTTCTCATCTCTTGCTGTAAGGATGTTAAGCTCACAGTCACTGTCAAGAACTGTACGGAGATCTACAACCTCTCCGTTTACCTCTCCTGCACATGCTGCGCGTGCAAGGCCTTCACTGATATCATATGCGATATCGATTACAGATTTTGCTTCTGCATATTCTTTTTTTGATCCGTCTTTTAATGTGATGATCATAATCGTTTCTCCTTTCATTTTCGGTAAATTTCTATGGTACACAGTGCAGTTTCTGTTATTATGAAGGATTTTTTTGCAATAAAAAATCCCTCACAGTACATCGTGCACTGTAAGGGACGAGTTTGTTCATTCTCGCGGTTCCACCCTGCTTGCTCTGCTTCCCTGGTCACGCCAGGATACAAAGCCTCTCAATTTAGATGATAACGGAATCACCGGACCGGATTGGGGCCACTCGGAGGTAGTTTTCGACTGTTTCCTGATAAGATGTTTCCAGCACTTCACATCTCTCTCTGTAACATTTCACAGCTTACTCGTCTCGTCAACGTGTTGCTTTATTGCTTTTTCTGTGGTTCATTATAAGCTCATGATTTTTATTTGTCAACGCATGTTGACAAAATTTTTGAGATTTCTCTTCTCGCACAGATCTACAGATTTCCCATGAGTTTGTCTTTGATAATGGCCAGAATCTCACGGGGAATGTAGATAAAAAGACGCCAGCTTCGATACCTGGAAGGTACCATGGCCACTTCCCGGAATCCACATTTTCTTGCAATGGCTGCTCCTCTCCATACATGAAAATTGTTCGTCACCACGCCTACAGAACAGTTGCAGGTTCCAATTTTTCTAAGGCTGAAAGCCAGATTTTCTTTCGTACTGGTGGATTTTTCTTCCAGGATCAGACGGCTTCCGTCAATTCCATGACCTGTAAGATACCAGTACATAGCCTCTGCTTCTGAAATATTTTCCCCGGTACCTTTTCCACCGGAAAGCACTGCCTTCGTCCCGGGATTCTCCTCAAGATAAAGAAGGGCCCTTCTGGCTCGTTCCAGAAGGGCAAGTGTCATCCGTGTTCCGTCCACATGGGCACCTAACACGATAATGTAATCCAGATTCTTCTTTACGCTCATTATCTTCCGCAGCAGTGTTTGTATTTCTTGCCGCTTCCGCATGGGCACGGATCGTTTCTTCCGACCTTGTGCGGTTTCACAACTGTGCCGGATTTCTTCTGCTCCATGTAGAGGGTTTTCTTTTTCTCTTCTGTGAAGATCTTGTCCCACTGAGGAAGGTTGTAAAGCCAGTCAGCCTTGGCATCTACCATGTTCTTATAGAGAGCCTCTTTATCAAATGCAAGGTTTACCTTGGTATTCTCATCCATAGTCTCGATCGGGTTCGGAACCTTCAGACTGTCATTGATTCCGTCAAGGAAACCAACCATAGTCATAACGTCCTGACCGTATTTCTCGGCAAGCTCCTTCACAGTACCGGAAACTACCTCATCCGGATTCTCCAGAAGCTGCTCGTAAATATTCTTCTCAATGTTAAAATAATTTGCCCAGAAGCGCTGAAGCTTATTCTTATCTGCATTCTGATTATAAGCAATGGAACGCCACTGCTCAAGAATTGTCATATCGCTCATTGTCTGATCCTCTTTTCCAAAATTTTAGATAAATAAGACGGAGATTTATATTCCGCTTCGCAATTTCTATTTATTATATCATCTTTTGGCGAAGAAATCAAATACATCTGTTTCATATCAGTTTTGAAAGGTAAATTTATTTTATAGCCTACCCATTTTGTGATTTCCTCTTGGCAGGCATCACCTTCTTTGCTAAAATTAAATCAGTTTAGAACTGCTCTATGCAGCTCCACTTTTATATCTTCCCTGAATCCGTGAAGTTGATTTCTTCACAGGCTCCTTAAATCCTATAATTTCAAGCTTTTGCGATACTCTGTTGTTCAATATCATTATTCACCCAACCGGTGAAAGCAATCTATGGTAAAATAGACGTAACAAAACCTATGGATTGGGGTTTTTTACCATGAATAACAACCACCGGATCACACTGAACACTAATAAGAACATTATTGTCGAGTTAACAAATGAACGCATTATCCCAGCTAGCGGTCTGGCTGTTGTGGGCGCCCTCCTTGGGAAAAGCGATTTCATCAAAAAACTCAATCGCATGGATGTGACATCCAACCGGTCTCAGCATCAGATTAAGAACGGTGATATTGTACTCACTTACCTTGCAGTACTGCCAGAATATAAACAGCCCCAGAGATGGAAAAACTGTTTATATAGGCAGTGACTGGAAAGCCGTTACCAGTAAGCAGTTCAATAAAGAGTTTACACTCCGTACCGGCTACGAGATTACGGAACGAACCATTGATAAATATGGTCAGTTCAATCTGGTTCCCGATGTTGAAGTTGAAACCTGGTGGACAAACCTTGGTGACCCGGATGAGGAAATCATCCGTCTGTATCATGCCCATGGAGAATGTGAGCAGTTTCATAGTGAGGTAAAAACTGACATAGATCTGGAGCGACTTCCATCTGGAAAGTTCACGACCAATGCACTGATACTCGAATTGGGGATGATCGCATATAACATTCTCCGTATGATCGGTCAGGGCACAATTGGAGGACGAACACCTCGTCAGAAGAGGGATGTTAAACGCCGTCGTTTACGCACAGTTATCAGCAACCTGATCATGATGGCAGGCCATGTAACCATGCATGCACGCCAGTTGATAATCGGCCTTGGAAAAAGCAACGTCTGGCGGCATATATTTTCTGATATCTGTCAGAAATATGCTGTCACAAACGCATAAGTAACAAAGCAATTTTATAGTAGGCTTATTTCGTGTACCTTTTTTTGCCCAATGAGCGCTTGGAGTCACGACATTGGTATTGAAAATAGACAGGGAAGTATATTTTTATCATGGAACCAACTTGCCCTTGGCAGGTTGGTTCACTTAAAGGATGAACTTCACGGATTCAGAAAATTATTTATTCTTATATGTGTACATATAGCACGGAGGTGGTTTTATGAAGTATATTCAGGATAATGGGAAAATTAAATTATGTGAAACTGATAATATGGATCATCTCGTTCGGTTAACACAAGCGTTGAATGAAAATAATATTCCTTATGAAACCAGATTGAAAAAAGCAACATTTATCAATAATCTTTTTTTCTTGATTTTTTATCATACTTTTGCATCGGGAATTGATCATAAGAATGAAACAACATGTATTTATGTACTAGAAAAGGATTTTGATGCTGCCAAAAAAGCAATAGTAAACTACAGAGAGACTGTGAGAAAAAGTCTGTAAATAAGATTCTTCTATAATAATGAAGGGTGAAAAGTTCTTTCACAGAGCTTTTTGCCCTTGCTCTTTATATATAACAGGTGCAAATCTGTATGTCAAGAGCAGGCGGATTTTCCGCCTGTCTTAACTGTTTCAGAGTTACTGTTCACTCCCAATGTCATTTACTTAAGGAATTTCCTTGTAAAAAAAGGATTTTGATATGGATCACTTAAAAGAACTCTACCATCTCAGATGGTCACAGAAAACAGCATACCGGGATCTAAAATACCCACTATGTTTAAAAGCATTTCATAGCCAAAAGTATGCTTATATTGTACAGGAAGTATTTGCCAGGGTACCCATGAGCTTTTGTTACCGTTAGCAGTAACTGCCCATGTGCTGTACCGCAAGACCGTGGGAAATTATCTGATCTTTCACAGTGGAAATGATGCACAGATCCATGACATGCTGAAAAATCTCTATATCGAATATCTCGGCCACGCAAAATACAGCTGCACCTTTCTCAACTCCATGCTGGTCATATTCTGGGCCATGCTGCTGCGTTTTCACGAAAATGATATTGAATCCATCCTTACAAAGGACAGCACCGGAAATTCTGTAACTGAAATCCTCAACTACCTGAACCGTCACTACCAGAGCGTTACCTTACGTGAAGCTGCGAAGCATTTTGGCTACAGCACTTCCCACTTCAGTACCCTGATCAAGGAAAGTCCGGAGCATTTCATGCGTACTTTTAAAAAAACATATAGAATGACTCCCGGTGAAACCGGAAGAAGAACAGGGAATAAAAGATCACAAGATCTTATATATTTTCTGTATAACAGATACCGTTCCGGGAGATACTTATCATATCCTCCCCTTTAGAATGCAGAGGGCTTCGCGATGGTGCAGGCCCTCTGCGTTTCTCTTTTCACACTGAAGGTCATTTCACACCAAGCTTCTCAAGCGCCTTCGCCGCCTGTTTCAGATTCTCAAACTGAATGGTATGAATACCGGCTTTTCCGGCTCCCTCACAGTTCACGGCACGATCATCCAGAAATACCGATTTCTCCGGTTTCAGGCTGTAACGCTTCAGAAGTGTTTTGTAAATATCCACCTCAGGCTTGATCTGCTGCACATCACAGGAAAATACCACTCCGTCCATATATTTCAGAAAAGACATAACCTGCTTTGTACGATCCAGCATATAAGTTCCGTAGTTGGAAAGGACATAGAGATGATATCCCTGATTTTTGAGATATTTCACCCAGGTTTCCGCATAATCATACAGATGCATACACTCCGGATCACGTCGTACCACCTCACGGATATCTGCTTCATATTCCGGTGCACTTTCCACAAATTTATCTACATACCAGGACTCCTCATGCTGTCCACGGTCCTGTTCCTCCCAGATTGGGTTTCGAAATACTGCATCTGCGATTTTCTGATACTTTTCTTCCGGGAAGTCATAGCTCCGAAGATACTCTTCCCAGTCATAGCCCATCAGCACATTTCCCACATCAAAAATAATATTCTCGATCATACGGTTTTCATCCTCTCTCGGCTTCTTATTTCCCCAGATCCGGTACGCCATCCAGAAAACATACGCTACGATCGGTACCAGAACTGCTGCCGCAAAAGCCCCCCGGAACAAAGCCTGGGCGTTTTCACTGCTTCCCCAGGCAAATGCCATTGGAAGGCAGAATATAAGAAGTAATATGACAACACCTGCAAGTGCCGCGATTCTTTTAAAATTTTTCATTGAGCTTCCTTTCACATGATACATCAGCTATTCTATCTGTTATTTTAACTGAATATCTCTTTGAACCAAAAGGGCGCCGGAGAAATTCTTCCCCGGCGCTTCCTGTTGTCATAATCCTGATACTGTAAAAATAATTATCTGTAAATGATGTCGCTTCTTCCTGGTCCGTTAGAGATCATTGTGATCGGGAATCCAATATGTTTTTCTACGAACTCTACATATTTTCTGCAGTTCTCCGGAAGATCCTCATATTTTTTGATTCCACGAATATCGCATTTCCATCCCGGAAGCTTCTCAATAACCGGTTTTGCTTTCTCAAGCTGCACAGTTGTCGGGAATTCTGTTGTTACCTCTCCGTCGATCTCATAGCCTGTGCAAACCGGGATCTCATCCAGATATCCCAGAACATCCAGTACTGTAAAAGCAACGTCTGTAGCTCCCTGGAGACGGCATCCGTATTTGGATGCAACACAGTCGAACCATCCCATACGTCTCGGACGGCCTGTAGTAGCACCGAACTCACCACCGTCACCGCCACGTTTTCTCAGCTCATCTGCTTCCTCGCCGAAGATCTCAGAAACGAATGCACCTGCTCCAACTGCACTGGAGTAAGCTTTGCATACGGTTACGACCTTCTTGATCTCATATGGAGGCAGGCCTGCACCGATGGCACCATAAGCAGCCAGTGTGGAAGAGGATGTAACCATCGGATAGATTCCGTGATCCGGATCTTTTAAGGTTCCAAGCTGTCCCTCAAGAAGAACCTGTTTTCCCTCTTTCAGTGCATTCCAGAGATAGAGCGATACGTCACATACGTATGGCTCAACCATCTTCTTGTATTCCATCAGCTCATTCATGATGTCTTCCGGTTTCAGAAGTGGCTTATGATAGAGATGCTCAAGTGTTACGTTCTTGGTCTCGCAGATACGTACAACCTTCTCTTTCAGTGCTTCCTCATCAAAAAGCTCACTTACCTGGAAGCCGATCTTTGCATATTTGTCAGAATAGAACGGAGCGATTCCGGATTTTGTGGAACCGAAAGCCTTGCCGCCAAGACGCTCCTCCTCATACTGATCAAACAGAATGTGGTATGACATTACCATCTGTGCTCTGTTGGAGATCAGGATCTTCGGTGCAGGTACTCCACGGCTTACCACTTCATTGTACTCTTTAAAGAATACAGGAATGTTCAGTGCAACACCGTTTCCGATGACACTGGTCGTATGTCCGTAAAACACACCTGACGGAAGTGTATGAAGTGCGAATTTACCGTAATCATTTACGATGGTGTGGCCCGCATTGGCTCCACCCTGAAATCTTACGATGATATCGGCTTTCTCAGCAAGCATATCTGTGATCTTGCCTTTACCTTCATCTCCCCAGTTTGCTCCTACTACTGCAGTTACCATAACACAGTTCCTCCTTGTGTCTTTCTCTATTATTCGGAATGCCACGTTATCTATATATCATCCACAGAAAACTGACATTCCTGTCTGTGTTCTTTTTATGCTTACAGCATTATACGTTGATCTCAACCTTAACGCCAAGCAGATCTTTATGCGCATCCAGCACCGGCTGCACCACATTTGCAATGAAAACTTCTGTCTGCTCTTTGGCACGTCCTGTATATCTGGACGGTTCCATGGCCTTCTGAAGATCCTCAAGAGTCAGGTTAAATGCCGGATCTGCTGCGATCAGCTCAAGAAGATTGTTATCTTTACCCTCTACCTTCACGTTCTTTCCTGCTTCCATGGAAAGCTCACGGATACGCTCATGAAGCTCCTGACGGTCTCCGCCTGCCTTAACTGCATCCATCATGATATTCTCAGTTGCCATAAACGGAAGCTCAGACATCAGTCTCTTCTCGATAACCTTCGGATAAACAACCAGTCCGTCCACAACATTGAGGCAGAGATCCAGTATTCCGTCGATTGCAAGGAATCCCTCCGGAACGCTGAGACGCTTGTTTGCAGAATCATCCAGAGTTCTCTCAAACCACTGTGTTGCGGAGGTGATAGCCGGATTCAGGGCATCGATCATCACATATCTGGAAAGGGAAGCGATTCTCTCACTTCTCATCGGGTTTCTCTTATATGCCATAGCGGAAGATCCGATCTGGGATTTTTCAAATGGCTCTTCTACCTCTTTCAGATGCTGAAGAAGACGGATATCGTTGGACATCTTATGCGCACTTGCTGCGATTCCTGCAAGAATGTTCAGCACACGTGTGTCAACTTTTCTGGAATAGGTCTGTCCGGATACCGGATAGCAGGCCTTGAATCCCATTTTCTCTGCGATCATCGGATCGATCTTATTGATAGTCTCCTGATCTCCGTCAAACAGCTCCAGGAAGCTTGCCTGTGTACCTGTTGTTCCCTTGGAACCAAGAAGCTTCATAGTACTTAAAACATACTCAAGATCCTCCAGATCCATCAGGAATTCCTGTGTCCACAATGTTGCTCTCTTACCTACGGTTGTCGGCTGTGCCGGCTGGAAATGTGTAAATGCCAAAGTAGGCTGATCCTTATACTGTGCAGCAAACTTGGACAATTCTGCGATAACGTTCACAAGTTTCTTGCGTACAAGCTTCAGTGCTTCTGTCATAACGATAATATCAGTGTTATCTCCTACATAACAGGAGGTTGCTCCCAGATGGATGATGCCTTTTGCCTTCGGGCACTGTACACCAAATGCGTATACGTGAGACATTACATCATGGCGAACCTGACGCTCGCGCTCCTTAGCCACATCATAATTAATATCATCCGCATGAGCCTTCATCTCGTCAATCTGCTCCTGGGTAATGTTAAGGCCAAGCTCACGCTCCGTCTCAGCAAGTGCGATCCACAGTTTTCTCCATGTGCGGAATTTCATGTCCGGGGAAAAAATGTACTGCATCTCTTTGCTTGCATACCGCTCTGACAGCGGGCTTACATATCTGTCTGTATTCATTATTATCCTCCTGATTGCATACATCCGGGCCGGAATGGCGAAAAGTCCGTTATCTGCCCGGCTCTGGTTAATTCACGCCTCTTGAAATTATATAACATTGCCTCTTTAAAAGCAACCGTTTGTTACTCCATATCACTGTGGAATTTTCCCAAAAATTCCTTCATTCTTCCATTATCTGAAGAAAATACTTCCTCTGGGGTTCCTTCTACTGCGATCACACCCTTATCCATAAAGATGATCCGATCTGAGATATCTCTTGCAAAATTCATCTCATGAGTAACGATCACCATGGTAATATGCTCCTGAGCAAGATCCTTGATAACCTTCAGGATCTCACCTGTAAGCTCCGGGTCAAGTGCAGAAGTCGGCTCATCAAAGAACAATATCTTTGGGTTCATGCAAAGCGCACGGGCAATAGATACTCGCTGCTGCTGGCCTCCGGAAAGCTGAAAAGGATATGCCTTCTCCTTGTCTGCAAGGCCCATTTTCTTAAGAAGGCTTCTTGCCTGGGCGTAAACCTCATCTTTCTTTCTCTTCTGCACCTTCAGAGGTGCATCCACTATATTTTTCAGTACGGAAAAATGCGGAAACAGATTGAACTGCTGGAACACCAGTCCCACATCACCGTTTTTGATGATCTCGCCGCTGTCCGGCGTCTCAAGTCCTGTGGCACAACGCAGGATAGTTGACTTGCCGGAACCGGAAGGACCGATGATACTTAAAACCTCTCCCTCCTCCACGTCAAGAGAGATATCTTTGAGAACTTCCAGTCCATCAAAGCTTTTTTTGATATGTTTCATTTCAAATAATTTCATATGTTCTATTCTCCATTCCGGTTAACGGTAATAATTCATACTCTTCTCAACCTTCTGCATCACAATAGCTACAAGCAGATTGAACACATAATAAAACACAGCTGCGATCACGAACGGCATCATGGTTGTCTGTGCACTTGCAATCTGCTTCGCAATGGTAAACATCTCTGCAACCGCCACTACAAAAGCCAGAGAAGTATCCTTAACAAGTGTAATCACCTCATTAGTGATAGACGGCAGGATTCTTTTGATCACCTGCGGAAGGATGATACGGAAAAATGTCTGCACTTTATTGTAACCGAGAATTTTTGCAGCTTCATACTGTCCTACAGGCATGGATTCAATACCACCTCGGTATATCTCTGCAAAATAAGCTGCATAATTAATAGCAAAAGCAATAAATACAGCGATCAGGCTGTACCCCATAGAAATACGAATGCCGAAAATAAAATACGGTCCGAAATACACAACCATCAACTGCAGCATAAGAGGTGTTCCCCGCATGATGGATATATAAGCAGATACAATCCTTCGTATCACCTTTTTTCTGGACATTCTGCCAAAACAGATCAGAAGTCCCAGCGGCAGGGAAAACAACAAAGTTACAAAAAAGATCTCAATGGAGACCAGCATTCCTCCTGCCAGCTGCTGAAGCATTACACTTAAACTCATTTTTTTCCTCCTGGTTCGGAGTATCAGTCCAATTTATCGGACCGATACCTGTAATTCCTGTAAACAACAGGAAATGAGCGTGCCCGGCATTTCAACATGCACCGAAGCACCCTCATTTCCCTTTTTATGCAGAAACCTCAATAGCTTCTGCTATGTTTCTTATTTCTACTGTTGAACAGTTCTCTGATAAAACTATCTGCTCTTATTTGGACTCGGAATCTGCATCCTTCTCTGTGCTGTCTGCACTTTCCTCTGCGTCAGCTTCTGTGGAATCAGAATTTTCTGTATCCTTATCCTCGCTGATGCAAAGCATGCTCTTATCCAGTTCATACTTATCCGCAAGCTTGTCAACCTCGCCGGACTCGTCAAGTTTCTTAACCTCATCCCATACAAGATCCTTAAGCTCATCGTTGCCTTTCTTGAATCCGATACCATACTGCTCATTCTGGATCGGCTCGTCAAGGATCACATATTTATCCTTGCCTCTCTGTGAAAGCTGATAGTTGGCTACACCGATATCAACTGCAACTGCGTCTGCAGCACCGGAATCAATGTTCATAAATGCTGTATTGTAGTCCGGGTTCTCTGTAAGAGATGCAAAGCTGTCCTTAAGATCTTTGTTATCATCATTGTTCAGCGCATCAAGTGCAGCGGATGCAGCCTGTACAACTACGTTCTTGCCTTTAAGATCTGCAAGTTTCTCGATTCCGGAATCCTTGGCAACTACCATCACCTGCTCATTGTTGATATAAGGATCTGTCCATGTGTAGTCATCCTCACGTCCGTTAATAGTGAAACCGTTCCAGATACAGTCAATCGTTCCGGAATTCAGCTCCATGTCCTTGGAATCCCAGTTGATCGGCTTCTTAACAAGCTCCCAGCCAAGATTATCACATACTTCCTGTGCCAGGTCAAGGTCAAATCCCACATATTCTCCGTTATCATCCTTGTATCCGAATGGCGGGTACTCAGCATCGAATCCAACGATCAGTGTCTTATCCTCAACACCTGCCTGTACACTGACTCCTGTTACCATCATTCCTATTGTCATCGCTGCCGCCATTACTACTGCAACTGTTCTCTTCTTCATGATTGTTCTCCCTTTTTCCGTTATTCCTTTATCACGTGGTCACTCTACCACATGAAAGTGTATGGCTATATTACCACACCAAAAAAGAGCTGTCAAGAGGAAACCTTCTGCTGTTCCAGATAATCTTTGTATTTTTGTCTGGAATTCTTAAGATAATTTCTTGAAATCGGAATCTCTGTCCCTCCTACCATGAAGCTGCTTTTATTTAAAGAAGTAACTTTATCCAGATTGATCAGAAAACTCTGATGGCATCGAAGAAAACTGCTGTCTGTCAGCTGATCGAAAAAATCAGCCAGCCTTGCCCTGCAGCGGATAACTGTACCGTCTGTGAGGTGAAAAACCACATTATGCAGACTGCTTGATATGTACACCAGGCGCCTGTGCTGCAAAGTATAGATCTGCGTCCTGTACTGAAAGTGAAGTGCCTTTCCTCCGTCCAGCTCGCAGGATCGCAGGATCGGTTTCATCACATGCTCCAGTTCTCCGATCCCTACGGGTTTGGTGATATAGTTAAATGCAAACACTTCAAAAGCTTCTTTATAGAAGTGATCATTGGCCGCCACCAGCACGACCGGAACATAATTGCCGCCAAGCCTTATGGCACGTACAGTCTCCAGATTTTCTCCCTTTTCTCCATCCAGGCCCATAAACAGGACATCACATCTCTTATGTTCATCTTTCAGTCCGTTAAGAAGACTCTCTCTGTTCCTGTATACCAGGATCTCTGCCTCCGGGATCAGTTCGGAAAGCTTCTTTACCAGTTTCTGTGCATCTTTCCGCACTTCGTCACATACTGCAATCGTTATAACTGCCATAGTTCATGCTGCCCTTTCCTGTTTTTTCGCTGTAAACCTTATAGATTTATTTTATTTTTCCATGGGCTGTCTTTCAATATGTGCTACTAATTGTGCCTTGTTTTTTTACAAATTATTGCAAATCATGAACCATTTCCGTATAATAATGCCATAATATATCAAAAGGAGACAAAAACAATGTCTGAATTCAGCAGCAAATGTCGTGAATACATCAAAAACACTGGAGAGACTGTCTATCAGCTATCTGCCTCTTCCGGACTTGACAGGACTTCCCTGCAGCGTATGATCACAGGCAAACGGCTGCCAGGCACAGATTTCGTCCGCCAGTTCTGTGACTCCATCCGTATCAACCCTGCACAGCGCCAGGAACTGATGGAATTATATAAGATTGAAAAGATAGGAAAAGAAGTTTATTATAACCGAAAATATATCCAGGAGCTTCTCCGTGTGATCAGCTCTCAACAGGCTTTTTCACAAACCGCATTCCGCAAACTTCCTGCACTGCCTTTTTACAGAGGAGAATTCTCTTTTGACGTGGAGAAAAAAGTTCTCAGTCTTTTTGAAGACATCCTGCTTTCCGGTTCCGAAGAACAGATCCGCACCAATATACCTGCTGGCTGCCGGCTTCTTGTACAGATTTTTGCCCATCTGTATCCACAGTATCATAAGCTCCCGCCGGTAATCCAGGTTCTTCCGCTTCTCCAGAATCCCAAGACATCACCGGATTGTAATATGAATCTGGATACTTTTCTCTGCACGCTCCTGCCGATCCTGTCCGGTTTCCAGAATTACCAGCCTTACTATTACTACACCCGGTTTGGGCGTGAGGATCTGCAGTTTGAACTGTATCCGTTTTTCTTTATCACAGAGAAACGCTGATTCTTCTTTCCTCAGACATGATGACGTTTATTTTCACAGATAATCCGGAAGTTGTCCGTTCTTATAACCAGGAGTTTCAGCGTATCCTTAACAATTCCAGACGCCTTTTCCAGCAGTCTGACTCTCCTGAGCAGATTCTTAATATTTTCGGAGCGATCTTCCAGTCAAAAGCTACCACCAATTTTGCACTGGAATCCCACCCCTGCCTTGCACTGATGTCCTATGGTCCGGAATTTATCCAGGCTTTGTTTACTCACAGAGATGTTGATCTTTGCAGCCCTGTCTATACACAGCTGTCTGCAATTATGAAACAGCCACAATTTACTTTCACAGCTAATGAAACCTCCTGCAATTATTTTACCCTGGATGGTCTTCGCAAGCTGGCAGATACCGGTCTTTTTAATGGTCCGTATTCCTACCATCAGACGCCTCTTCCAAAGTCTGTTCGTCAAAAAGCTCTCCAGCATCTTCTGGATACAGACATGGGAAATCAGAAATGCAGGATACTGAAACCTTCCATTCTGTCCGAAACAGGGATACATCTGGAGATTCTGTCGGATTACTCTGTATTTCTCTGCTTTCTCTCTGATAAAGATACTTTCCTGTGCGTTTATCTGAAAGAGACCAGCATCGGACAGGCACTGGACGATTACCTCTGTTCTCTTACAGAAGAGGACGCTGTTTACACGCAAAAAGAAGCCCGGCAGATCCTGCTCGGACTTCTTGACGGGCTCTCATCATGAGCCTGTACTTCTGTGATATTCTCTTGTGATATCTTCCAGAAAACGATCTGTCTCCCCTGAAGATACCTGCTTCCGGGGAAGACTTGCAAAGCGATCCAGTGTTTCAGAAATTTCTTTTCTCATGGATTCTTCCACCTTAAGTTCGTCTTCTGTCTTCTCAAAATCTTCCTGTGTATGCACACTTCTGTACGCCAGAAGATATGTTTTCAGAGCTTCTTCTGATTTTCTCACCTGCCACGCATTCCAGAAACAGTCCAGTGCCTTGTCCATCTGGAACAGATAGCTGTAGGCACATCCCTGATTATGAAAGATACGCTCCCTCATCTCATCTGAAATCGCTGCTGCATCTTTTTTCTCAATGAGCTTCTGGTAAACGCGGATAGCATTGACATACATCCTGTTCTCCATCAGTGAATCGCCTTTTCGCTTTTCTCTTATTTCTTCTGCTTCTGCATTCCGTGTTTCAATCCTTGCATTCAGACTTCGAAGCTCTTCATAGGCAAGATAATTTATCTCCTTAAAAACAGGATACAGAATTTCTTCAAGCCCTGCATCCCTGCCGATATAAGGACGAAGTTTCGCTGCAAGCTTGGGCAGCTCCAGCTCTTCCTCGATCCAGGTACACAGTTTCTGATTGATCAATGAACTATCTATCAGATACAGATTGTTATAAAGATAATAGCAGAGTTCTTCAATAGAATAGATGTTGGTGCTGATATTCTCAATGAAAAAAGGTTTCTCTGCTTTTTTTACCTGACATAAAATATATCCGCTCATGCCTGTTTCCTTTCTTCTGTCTCATCCCAGCGCACCAGTTCCTTCCAGACTTTTCCGCTGGATGGATACATCTCCCCGAATCCAAGATCTTTCACTGTGATCTCGCAGTCTTTCGGTGATACATATTTCAGCTCCAGGGACAGCCTTGTTGTCCGGTTCGGCCGTTTCGGAAGTCCTGGAAGAGGCATGCCCACACGTCGCTTCTCTGTTTCATCCGGAATTCCCACAATGAACACAAGCTCCTCTGTATCATCTAGGATCAGCTCGCAGCCTGCCCCACATTCATACCAGTTATAGCCACCTTCGATCAGCGGATAATAAGCAGGAGACCCATGACCCGCATATCTATCCCCACATCAGTTGTCACAAGGGAATCACTTAAGAAACGGTATCCTTTCAGCTTCTTATCCTCCAGACGGTCTTTGCCGGCGATGCAGGCACCTTTTGCAAAAAGATTATTTCCATAAAACACCTTGCGCCCCTGATGGCAGAGAAGCTTTACAGACTGCTGTGCCCAGTGCTGGTCAAACCCGTCTCCTGTGATCTGCACGCTGGAAAAAAGCTCTTTTCCCAACGTTTTCGTTACAAAGCGGCAAAATTCCATATCTCGAATCTCATCTTCCGGCGGAAGATGCGTGTTTACAGGCTTTTCCATTTTTACAAGGAATGGCCTTACAGATCCGTTGATAGTCAGCTTACGGAACATTACGTCCTCTTCTGTAAATGCATACCAGCCAACACTTCTGTTCCATGTTTCACGTTTCTGGCCCAATGCATAATAATAAAAACTTTCACCATAATCCATAAGCATATATTTCTCAGCCGGAAAACCTGCCAGGCTGCATGCTTTCTGGTAATTACGCACCTGAACACCGGTAAGCTCCGGTGAGGTGAGGCATAAGCATTTTGTATTTTTTACAATGTCCTGGATTCCGAGAAATTTCAGTATCCCTTTCAGAAAATAAGCCATGAGCTCTGCGGGATCTTTCTCTTCCCCTGCTACCTGCGGTTTTTCTTCGCTCTGGCAGATATCATAAATGTTTCCAATCATGATGCCGCCTTTTTCCCTGGCAAAATATTCTGCTTCCAGTCCCACACAGTAATCATCATGTTCTGCACGGTAGCATAGACATCCCGGAGCCTCATACTGGCTGGCTCCCACTTTCATGGAAAGGGAACGGGCTTCCTCTGCCTTCCTGTCGTAGTAACAGATCTGTGTATATTCTTTTCCAATATCGATTCCTATGATCAGATCACGAATTTCATTCATCTTTCGGATTCCTTCTCTATGACAAACATTTCATTAACGTATTGTTCCTGACAAAGATACCTGTCGAGTTTTTCCCTGACTTCCGGCTCTTTTTCCAGTTTTCTGGCACAGAGGATCTGGTTGATCAGCAGATACTTACTGGATGCCCTGTCATCAGTCTGGTTCATTGTGAGAACGTTCTCCTCTGTCTTATGCACTCCGTCTGCGTCCTCTGTCTGGAAATAATAACGAAGAGTCTCTCCGTAAAACAGGGTAAATGTCTTTACAAAAATCCCCTCATATATATTACGCAATGGCTCACTCTTATATTCCGGCGCAGCTCCAAGCCTGTGTCCAGAGAATAATACAGAGTGACGGAATCCTCCGGAGAGCCATGATACTCTACAAATGTCTTATCATCCAGCTGATAAGGCTGCAGGACAGACTGATCCAGATCTGCAAAAAATGCAAATACCTGTCCTGCTTTTACACAGGAAGCAAGGATTTCCTCCTCCAGTTTAAGGATCTCATCATCAGATGGCTTCTCTTCTGAGAGGATTTTCAGAAATGCCAGATCACAGACTCTGTCGCCTGGCCATTCCCTCTCCTGTCTGCATTTCAGATACTCACGGATACATGGTGTCTCCGGATTGTCTTTTACAAACATTCCATAAGCCTTCATGGTAAGATAAGCTCCGATCACCCTCTCTTTTCCGGAATGTCTGACATATGCCTTCAGGATCTCTTCGCCCTCTTCCCTGTAATCTGAGGTGTACATAAGAAGTGAAAGGATCCTCTCCTCCAGATTGTAAGTGTCCATTTCAAAGCCACAGGCACTTTTCCAGATGGCAAAAAGCTCATCCACAGGTCCGAACCTAAACTTCATCAGATACTTAAGGATCACCTCATCATAAATTCCCCTACGGTATACGTAAGAAGCAAGAGCGATCAGCTCCTCATCCTCAGCACTGTCGCAGCGGGTGATCATCCTGCTCACCAGTTTCAGAAGTGCCCGCTCATCCACACCTTCAAATCCAAAAGCCTCCACAACGCTCATTGCCTGCGGGAAAAGCCCTCTCTGGATCAGGATCGTAAGCAGCGTCTTCTTATCTACCATGGCATACTCACGGTAATCCATCCTCTGAAGGTAAACATCCAGATCTTCCCCCTGAACATGGGTGCTGTAATAATTCAGAATTCTTTTTCGCACAAGGTTTCTGTACTCTTCAGTAAAAGCAGAAGAACGTACCAGCTTATGGAAAATTCCCAGATTCTCCCTGTTGATCTCATAATTTTCGCAGTAATAAAGCAGAACGCCCGGTTCATCTGCTCCCTCTGCCAGAACTGTCGGGACCATTTCTCTGTCATTAAACAGCGGAGAGCAGTTATAATCCACTGTAACAGCATACCGTCTCTGCTTCTCATCCTGAAAAACAACAGCTGCATCTTTTGTGTAGATACGCGGATAGGCAACACCATGAATACACGGATAGATTTCTTCATTCTTCATCTGTCTGTGACGGACGATCACACTGCGAACCCTGGAAGCATCCGTAAACAGTCTGCTGGTAAACATTCTGGCAGCAACCGCCTGGGCTTCCTCTCTGTTACCAGGCTCACACATAAACTCCTGGTAAACAGCCGCATAGTTCTCATTCATCCGGCCTTCACGAAGTTTGTGCAAAGCAAATTCCCTCATGCTCTCCCTGTAGCTGTCATAAGTCTGCGGATCCCTATCTTTTTCTGCGATAATGCAGGCATAAAGATAAGCACGCTTAGAATCTCCAAGTGTATTATTGTTGTAAGTAAAATACATAAGAAGTGGCTTCGGAAGCACTCTTCTGTAGGATGTATCCAATGTCTCCACATAATACTCATACAGTCTTGTGATCCGGATGCCTCGTTCAACAGCCTGGGAAAACCAGCAGAAATATTCCGGTTTCCTTGGGTTTCCTTTCATAATGTATTTACAGATGGCCTCAACTGTATCATCTGTAGGAAATGCCTCGCATCCCATGACCATGGCACGGTAAAGGCTCTCATTAAATGTCTTCTCATATCCTGAAAGATAGGCAAGGCGCATCACAAGCTCTTCCGTAAGCATCTGTTCTCTGCCTGCAAAAAGAAATACCTGTGCCCAGAAACTGTTCATTCTGTGAAGCAGTGACATATCCCCACAGATGCTGTTCCATGCTTCCAGATAAAGGAACGGGCTTGTACAGCCTTTCTCAAACAGTTCTTCCATAAGAAAGATCTTTCTGGATGGAGAAAGATTATGATCCATCTCAAATACCAGCTTAAGAAGGATAAAACTGTCCTCTTTCTGCATCTGGAAATTCTGGATCCTTCGCAGAGCCTGGGACTTATCTCTGTAAATCCCGGTCTCCACACAAAGATACAGATAAATTCCAGCCAGTTCCAGCTCATTATGCTGGAAAGACTTGTTCTGATATCTCAGTAAAATCTCCTCTGCCTTATCGTCCTCACCTTCCAGATGAAAGATATATGCCTCAAAAAGCTCATACTCCGGATATTTCAGCCCGTTTTCGCCAAGCTTGTCAAAACGCTCATGTGCATTGGCAGTCCATGTGCCAAAATCCATTCTACCGCAGATATACCCCAGATATTCCCTGATCATCTCGGCCCTGTACTTTTTTTCCAGAAGATCGATATTTACAGTACTCTCTGTTCCGCGGGATGCAAGAACCTGGCAGACCAGTTTCTGATACGGGGTGCGCACAATGATCTCTCCGTACTGATTGCCGCGTCCCATTCGCTCTCTGTGAATCACATAATTCACTTCACAGGTACTTCCGATAAAATCATCGTCTGTCACAACATGCTTACCAACTTCCAGGAAATCTCCGTTTACCTCAATATCTGCACGTAAATGTCCCCATCCGCTTCTGTGGATGTAAAGAGACTCCTGAACAGACTCCCTGACATCATAGAAATTCGCCTTATCTTTATTGAGTTCCAACGTTACTTTCTCCTTGGCACCAACTGCTATCAGAAACTCCTCCAGATGCTGGTATGTCACCGGCTGCCGAGACATTCCTGCATAAAGGGCGCGGATCTTCTCATTCTGGTCATTAAGGATCAGGGAAAAATGAGGCTCTGTGAAAATCCTGTAAGCCTCGCGGGAATCTCTCTTCGCGATGTGGATAAATTCATCCAGCGAGGAGACCCTGCCGCCGGAACTCTTCACTTCTTCTGTTTTTGTCGTTACTTTAAATGGAAGTTTATATTCTCCGATGCTTGTAGTAAAACACAGCCATCCCTCAAAACACTCGCCTGGCTCCATTCCTTCTGCATCTACTCCATATGGCATGCGCACTGTTGTTCCTGAAAAACGGTCAAATCCCGGTACCAGTCGTCTGTCTGAAGATGTGACAAAACCGCTGATCCTGCGATTATCATCTGTTCCAAAATAGATTTCATTCTTCGTCGTATCTCCTGCTTTAAGGCTGACGGAAATCTCATCCTGAGAAAACAGAAGCCCCGGCTGTTCATAAATAAATTTTCCGTTAAGAAGCTGTTCTATCCTCTTTTTCAAAATATGTACTCCTCGTCATATACACTGTTATTATCATTCATATTTTATGATTATACACCAGAACCAAAAGCGGTGCAACAGGTGTTCGCCTTTGTCCGGGTCTGAATGTTTTTGTTGGAAAAGCACGAAAAGCGTGTCCTTTTCATAAACTATATGGAAATCCCCTTTGAGGTGAATCTTTGAAAACTTTCCCAAAACCGCTGTCTGCTGATGAAGAGCAGCGCTATCTGCTCCGCTTCCAAAGGGGCGATCCGAAAGCAAAAAACATTCTGATCGAACACAATCTGCGCCTGGTAGCCCATGTTGCAAAAAAATATCAGAGTTGCGATGAAGACCCGGATGACCTGATCTCCATTGGTACCATCGGCCTTATCAAAGCCATTTCCACTTTTGATCTGAGCCGTGCTTCCAAGCTTTCCACATACGCTGCCCGCTGCATTGACAATGAACTTCTTATGATGCTGCGTGCCCGCAAAAAACGCTCCAGAGAAGTTTCGCTCTATGACCCGATTGGCACTGACCGGGAAGGCAACGAGATCAGCCTTCTGGATGTGATTGAAAGCCCTCCTATAGACGTTGTGGAAGATTGTTTTAAGCACGACAATCTCTCCCATCTTCTTAAACATATCAAAAACACCCTTTCGCCAAAAGAATACCATGTGATCTGCTGCCGCTATGGTCTGGGCGGCCAGGAGCCACTGACCCAGCGTGAGATTGCCAGAGATCTTTCCATCAGCCGATCCTATGTATCCCGCATCGAAAAAAATGCACTCCGAAAACTCAGAGCTCTTTTTCCCGAAAAACAGTAAAAGGGAGAACGTTTTTTCCGTTCTCCCCTGGTAATATCTTATTCGCCTCTTCGGATGATATCAAACACCTCTGGTGTTTCAGTAAACTTCACATAGATTCTCTGCTGTGCATGCGGTGCACTCTCCATGGATTCGCCTTCTTCATTGTAAATAGATTCTACCTGAACAGAAATATTTCTTCCGTCCGGCTTCATGATCTCAACAGTCTCTCCTACAGAAAATTTGTTTCGCTGAGTCAGTCTCGCAAGACCGCGCTCGTCGATCTCTTCTGCAAATCCAAGATATGTGTACTCTCTCACATAAGTATTGCTGTCATAGATCTGAGTGTTCTCATCCGGTTTTCCATAGAAAAATCCGGTTGTGAACTGACGGTATGTGCAGTTTGATATCTGTTCCTGATACCATGGCATATTGGCATGATATTTCTCCGGGCTTTCCAGACAGTCATCAATAGCCTTACGGTAAGTTCTAGCTACTGTTGCCACATAAAGAGCTGTTTTCATACGACCCTCGATCTTCAGACTGTCAATACCGCTTGTCAGAATATCTTCCATATGCTCTACCATACAGAGATCCTTGGAATTGAAAATAAAAGTACCTCTCTCATTCTCAAATACCGGCATGTATTCTCCGGGACGCTTCTCCTCAACAACAGAATATTTCCATCTGCACGGATGTGTACAGGCTCCCTGATTGGCATCTCTTCCTGCCATGAAATTGCTGAGCAGGCATCTTCCTGAATAGGAAATACACATCGCTCCATGGATAAATGTCTCGATCTCCATATCATCCGGAATGTGCGCACGGATCTCACGGATTTCCTCCAGGGAAAGCTCTCTGGCACTTACCACACGTTTCGCGCCAAGATTATACCAGAAACGGTATGTCTCATAGTTGGTATTGTTGGCTTGTGTACTGATGTGGCGTTCGATCTCCGGGCAGATTTCTTTTGCATACATAAAGATTCCCGGATCTGCAATGATCAGGGCGTCAGGACCGATTTCTTTCAGCTCCTGAAGATATTCCCTTACTCCCTCAAGATCTCTGTTATGAGCCAGGATATTCACTGTCACATAAACTTTTACACCATGATCATGTGCAAATTTGATTCCCTCACACATATCTTCTTTTGAAAAATTCTTAGCCTTTGCACGGAGTCCAAAAGCTTCTCCGCCTATATAAACGGCATCTGCACCATATATGACGGCAACCTTCAAAACTTCAAGGCTGCTCGCCGGAACCAAAAGTTCTGGTCGTTTCATAAAACCTGCTCTCCTGTTTTTACACTTACAGCAGCTCCATCTCCCAGCGGAAGTACCGAAGTACGAAGTATCGGGCTGTGAGTCAGCTGCCAGAGATATTCTCTCATTCTCTTATAAATTGTCCGGTTGCGCCGTTCCACAAGATAATGGGATTCAATAATATCTCCCTCCTGCAGCACGTTGTCTGACACCAGCACACTTCCCTCTTTCATCAGCCGCAGCACATCCGGAAGCCAGTTGATATACTGTCCTTTGGCTGCATCCATGAATACCATGTCAAAAGTTCCGGTAAGTTCTTTCAGGATCTCACCGGCGTCTCCTTCGAGAAGCGTGATCTGGGATTCTCTTCCTGCACGTCTGAAATTCTCTTTCGCAACAGGAATTCTCTTTGCATAATTCTCTATGGTGGTGATCTTCAGATCATCCGGTCCATATTCACACATAAGAAGTGTGGAGAAGCCTACGGCAGTCCCCACCTCCAGAATTCGCTTCGGCTGTTTCACAGCCAGAAGCATCCTCATAAAGCTCTGCATATCCCTCCGGATGATCGGCACCCTGTTCGCAAGTGCCTGTGCTTCCAACTCCTGCAGAAAAGGAGTATTTCCCATATCAAGTGAATTGATATAGGTTTTCATACGTTCTTCTACAATCACTGGCTGTTCGATCCTTCCCCATTATCTTCTCCCGACAGCACGGCCAGTATCCTGGTCGGTGTGTAGGCTGTACTTAAAAGGTATGTACCTGCCTTGATCTTTCCGTGGTATGCGGACATTCTCTCCTGCACTGCAAAAGCAAGAGCATTCTTCACAAGACCTTTCTGCTCCAGTGTTCTGCCAACATCATATGCAGATGAACCTTCCTTGACGACCACAGTTACCTGCTGACCTTCACCAGGCTCATGGCCTGCTGGTTAAACACATCATATCCAAACTGATATGTTGATTTTCCAATCCAGATCAGAAATACAATGATGCAGATATACAGGGCAATCTTAAATACCCCGCCGGCCAGAAAAACTCCGGCCCTGCCTACCTTGTCTCTTGTGTCTGCCATAGTCTTTCTTCCTCCTATAGATCAGGAATCTGTATGTCTATCCCGGCCACCAGAGTTCTGCATATTCTCTGCATCAGTCTGCACAGTGCAAGCTCAGCATCAAGATAGGCATTTACCTTCAGGTTCTGTCTCAGACTTGCAGACTCCAGATTGAGCTGTTCCGATACATGAAACAGCTCATCCTGGCTTGCCTGGCTCTGAAGTCTGAAATTATCTCCCCGGAATCTCATCACCCTGGCTTTCAGCTCAGGATCCTTGTCAAGCTCAGCCGCCTGTTTCTGATATTCCTGGTATTCACTGCTTCTGTGCACAGCATCGAGAAGCTTCTCAATGTCCATGCTGATCTCATCCATGTTCTTATGCCTCCATGATGATTGGCAGGATCATCGGACTTCTCTTGGTACGTTTCCACAGATACTCACCAAGTGCATCTTTTACTTCTGTCTTGATCTTGCCCCAGTCTGTAATGTTGTTCTCCAGGCAGGAATCCAGTGCGGTCTCCACAACCTGTTTTGCATGCTCCATAAGATCCTCAGATTCTCTTACATACACAAAACCTCTGGAAACAATATCCGGACCTGCAAGGACTACATTGCTGTGACGCTCCAATGTCATAACTACGATCATAATTCCGTCCTCAGACAGATGCTGACGGTCACGAAGTACGATATTTCCGACATCACCAACCCCAAGTCCGTCTACAAAGATCGCTCCTGTGTGAACGCTTCCTGTTACCTTGGCATCCTGTCCGTCCAGTTCCAGTACGTTACCGGATGCAAGGATAAAGATATTCTCCTTCGGGATTCCAAGATCCTCCACAATGTGCTTCTGTGCTGTCAGATGACGGTACTCACCATGGATTGGGATCGCATATTTCGGTTTTACAAGAGAGTAGATCAGCTTGATTTCTTCCTGGCAAGCATGTCCGGAAACGTGGACATCCTGAAAAATAACCTTGGCTCCTTTCATGGACAGCTCATTGATGACTTTGGAAACGGCTTTCTCATTTCCCGGAATCGGGTTGGAGCTGAAAATAATGGTATCGTTAGGCTTGATGGTAATCTTTTTATGGATGTTGGCTGCCATACGTGAAAGTGCTGCCATAGACTCACCCTGGCTTCCTGTTGTGATCAGGACAACCTTATCATCCGGATAATTCTTCACCTGGTCGATCTCGATCAGTGTATTCTCCGGGATCTGCAGATAGCCAAGCTCAGATGCTACGGAAATAACATTAACCATACTCCGGCCTTCTACTGCGACTTTTCTTCCGAAACGGTATGCAGTGTTGATAATCTGCTGTACACGGTCTACGTTGGAAGCAAAAGTTGCAATGATGATCCTTGATGTACGATATTCGTTAAACAAATTATCAAATACATGCCCTACTGTACGCTCGGACATGGTAAATCCCGGTCTCTCTGCATTAGTGCTCTCACACATCAGTGCAAGGACGCCTTTTTTACCGATCTCAGCAAAACGCTGCAGGTCAATGGCATCTCCGAATACCGGTGTATAGTCTACCTTAAAGTCTCCTGTGTGTACCACGATACCTACCGGAGAGTAGATCGCAAGTGCAGATGCATCCTGGATACTGTGGTTGGTCTTAATGAACTCTACAGCAAAATCTCCAAGATTGATCACCTGTCCGTGCTTCACTTCCTTCATCTTCGTGGACCGCACAAGATTGTGTTCTTTCAATTTATTGCGGATCAGTCCCAAAGTAAGCTTGGTTGCATAAATCGGAACATTAACCTCTTTCAGTACATACGGAAGTGCTCCGATATGATCCTCGTGTCCGTGAGTGATCACGAAGCCTTTGACTTTGGAAATATTCTCCTTTAAGTATGTCACGTCAGGAATGACAAGGTCAATTCCCAGCATATCATCTTCAGGGAAAGAAAGTCCGCAGTCTACAACTACAATGCTATCCTCATACTCAAAGGCAGTGATGTTCATTCCGATCTGTTCCAGACCGCCTAACGGTATGATCTTCAGTTTCGAGGATGATCTGCGGTTGTTCTTCTTTCCGGAAGGTCTGCCGCTGTTTCTTACCGGTCTCTGCATATTTCTGCTGTTATTCTTTACAGCTCCGGCTGCTGCTGTTTTCTTCACTGCTGGGCGGAAAGGTTTGTCCTGATGTGGCTTATTGTTATTATTCCCACTACGGTACTGTCTTGTCCTTGATCCAGCTTTTCTCTGTCTTGGTCCCTGTCTTCTGGAACCACCTGCGGAGTTAAAATTCCTGCCCTCCGCGTTTCTGTTGTCACCGTTGTTTTCGCTTTTCAAAAATCGCTCCTCCATTCAAAATTCACATCATCCAGCATCTGCTGAAAAACTGCGTATACAGCCTGAAGCTCATCTTCATCCTCGACCATCTCATAACAAGCTTCAGTGCTTCCCGGAGCTGAAATGTCTTTTAAAATATATGCGTCTGCTTCCTCATCCTGTGAATCGGACACCAAAAGATAAGTCACACCCGCAATGTTGGTCTGCTCCTCTACGTAAAACTCAGCAGCTGTGCCGTCGTCTGACTGAAATACTATTTTTTCCATATTTAATTCTTCCTTATCCGTTCTTGTCAGGCGGATATTTACGATCCGCATTCCTGTTGTATTCGGGATTTACACTTCTGAGTTATTCTGCTCCTGCTCTTTTCTGTGGGCAGCAGCATCCAGATATCCCTGTAAAATAAAAACTGCAGCTACCTGATCCAGATACTGTTTACGGTCTTCCTTATGCACGCCGGTCTCTTCCAGTGTACGGTCCGCTGCCATGGTAGTCAGTCTTTCATCCCACATAATAACAGGCAGGCCTGTACGTTTCTCCAGCATTTCCCTGAATTCCAGAGATTTCTCAGCCCGCTCTCCTACGGTATTGTTCATATTCTTCGGGTATCCCAGAACGATCTCTGTCACCTGATACTCCGAAATGATCTCTTCAATACGTGCCAACGTACGGCGCAGCTTGTTCTCCTGCTTACGCCATACCGTTTCCACGCCCTGTGCTGTCAGACCAAGTGGGTCGCTTACTGCAACACCTACTGTCTTCGAGCCGTAATCCAGTCCCAGTACTCTCATATAATTACCGTTCCCAGGATTTATTCTTAATATACTCGGTAAGAAGTTCCTCTACCAGCTCATCACGCTCCACCTTCATGATCATGCTTCTCGCACCCTTATGGCTTGTGATGTAGGTCGGGTCTCCGGACATAATATATCCTACAATCTGATTTACCGGATTATATCCCTTCTCATCCATTGCATTGTATACCAGATCCAGGACTTCTTTTACCTGAAGCTCCTGATCCGGTTTTGTTCTGAAATACTGTGTATTTCCCAGATTATTCTCTGCCATTGTCTCTCACGTCCTTAAAATATATTCTTATTTATTTTAATATAAATTTACATAAATTACAATCTTAAATTTAAGCGAGATCTCATTCTCTACTCCACGACTTCGCCTGTCATAATGTGATCTTCCAGAAAACTTTCTACTTTTACTTTTACGATATCATTCACACCGTAATTTTCAGATTTCTTCACAGCTGTCCTGATATATTCCCGGCTGTGTCCCAGATACCAGGTCTGACCGCCTTTTTCGTACTCTTCCTCTATAAGAACTTCCAGCTCTTTTCCAAGCATGGACTTCTCATAATCACTTGCATGGCGATGATGCATGGCGATCATTTTTTCACTGCGGAAGGCTTTCTCAGCCTCTGTCAGCTGTCCATCCATAGCAGCAGCCTTCGTTCCCTGTCGTCTGGAATACTTGAAGATGTGGGTCTCATAGAAACGGATACTGTCCACAAAATCATAGGACTTCTGAAATTCCTCTTCTGATTCCTTCGGAAAACCTACGATCACATCTGTAGTCAATGCCGGATTTCCATAAACTTCCCTTAAAAGCTCACAGCGTTCTCTGTATTCGCCACTTCTATATCTGCGGTTCATTCTCTCAAGGGTTTCATCGCATCCACTCTGGAGGGAAAGATGAAAATGCGGGCAGACCTTCGGAAGTGCAGCAATCCCTTCTGCAAATTCTCTGGTAACAATTCCAGGCTCCAGGGAACCAAGACGGATTCTTTTGATTCCTTCAATCTCATGAACTGCACGGATCAGAGAAAGCAGCGTCTCTTTCTTCTCCTCCGGGAAATCCACTCCATAGGAGCTTAAATGGATTCCTGTAAGAACTACCTCCTTATATCCTTTCTTTGCAAGTGCACGGACTTCTTTCAGTACACTTTCAATATTACGGCTCCTCACACGGCCTCTTGCATACGGGATGATGCAGTAGGTACAAAACTGATTACATCCGTCCTGAACCTTTATATATGCTCTTACATGCTCCGCTGTATGATCGATAGAAAGATCTTCGTATTCTTTTGTCTGATTGATCTTGATCACGTGAGAGCCGTGGCCCGGTTTGTTCTCAGTATATTCTGCCAGTGCATCCACGATATTTCCCTTTTGGTTGTTGCCAAGCACAAGGTCGATCGCCTCGTCTTTTTCCAGCTTTTCTCCGCCTGTCTGCACATAACAGCCTGTTGCCACAACAATTGCATCCGGGTTCATTTTTTTTGCCTTGTGAAGCATCTGTCTTGATTTTCTGTCTGCAATATTAGTGACAGTACAGGTATTGATCACATAAATGTCTGCTCCTGGCTCAAAAGGCACGATTTCATATCCGGCCTCCTCCAGAAGCTGCTGCATAGCCTCAATTTCATAGGCATTTACTTTGCAGCCCAGATTGTGTAATGCAACTTTATTTCCCATATTCCCTCTCTTTTTTTACATTTTAACTAATTATTGAAACAATTTTTATCTCTTTTCACCTTGACTTTTTGGTAGTCGGCAGGTAAGATGAAAGCTGTAAATACAAAAATCTATCAAGGGAGGTTATTATAATGAAAACAGCTAAAATCTCACTGAACTCCATCGATAAGGTGAAGGCATTCGTAAACGAGATCAGCAAATTCGACTGCGACTTTGATTTAGTATCCGGAAGATATGTGATCGATGCAAAATCCATCATGGGTATCTTCAGCCTGGATCTCTCCAAGCCAATCGACCTCAACATCCACGCAGACGGCGCTGCTCTGGATAACGTAATGCAGATTATTTCCAAATATACAATCGAGTAATATATGGTGTATATTTGAGAGGAACTGTAGTTGAATGCAGTTCCTCTTTTTTTATTTCATCTGCCACTCAAATATCTCTTCACTCTTTACAGGTCAATCGGATATTCGCAATCCGCTTTCGCTACTTGCTCATAACCGAATAACTGCTCCGCAGTTTATCAGGAGGGGCTTGTACCCCTCCTGATACAAGTAAGTCCCACCCACTGCTTATTG
>NZ_QRNF01000031.1 GCF_003474435.1 Ruminococcus sp. AF46-10NS
AAATTATAAAAACTTAATACAGAGAATCGGAATTATTTTATCAGGTATATAAAATCATAGATTTCGATTATTAAATAAGAAATATAACCAGAAAACTCGATTCGAAAGAATGAAGAGGAAGAAAAATTGAATAACGAAGAGTGTTGAGACGGTCATCATTTTTTGAAACTGTTAAAGTAAAAAAAGTGATGACCGTCTCGTTGTGCATTCACAAAATATATTTACCGGTTGCCATTAAAATTATCATCAGTTATACTTCTGTGAGAAAGGAAGTAAGCTGTAAATGTATAATAATCAAATCGAAAAAAATATTTTGTATGAAGACAGAGATATTCTTGTCTGCAGAAAACCATCGGGAATGCCGGTACAGGCAGCGGGGATAGGAACCATGGATATGGAAAGTGCTTTGAAGAATTATCTTGCACAGAAGAATCCCGGAAAAATGCCGTATCTGGCGGTGATCCATCGCCTCGACCAGCCGGTAGAAGGGGTTCTTGTTTTTGCGAAAACATCCGGTGCGGCGGGAAATCTAAGCAAGCAGATCATGGCCGGGGGCGCAGGGAAGTATTATCTGGCAGTAACAGAAGGGAAGCCGGAGAAATCAGAGGGTACACTTACTGATTATCTGAAAAAGAACGGAAGGGCCAATATATCACAGACAGTACCTGCCAATACACCGGGGGCGAAGAAAGCAATCCTTCATTATAAAGTACTGGATCAGAAGGAAATCAATGGAAAGATCCGTACACTTCTTAAGATCAAACTGGAAACAGGCCGCCATCATCAGATCCGTGTGCAGCTTTCACATGCAGGAATGCCGCTTCTTGGTGACCGAAAGTACAATCCGTCAGGGGAGAGAGGTGTATCCCTGGGATTATGCTCCTGCGGCCTTGAGTTTAAGCATCCGAAAACAGGGAAGCAGATGAAGTTCGAAACAGAGCCTCAGGGCAGCGCATTTCTGGATTTTGTGAAAAAACTGTAAAAACTCTGGACGGAAATACGAAAAAGTGTATAATGTAAAAAGCGAGTAACCAAATGTAAGATTTTTGTAAAGTATACGTTACTGTGGACGGATAAGAGAGGCCATGAAGAACAGTAACCAGCGAGGAAGAGGAGATTACAATGAAAAGAGTTGCAGTAATGTCAGTGGCCTTGTTGGCTGCGGCGACTCTGCTGACAGGATGTCAGAAGGAAGAAGTAGAGAAGCTAGTTGCACCGCTTGTTGCAGATGTCCAGGAGACTCCTGAAGCACAGGAGATGGAAGAAGAGAAGAATCCGGCGATCCCTGAGATCGATGACAGCCTGTCGATTGAGGCAGGAGCGAGGATCGCAGTTGTGAGTAAGAGTACGAAGGGTGAATTCTGGGATAAAGTAAAAGAAGGAATGCAGGCTGCTGTCAAGGATGTGAACGCAGCTTATGGCTTTAAGAAAGATGACCAGATCACAATGACCTTTGAAGGGCCGGACAATGAAGAGGACGTAGAGAGCCAGATCAATACACTTGATGCAGTTATTGCGGAGAATCCGTCCGTTGTATGCCTTTCTGCCGGGGATATGGAATCCTGCCAGGCACAGCTTGAGGCTGCCAAGGAGAACGGGATCCCGGTGATCGCTTTTGATTCCAATGTCAGCGATACGAAACTGGTGAAGGCTTTTCGCGGAACAGATAATGTGCAGATCGGTAAATATGCAGCGTATAAATTGGGAAGTGCCATTGGAAAAATGGGAAATGTAGCTGTTTTTGCAGCACAGGAGAAGACTCAGAGCTCCCAGGAACGTGTACAGGGCTTTCTGGATAACATTGCGAACTACACAGATATCAAAGTTGTTGAGACGATTTATTCCGATCAGGTTGATGATATGAAAGCAACCATGCAGGAAGTTCTTGATAAATACCCGGCGCTGGATGGTGTTTTCTGCACCAATGCCGATGTATCGGAGATGTTCCTGTCTGTGAATAAAGATACAGGTGATAATAAGGTTGCCATGGTTGGCGTAGATGCAACCAGCAAGCAGCAGGAAGCAGTTAAGAGCGGAGACGAACTTGGCATTCTTTCACAGAATCCTTATGCAATGGGATATCAGACCATGTGGGCTGCGATCCAGGCAACAGCACCTAAGAAAGAAGTAAAAATTGAGAAAAAAGTTCTGCTTGACCCGGCATGGATTGATGCAGAGAATATTGAAAGCGAAGATTACGCAAATTATATCTATAATTAAAAGATAACCGGAACAGCTACATAAAAGAGTCATCTGTCAGATAAAGACGCAGAAGAGGTTTTTATCTGTAAGATGATTCTTTTTTTATGTATAAAAATAAAAAACACGAACAGAATAAATAAACAAAAAGTCTCTGCAAAACGGCAAAAATATAACAAAATCGACGATATTTTAACGGAAAATAAATTATAAATATAACAATTGCATAAAAATATTGTTTTACAGATACAATTATGGTACAATTTGGATATGCAGAGAGGCGGTGATCAGATGATCCAGGAAACGATCAAGGCAGTGAAAGAAGCGGAGGCTAAAGCACAGCAGAAAATAAAAGATGCATCCGTTCGTGCACAGAGTATCGTCAGCGAGGCTGAGAAAGAGGCGGAGGAGATTATCAGAAAGGCGGAGACAACCGCTGCCGGACAAGCGGCATCTGATATGAAAGCTGCTGAGGAGCGTGCACACAGTACAGAGAACACTGTCGGTGAACAGGTAAAGGGGGAACTTGCAGCTTTGAAAAAGAAAGCGGAGTCGAAGCGTGAGCAGGCGATCCAGGCAGTAATGGACAATTTGTTCTGAGAGGGGGAATGCGAAAATGGCAGTATTGCAGATGCAGCGAATCAGTATCTGCGCAATGAAGAAGAACCGTAAGGCCATATTGGAAGAACTGCAGTCGCTTGGAGTTCTGGAGATCGATGCGGCAGAGCTGGATCCCGATCTTGAGACCATGGATACCATGAATGCCAGGCTGCTTTTCGAAAGAATGCATCCCTATGTGACCAGGCAATTATGATTCTGGATGAATTTTCACAGGAGAAGGAATCTATGCTGGCTTCACTGGCCGGCAAGCCTCTGATCGGGAGGAAGCAGGAGCAGGAAGTCATTGAGAATCAGGAAGAAATACTGAAGGCAGCCAGGGAGATCCTGGAATACAGGAAGCGTCTTACAGAGAACAGTGCAGCTGTTATTAAGATCGAGCAGCAGGAGCTGCGCTGGCACCCTGGATCGCTCTGGATATTCCAATGAATTTTTCCGGAACAGAGTCGACAGCAGTACTGATTGGAAGTATCGACGGGAATGTGACACGTGACCAGGTATATGCCCGGCTTGCAGCAGATGCACCTGATCTGGAAGCTTTTGATATTCAGGAGATTTCGTCAGATGCCGGAAAGCTTTGTCTGGCTGTTGTATGTCTTAAGTCTCAGGCACAGCAGATGGAAGAGGCTCTTCGTATGCAGGGATTTGCAAGACCTGCACAGCTGGTTTCCGAAGTACCTGCACAGGAACTTCAGAACCTGAAGGATGAAGTGGAACGTATCCATGAAGAAACAGGCAGGATACAGGAGAAGATCCGCAGCTTCATACTCATAAGAATAACCTTCAGCTTGTTTCGGATTATTTTCGGATCCGTGCACAGAAGTACGAAGTATTGGGCCAGCTCCGCCAGTCAGCGAGCACTTTTTTTGTGACCGGATATATTCCGAAGAAACAGGTTCCGTCAATAGAGAAACGGCTTACAGAGAAATACGATATTGTTTTTGAAGCAGAAGATGCTGATGGAGAGGGTGTTCCGGTTGTCCTCAAGAATGGTAAATTCGGAGCAGCAGGCGAAGGAGTTCTGGCAGCTTTCGGTCTTCCCGGCAAAGGAGAGATCGATCCGTCAACGATCATGACAGCATGTTATGTATTCCTCTTCGGACTGATGTTATCAGATGCAGCGTATGGACTTATTGTTTTTGCAGTGTGTCTGGGAGTGCTTCTGAAGTTCCCCAGAATGGAGAGCGGAATGCAGAAATCTATCAGGCTTTTCATGTACTGTGGATTGTCCACTTTGTTCTGGGGCGTGATGTTTGGCGGATATTTCGGAGATTTCATAGATGTATTTTCAAAAGTATATCTGCATAAACCGGTCACAGTGAAGCCGGTATGGTTTGCACCGCTGAATGAGCCGATGAGACTTCTGGTGTTCTCCATGCTTTTTGGACTGATCCATATGTTCCTTGGAATGGGTCTGAAGGGTTATATGCTGATCCGTGACAAAAAATATCTCGACTTTTTCTGTGATGTAGTGCTCTGGTTCATGCTTCTTATGGGACTGATCCTGATTTTTATTCCGAGCAGCATGTTCCGTTCTATCTCACAGATGGATCTGAATCTTCCGGCAGCAGTGGTACAGATCGGTAAATGGATGGCGATCATCGGTGCTGTTGGAATCCTTTTCATGTCAGGAAGAGATAAGAAGAATCCGTTTCTGAGACTGGCTCTTGGAGCCTACGATCTTTATAACATTACAGGCTGGGTAAGTGATATCCTTTCCTATTCCAGACTTCTGGCTCTGGGACTTGCCACCGGTGTTATCGCATCGGTTATGAACCAGATGGGAAGTATGCTGGGAGATAGTATTTTGGGATGGATCGTATTTATTCTTGTATTTGTGATTGGTCATATATTTAATCTTCTGATCAATCTTCTGGGTGCGTATGTGCACACCTGCCGATTACAGTACGTGGAATTTTTCGGCAAATTCTTTGAGGGCGGGGGAAAAGAGTTCCACCCATTCCGCGAAAATACAAAATATGTAGATATTAAGGAGGACTAATATTATGAGTGGTATCGTTTGGGCATTATTGGGAGCAGCAATTTCCGTGGCTCTTGCAGGTATAGGTTCTGCTATCGGTGTTGGTACAGCCGGCCGTGCAGCTGCTGGTGTTGTAACAGAAGATCCGGATAAATTCGCAAAAGTTCTTCTTCTGCAGCTTCTTCCCGGTACGCAGGGTATTTACGGACTTCTGGTTGCATTCCTTGCACTTTCCAAGGTTGGTATCCTGGGCGGCGGTGTTGCTGATATTTCCCTGGAAACCGGCCTTATGATCTTTGTGGCTTGTCTCCCGATCGCCATCGCAGGTCTTCTTTCTGCGATCCATCAGGGTAAGACCTCTGTAGCTTCCATTGGTATCGTTGCCAAGAAGCCTGAGCAGTTTGGTAAAGCGATGCTTTTCCCGGCAATGGTTGAGACATATGCGATTCTGGCTCTTCTGATCTCCATTCTTGCAGTCAGCGGAATTCAGGTTTGATTTATCAGGAGGGGCAGAGCATGACAGGATTAGAGAAGATGGTGAGCCAGATTCTTGAAGAGGCCGATGCTTCTGCAGCTGTTACGATCAGTGATGCGGAGAAAAAAGCCGCGGAGATCCTGGATGAAGCCGGAAAGAAAGCAGATGAGATCCGGCAGCAGCGGGAGGAACAGTCCAGGGCAAAGGTAAAAAGTTATGACGAGCGTACAGCTTCTGCGGCAGATATGAAGAGACGTACCGCAGTTCTTGCTGCCAGGCAGGAACTGATCGGAAGTGTGATAGCAGATGCCTGTGAACGTGTGAAGAATCTGGATGAAGAGAAATATTTTGAGATCCTTAAAAATATGGTTGGGAAATATCTTCTTCCTAAAGATGGGGAGATCTGTTTTTCCCGGAAGGATCTGGAACGGATGCCGGCAGATTTCCGTGAGGAGATCAGGAGCATGGCTGAGAAAAAAGGCGGCGCGCTGGAGTTTTCCGGTGAAGCCAGAAATATAGATGGAGGTTTCATCCTGGTATATGGCGGTATTGAGGAGAATTGTTCAATTGATGCTGTATTTGCTGAGAAACGGGATGAACTTCTGGATCAGGTAAGAAAGATTTTGTTTGCGTAAAACACCATCGCAAGAAGGAGGGCGTGAAATATGTTTGGTGAAGATTATGCCTATGCGGTGGCGCGGATACGTGTTCTGGAGACCGGACTTTTGAATCAGGCAGCGATCGAGCAGCTTCTGGCATGTCAGGATGAACAGCAGTGCCTGCAGCTTCTAACTGAGAAAGGCTGGGGAAATGGTGATCCTGCAGCAGGAGCAGATGCGATCCTTTCCAGGGAAAGGGAGAAGATATGGGAGATCATGGATTCTCTGGTAGCGGACAGATCTGTATTTTCCGTTCTTTCCTATCAGGATCTTTTCCATAACCTGAAAGCTGCAGTGAAAGCCAGTATTCTGGCTGGTGCAGTACCGAATATTTTTTTCAGTGACTGTGCTGTTGACGGGGAAGATATGGTAAAGTTCCTGAAAGATAAGGAATATGACCGTTTTCCGGAATATATGAGGGAAACAGCCAGAGAAGCGTATGAGACTTTTCTGTATACAAGAGACGGTCAGCTTGCGGATATTATTGTTGACAGGGCAGCACTGGATGCCATAAAAAAAGCCGGGGAACGATCAAAAGAGGAGATCGTCCGGCAGTATGCGGAATCCACGGTAGCAATAGCAGATATCCGGATCGCAGTACGTGCCTGCAAAACAGGAAAAAGTTCGGATTTTATGAAGAAAGCCATGGCAGAATGTGACACGCTGGATAAGGAGAGGCTGATCCATGCAGCAGTAAGCGGAATGGATCAGATCATGAGTTATCTGGCAGAAACGAAATATGTGGACGGGGCACAGGCACTGGCAGAGTCGGCATCAGCTTTTGAGAGATGGTGCGACAACCAGATCATGGAAACGATCCGTCCACAGCTGTACAATTCATTTTCACTGGGACCGCTGGTAGCTTATGTACTTGCCAGAGAAAATGAGATCAAGACGGTGCGGATCATTCTTACCGGAAAGCGCAGCGGCCTTCCGGAAGAGTTTATCCGGGAAAGGGCAAGGGAGATGTATGTATAAGATCGCAGTTTTAGGTGATTATAACAGCATTTACGGGTTTGCAGCTCTTGGCCTTGATACTTTTCCGGTGGAGGATCCCCAGGAGGGACGGGAGAAGCTTAACCGTCTGGCAGCTGATGAATATGCAGTTATTTATATTACGGAACAGTTGGCGGAACAGCTTTCCGCAGAGATCAGCAGATACAGTGAGACACTGATTCCGGCAATTATCCAGATTCCGGGAATTTCCGGGAATACAGGTGCCGGTATCGAAAATGTGAAGAAATCTGTGGAGACAGCAGTTGGTTCTGATATTCTTTTCAGTAATGAGTGACAAGAAAGCAGGTGATTGGTTCAGATGAGCAGAGGAACCATTAAAAAAATAGCAGGCCCGCTGGTAATTGCCAGGGGTATGCGAGATGCGAATATGTACGACGTGGTCCGTGTAAGCGATCAGCGTCTGATCGGTGAGATCATTGAGATGCACGAAGATGAGGCCTCCATACAGGTATATGAGGAGACTTCAGGACTTCGTCCGGGAGAACCGGTAGAGTCAATGGAAGTTCCGCTTTCTGTAGAGCTGGGACCTGGCCTTATCACAAGTATTTACGATGGAATCCAGCGTCCGCTGGACGATATCATGAAAGTAGCAGGCAGCAACAATCTGAAACGTGGTGTTGAGGTACCTGCACTGAAACGAGACAAAAAATGGAACTTTGTTCCGACAGCGAAAGTTGGAGATGAGCTGGAAGGCGGCGATGTTCTCGGAACTGTTCAGGAAACCATTGTTGTTACACAGAAGATCATGGTTCCTCCGAATATGAAGGGAACTTTGAAAGAAATTAAATCCGGCGAATTCACAGTGGATGAGACGGTTGCGGTTCTTTCAACTGCAAATGGGGACAAGGAGCTGACACTGATGCAGCACTGGCCTGTACGACGTGGCCGCCCATATAAGAAAAAACTTCCACCTGCAAAACCTCTGGTAACAGGACAGCGTGTTATTGATACCATGTTTCCAATCGCAAAAGGCGGCGTTGCAGCAGTTCCGGGACCTTTTGGAAGCGGTAAAACAGTTATCCAGCATCAGCTTGCAAAATGGGCTGAGGCGGATATTGTGGTTTATATCGGCTGTGGTGAGCGTGGAAATGAGATGACAGATGTTCTGAACGAGTTTCCGGAGCTGAAGGACCCGAAAACAGGACAGTCCCTGATGGAGCGTACTGTTCTGATCGCCAACACCTCAGACATGCCGGTTGCGGCACGTGAGGCTTCTATTTATACAGGTATCACTATTGCAGAGTATTTCCGTGATATGGGTTATTCCGTAGCTCTGATGGCAGATTCCACATCCAGATGGGCCGAGGCTCTCCGTGAGATGTCCGGACGACTGGAGGAGATGCCTGGTGAGGAAGGTTATCCGGCATATCTTGGCTCCCGTCTTGCACAGTTCTACGAGCGTGCAGGCCATGTGATCTGCAGCGGAAAGGACGGAAGAGAGGGTGCGCTGACAGCCATCGGTGCTGTATCACCTCCTGGTGGTGATATTTCCGAGCCTGTTTCCCAGGCAACCCTTCGAATCGTAAAGGTATTCTGGGGACTGGATGCGAACCTTGCATACAAACGTCATTTCCCGGCTATTAACTGGCTGACCAGCTATTCTCTGTATCTGGACAGCGTAGGCGGCTGGTTTGATGAGAATGTGGCACCGGACTGGATGAAGCTTCGTCAGAAAATGATGACTCTTCTTCAGGAAGAAGCAGAACTTGAGGAAATCGTAAAGATGGTAGGTATGGACGCACTTTCACCTGGCGACCGCCTGAAAATGGAGGCAGCCCGTTCTATCCGTGAGGATTTCCTTCACCAGAACTCTTTCCATGAGATCGATACCTATACATCTCTGGAAAAACAGCACAATATGATGCGTCTGGTACTTGCGTTTTATGATGCTGGCGTGGATGCGCTGAAGCAGGGAGCTGATATCAACGACATCGTAAAACTGCCGGTTCGTGAGCAGATCGGCCGTTACAAATATACGAAAGAGGATGAGCTGGCAGCAGAATATGAAAAAGTAACACGTCAGCTTGCAGGAGAGATCGCAGAACTTCTGAGAAAGGAGGGCCTGTAAAATGCCAAAAGAATATAGAACCATACAGGAAGTTGCCGGCCCTTTGATGCTGGTACGTGGCGTTGAAGACGTGGCATTTGACGAGCTTGGTGAGATTGAGCTTGCCGATGGCGAAACGAGAAGATGCCGTGTTCTGGAGATCGACGGAAGCAATGCACTGGTGCAGCTGTTTGAGAGTTCCACAGGTATCAACCTTTCTAACAGCAAGGTACGTTTTCTGGGACGAAGCATGGAGCTTGGCGTATCCGGCGACATGCTGGGCCGTGTTTTTGACGGTCTGGGCCGACCGATCGATGATGGCCCTGAGATCCTTCCGGAAGAGAGAAGAGATATCAACGGACTTCCGATGAACCCTGCAGCCAGAAGTTATCCGGAGGAGTTTATCCAGACCGGTGTATCTGCGATCGACGGACTGAATACACTGGTTCGTGGACAGAAGCTTCCGATCTTCTCAGCATCCGGTCTTCCTCATGCACAGCTTGCGGCACAGATCGCAAGACAGGCGAAGGTTCGTGGAAAAGATGAGCAGTTTGCGGTTGTATTTGCTGCCATGGGTATTACTTTCGAGGAGTCCAACTTCTTTGTAGAGAGCTTTAAGGAAACCGGAGCGATAGACCGTACTGTTCTTTTTGTAAACCTGGCAAATGACCCGGCTGTTGAGCGTATCGCTACTCCGCGAATGGCACTGACAGCAGCAGAGTATCTTGCCTTCGAAAAAGACATGCACGTACTGGTAATCCTTACAGATATTACAAACTATGCGGACGCTCTCCGTGAGGTTTCCGCAGCGCGTAAAGAGGTTCCTGGACGTCGTGGTTATCCCGGATATATGTACACGGACCTTGCTTCTCTTTATGAGCGCGCAGGCCGTCAGAAGGGAAAAGCAGGAAGTATCACCATGGTTCCGATCCTGACCATGCCTGAGGATGACAAGACTCATCCGATTCCTGACCTTACCGGCTACATCACAGAGGGACAGATCATCCTGAGCCGTGAGCTTTGCCGCAAAGGGATTACACCGCCGATTGATGTTCTTCCGTCTCTGTCACGACTGAAGGATAAAGGTATCGGTGAAGGCAAAACAAGAGCGGATCATGCCAACACCATGAACCAGCTGTTTGCTGCATATGCCCGTGGTAAAGAGGCCAAAGAGCTGATGACCATTCTTGGCGAGGCTGCTCTCTCTGATATTGACCTTATTTATGCAAAATTTGCAGATGCTTTTGAAAAGGAATATGTTTCCCAGGGCTATCAGGCAAACCGTGATATTGAGGAGACTTTGTCCATTGGCTGGAAGCTGCTTTCCATTCTTCCGAGAAGCGAGCTGAAACGTATCGATGACAAATTCCTTGACCAGTATTACGGAAAAGTATAAAGGGGGGATGATTTGTGGCATCAACACAGGTGAATCCTACCCGTATGGAGCTTACGAAGCAGAAAAAAAAGCTGGTGACTGCAGTGCGCGGACACAAGCTTCTGAAGGATAAGCGAGATGAGCTGATGAGACAGTTCCTAGACCTGGTACGTGAGAACATGGAGCTGCGTCAGAAGGTAGAGGCTGGTATCCGAAGTGCCAATACCAATTTTGTTATTGCAAAAGCCGGAATGTCGGAGGAAACTCTGAATACGGCACTGATGGCTCCCAAGCAGGAAGTTTATCTGGAAACCGGAAAAAAGAATGTCATGAGTGTGGATATTCCTGTTTTTGAATATAAAACAAGAACACCGGATGCTAACGATATCTATTCCTATGGTTTTGCTTTTACCTCCAGTGATCTGGACGGAGCGGTGAAATCCCTGGAGGATATACTTCCTGACATGCTTCGTCTGGCAGAAGTGGAAAAAGCCTGCCAGCTGATGGCTTCCGAGATCGAGAAGACCAGACGACGTGTAAATGCTCTGGAGCACGTAATTATACCGGAAGCTCAGGCAAACATCAAATACATCACCATGAAGCTGGATGAAAATGAGAGAAGTACGCAGATTCGACTGATGAAGGTGAAGGATATGATGCTTGAAGAGGCTCATCACTACAAAGAGCGGGAGGCAGAACGCGGAGCGTAAAGAACAGGAATCGTATCAGAAAAAGGAAAATTTATTATAGAAAGTTTTTAAGCAACGGGAAGGAAAACGTCTCTGTACTGTGGTATTTTTGGCAGTGCAGGGGCGTTTTGCGTAAGACAAATATTTGGGGCAGGCGGATATTCGGATAAATTTAGAAAATGTTAAGTTTTTGTTATTAGAAAATCAAGAGAAGTACAGTATAATAGATAACAGTAAAATAGATAACAGTAAAATAGGCAGACACAGATAACAACAGGAATAAAAAGGAATCATCTGTATTGTCTGCAGGAAAATAAAGAGAGGAAGAGGTGAATGCTGGTTTAACAGCAAGGTATATATGAGTATTTTACATTCAATACAGAATCTGGACGAAGAGCTTCTGCTTCTGATCCAGCAATATCTTCGGTCAGATATTCTTACACCTGCTATGAAAATGATCACATTTCTGGGAAACGGAGGCGGGTTCTGGATCCTGTGTGCAGTGATCCTTCTGGTGAGTCCGAAGACCAGAAAAGTGGGATGCGCAGCATCTTTGTCAATTATATTTGGAGCTCTTGTCACCAATGTACTTCTTAAGAATCTGGTAGCAAGAGCAAGGCCTTTTGCAGTGATCGATGCCCTGACTCCGCTGATCGCAAAACCGACAGATTTTTCTTTCCCGTCAGGACATACGACAGCATCTTTTGCAGTTGCGTTGGTGATAGCGCGGATGTTTCCGAAGAGATACGGTGTTCCGGCAGTGATCCTGGCTGCACTTGTGGCTTTTTCCAGACTGTATCTGGGGGTTCATTATCCTACGGATGTTCTTGCCGGATTCCTGGTGGCACTGGCGGGCAGTACGTTGTCTGTGTGGTTGGTAAGGAAAAAAGACCTTCATGCACTTTAATAAGATAAAGTATTGACACGTGGAAGTTGAACGGGGTACAATAAAATGTAAGGAATAATTCCTGGAATTGCTATAGAAACAGAGTGTTCTGAGAAATCAATAATTACCTGGAACGTTATAAATCGGATAAAAGGAGAGAACCACCATGATATCAGAAAAAATGAAACCCTACGTAAAAAATAATTCTGCCATCCGTATGATGTTTGAGGAAGGCAACCGTCTCCGTGCGAAATACGGCGCAGATAAGGTATTTGACTTCAGCCTTGGAAACCCGAGTGTGCCGGCTCCGGATTGTGTACGCGAGGCGATCATTGAGCTTGTTAATGAGACAGATCCGACGGTTCTTCACGGCTATATGAGCAATGCAGGTTTTGAGGATGTACGCCAGACTATCGCAGAATCCCTCAACAAGCGCTTTGATACGAAATTTTCTGCAAAGAACCTGATCATGACAGTTGGAGCAGCAAGCGGACTGAACGTGATTTTGAAGACAATCCTGAATCCGGGAGAAGAAGTGATCGTTTTTGCACCATATTTCCTGGAGTACGGTGCATATGTCCGTAATTATGATGGTGTCCTTGTGGAAATCTCTCCGGATACCGCAACCTTCCAGCCGAATCTTGCTGAGTTTGAGAAGAAGATCACACCGAAGACAAAAGCTGTCATTGTAAATACACCTCATAATCCAACAGGAGTTGTATATTCAGAAGAAACAATCAGGAAACTTTCTGCAATTCTGGAAGCAAAGCAGAAGGAATTCGGAACAGTGATCTATATGATCTCTGACGAGCCGTATCGTGAACTTGCATATGATGGCGTTGAGGTTCCGTACCTGACCAAATATTATGACAATACGGTTGTTGGATATTCCTACAGCAAATCTCTTTCCCTTCCGGGAGAGCGTATCGGATATCTGGTGATCCCGGATGAGGCAGATGGAAGCGAAGAGCTGATCTCAGCAGCAACCATCGCAAACCGTACACTTGGCTGTGTAAATGCACCGTCCCTGATCCAGAAAGTAGTTGCGAAATGTGTAGATGCCAAGACTGATCTTGCAGCTTATGATAAGAACCGTCAGGCACTTTACAATGGCCTGAAAGAGTGTGGATTTGAGTGTATCAAGCCACAGGGAGCTTTTTATCTGTTCGTGAAATCACCGGTAGCAGATGAAAAAGCTTTCTGCGAAGCAGGTAAGAAATACAATATCCTCATGGTACCGGGAAGCTCTTTTGCATGCCCTGGTTATGTGAGACTTGCGTATTGTGTATCTTATGAGACGATCGTCAATTCTCTTCCTGAGTTTAAGAAACTTGCGGCAGAGTATGGCCTGAAATAAATGAACAACAAGAAAGAATAAACAAAGGAGACGCAGCCGGGAGTCAATCGCTCCCGGCTGCGTCAATTAGAGGGGTGTTCCACATTTATTTGGCTTTTTTATCTTCTTTCTTTGGCGCTTCTCCGTAGTATGCTTTCAGATAGATATCTTTCAGCTCAGATACCAGTGGATATCTCGGGTTGGCACCGGTACACTGGTCGTTGAAGGCCTGCTCGGACATATCATCCAGAGTCTCAAGGAAGTATTTTTCATCTACACCGTAGTCGCGGATTGTAGGAAGTATTTCAATAGTTCTCATAAGGTCGTCCAGTTTAGCAAGAAGTTTCTCGAATACTTCTGCGTCGTTCTTGCCTGTAAGACCTACAGAACGTCCGATCTCAGCATAGCGTGCAAGTGTCTTCGGATACTGATACTGTGGGAATGTACCCATCTTAGTCGGAACCTCGGCACTGTTGTAGCGCATAACATCCAGAAGAACAACTGCGTTTGCAATACCATGCGGCAGGTGGTGGAAAGCACCAAGCTTGTGAGCAAGAGAGTGGTTTACTCCAAGGAAAGCATTGGCGAATGCGAGACCTGCCATGCAGGAAGCGTTAGCCATATGATCTCTTGCCTCTACATCGTTGCCATCCTTGTATGCACGCGGCAGATACTCGAATACCAGTTTGATCGCTTTCAGTGCGAGACCATCTGTGTAATCAGAAGCCATCATGGAAACATAAGCCTCAATGGCATGTGTCATAACGTCGATACCGGAAGCACGGGTAAGTCCCTTAGGTGCGCTCATCATGTTATTGGTATCTACGATCGCCATATCCGGAAGGAGCTCGTAATCAGCCAGCGGCCACTTAACGCCGGTGTCCTGATCTGTGATAATGGCGAAAGGTGTAACCTCGGAACCTGTACCGGAAGATGTCGGGATCGCTACAAAGTAAGCTTTTTTACCCATCTTCGGGAAGGTGTAAACTCTCTTTCGGATATCCATGAAATCCATGGACATATCGGAGAAATCAGCGTCCGGATTCTCATAAAGCATCCACATAACCTTGCCGGCATCCATTGCAGAACCGCCACCAAGAGCGATGATGCAGTCCGGCTCGAATGCTGTCATAGCTTTGGCACCTGCTTTTGCGGAAGCAAGGGATGGGTCTGGTGCTACATCAGAGAAGCATGTGTGTACGATACCCATCTGATCCAGCTTGTCTTCGATCGGTTTGGTGTAGCCGTTCTTATAAAGGAAGGAGTCTGTTACGATGAAGCAGCGTTTCTTGCCCATAACAGTACCGAGCTCATCAAGAGCAACCGGCATACAGCCTTTCTTAAAGTAAACTTTTTCCGGTGTTCTCATCCAGAGCATATTCTCTCTCCTTTCAGCAACGGTCTTGGTATTGAGAAGATGTTTAACACCAACGTTCTCGGATACGGAGTTGCCGCCCCAGGAACCGCAGCCAAGAGTAAGGGATGGAGCAAGCTTGAAGTTGTAAAGGTCGCCGATACCACCCTGGGAAGAAGGTGTATTGATAAGGATACGGCAGGTCTTCATAGCTGCCTCGAATTTATCCATTTTCTCTGTTTCATTTACGTTGATGTAGAGGGAAGAGGTATGGCCATAGCCGCCGTCTGCAACAAGACGTTCAGCTTTTGAGATAGCATCGTCAAAATTCTTAGCCTTGTACATTGCAAGTACAGGGGAAAGTTTCTCATGTGCGAATTCCTCGCTGATATCAACGGATTCAACCTCACCGATCAGGATCTTGGTCTGTGGCGGAACAGTAACGCCGGCCATCTCTGCGATAGTAGCTGCTTTCTGTCCTACGATCTTGGCATTCAGTGCTCCGTTGATAAGGATCGTCTTTCTGACTTTCTCGATCTCGTCTTTTTTGAGGAAATAGCATCCTCTGTAAAGGAATTCTTCTTTAACTTCTTTATAAATGCTTTCCAGAACAGTTACGGACTGCTCGGAAGCACAGATCATACCATTGTCAAATGTCTTGGAGTGAATGATGGAGTTAACCGCAAGACGGATATCTGCGCTGTCATCAATGATAGCAGGTGTATTTCCGGGTCCGACGCCAACAGCCGGTTTACCTGAGGAGTAAGCTGCCTTAACCATTCCGGGACCGCCGGTAGCGAGGATGATGTCTGCATTCTGCATTACCATATTGGTAAGCTCAAGGCTCGGGATATCGATCCATCCGATGATTCCTTCCGGTGCGCCTGCGGCAACAGCTGCATCAAGAACAACTTTAGCTGCTGCGATAGTAGATCCTTTGGCACGCGGATGCGGGCTGATGATGATACCGTTACGTGTTTTCAGTGAAATAAGGGATTTATAGATTGCTGTGGAAGTCGGGTTGGTTGTCGGGATAACTGCGGCAATCAGTCCTACAGGCTCAAGGATCTTCTTGATTCCGTATGCCTTGTCTTCTTCTACAACACCACATGTCTGAGTGTTCTTATAAGCATTGTAAACGTACTCTGCTGCGTAATGGTTCTTGATAACCTTGTCTTCCATGATTCCCATGCCTGTCTCTTCAACAGCCATTTTAGCCAGTGGAATACGCATCTTGTCAGCAGCAGTAGCAGCTGCTTTAAAGATCTTGTCAACCTGCTCCTGTGTGTAGGTGGCGAATATCTTCTGTGCTTCTTTCATTGCTGCCATTTTCGCGGTCAGGGCTTCTGGAGTGTCAATAATGGTAGGGATAGTATCTTTCTTTGCCATGTGGAATCCTCCTGTTTTCATATGATGATAGTCTGTGGTTCTGCGGTTGTCTTTTTTTGACCGGCAGATGCTGCAGAGTTTTATTGTAAGTCCCCGCGCTGCGTTCGCATTTTTTGATTCAATCTGATTGAATTTTCTGTTTTGATACTGATATAGTATCAAAATTCAGAATAAAACGCAAATTCAGAATTTTGCTGCTATGTGCAAAATGACGAACTGAAAATTGCGGAAAAATACTGTAAATTTTACTTTGCAGCTGTCTGAATCTCTTGAAAAACTGTTTGTAAAAAAAATGAAATTCAGCATTATGCACAAAATACATGTTAATTATTTGTCAGCACTGACAAAAAACATGCATACATATGAAGGGCGGGCAAAAGATAAAACGCTATAGAAGTTAAAAAAATAACGTTAAACTTTTGTCAATCGATCATGAAGCCATTATAATTCAACGAATAGAATACGTCAATAGCGGATGTGATAAATAATTAACAAAAACATCCCGATATTTTGATAAATAATTCACAAAAACATAATATCGCGCTAAAGTGGAAAAACATAAGAGATAAAAAATCTGAAATTTTTTGAGCTTTCAGAACAATTCAAAAATAATTTAGGGAAATATAAGGCAAAGTAAAGGGGGATTTCTGATGGTTTCTGGGAAAGCCAGGAGATTTTTTCCAAAAAAAACTGCCACACAGGAGAACACTCCCATATGGCAGTCGTATAAATTATGTCAAAGATATATCTGAATACCCTGTCACAGCAAAATACTGCCAGATTTCGGTAAATGATAAAATATCGTCAAAATCCTATCAGCTCTTGCGGAATGCAGCACGTTTTCTGTCTCTGGAATCCAGGATACGTTTACGGATACGAAGGCTTGTAGGTGTTACCTCAAGAAGCTCATCCTGGTCGATGAACTCGATGGCCTGCTCGAGACTTAAGATCTTAGGCGGAACAAGCTTCAGAGCATCATCAGCGGAAGAGGAACGTGTGTTGGTAAGGTGTTTTGTCTTGCAGACATTCAGCTCGATATCCTCGGCCTTTCCGTTCTGTCCGATGACCATACCGCTGTAAACTTTTTCTCCAGGTCCGACAAAGAGAGTACCACGCTCCTGAGCGGAGAAAAGTCCGTAAGTAACAGTCTCACCAGCTTCAAATGCGATGAGGGATCCCTGTTTACGGTACGGGAAATCTCCCTTGTAAGGTGCATATCCGTCAAACATGGTATTCAGGATACCGGTACCCTTGGTGGAGGTAAGGAATTCATTACGGAATCCGATCAGTCCACGGGAAGGGATGGAGAACTCAAGACGGACACTTCCGTCACTTGCTGTGCTCATACCCTGGAGCTCACCTTTACGCTCGCTGAGCTTCTGGATGATGGTACCGGAAAATTCCTCCGGAACGTCAACATATGCGATCTCGATCGGCTCGAGTTTACGTCCGCGCTCGTCTGTGTGGTAAAGAACCTCTGGCTTGCTGACTGCGAACTCGTATCCTTCACGGCGCATGTTCTCGATAAGAACGGAGAGGTGAAGCTCACCACGGCCGGAAACCTTGAAGCACTCTGTTGTGTCCGTATCTTCCACACGAAGGCTGACATCGGTGTTCAGCTCACGGTAGAGACGGTCACGGAGGTGACGGGAAGTGATATATTTACCTTCCTGTCCTGCAAGAGGGCTGTCATTTACGAGGAAGTTCATGGAGAGTGTCGGCTCGGAGATCTTCTGGAATGGGATTGCTTCCGGATTGTCTCCTGCACAGAGAGTATCACCGATGTGGATGTCCGAAATACCGGAGATTGCAACGATAGCACCGATGGTAGCACTTTTAACCTCAACCTTGTTCAGACCATCAAACTCATACAGCTTGCTGATCTTTACACGCTCACGTTTGTCAGGGTCATGATGGTTCAGAAGCATCAGGTCCTGGTTTACGGAAATAGTTCCGCGCTCAACTTTACCGATACCGATACGTCCCACATACTCGTTGTAGTCGATGGTGCTGATAAGAACCTGTGTATCTCCGTCAGGATCTCCCTCCGGAGCAGGAATTGACTCAAGGATAGTCTCAAAAAGAGGAGCCATATTTTCAGGTTTGTCATCGAGGTTACGGACTGCATAGCCGGCTTTTGCGGAAGCATACAGGAACGGGCAGTCAAGCTGCTCATCAGATGCATCCAGATCCATAAGAAGCTCCAGAACTTCGTCAACAACCTCTTCCGGACGTGCTTCCGGACGGTCGATCTTGTTGATGCAGACAATAACATGCAGATCCAGTTCGAGAGCTTTACGAAGTACAAACTTAGTCTGAGGCATGGCACCCTCGAAGGCGTCCACAAGAAGAATAACGCCGTCTACCATCTTCAGCACACGCTCTACCTCGCCGCCGAAGTCCGCATGACCTGGAGTATCGATGATATTGATTTTCACATCCTTGTAATGAACTGCGGTGTTTTTGGAGAGAATCGTAATGCCGCGCTCACGCTCAATATCGTTGGAGTCCATGACACGTTCCTGGACTTCCTGGTTTTCACGGAAAACACCGCTCTGTTTCAAAAGCTCGTCAACAAGTGTTGTTTTGCCGTGATCGACATGGGCGATAATGGCCACGTTACGAACATCTTCGCGCTTGGTCTTCATATAATCCAAATCCTTTCTTTCCATATATAAGTAATCTTTTTGTTAAAAATGATGTCCAAATTTATAGTCTATCACATTTTTTCCAGATTACAAGAGATAAAAAAATATTTTTGGTTTTTCATTTTCCAGACATATTACAGGAAAAATGTACATACACTTCATGTATAAACGAAATACACGATAAGGAAGGGAGTTACTTAATTATGGCAGATAAAATCATTGAAAACAATCAGGTATCGGTTATGGGACGGATCGCAACAGGATTTACCTTCAGTCATCAGGTCTTTGGAGAAGGCTTTTATATGATGGATATCCTGGTAAAACGTCTCAGTGATTCAGAGGATCGGATCCCTGTAATGGTGTCCGAACGTCTGATCGATGTCACCCAGGATTATGTTGGTGAATATATTGAGATCCACGGACAGTTCAGGTCCTATAACCGTCATGAGGAAAAAAGGAACAGGCTGGTACTTTCCGTTTTTGCGAGGGAAGTGGAGTTTGTGGAGGAAGAAGAGGAGACTTTGCCTGCAAACCAGATCTTTCTGGATGGCTATATCTGCAAACCGCCTGTATATAGAAAAACACCTTTAGGAAGAGAAATAGCAGATCTTCTGATGGCTGTAAACCGTCCATATGGAAAATCTGATTACATACCCTGCATCTGCTGGGGAAGAAATGCCAGATATGCATCTGCTTTTGAGGTTGGAGGTCATGTGCTGATATGGGGCAGGATCCAGAGCAGAGAGTATATGAAGAGGATCAGCGAAAATGAGACGGAAAAAAGGATTGCTTATGAAGTTTCGGTGAGTAAATTGGAATATGTTGAGTAATATTGGAGAAGTTATGGAATATTGCTGAGAATATTAAGGTAATACTTGCATTTCCATCCAATCTGCGGTAATATAAAAAAAATTAGAAAAATGGGGAATTACCGGTTTCACTAACAGTAAGAGGAAAAATCATGGAAAGAAAAATAACAGAGGTTTATTGCGGGAACGGGAAAGGAAAGACAACACTGGCTCTTGGCCAGGGACTGCGTTTTGCCGCACAGGGAAAGAGTGTGATCATCATACAGTTTCTCAAGGGGAAGGAACGCAGAGAAGTGGATTTTCTTGAGGAACTGGACAATCTTGACTTTAAGATTTTCCGTTTCGAAAAAATGGACACCTGCTATAATGACCTGAGCGAGCAGGAGAAGGCAGAGGAGAGAACCAATATACTCAATGGCCTTAATTTTGCACGGAAGGTAATTGCTACCGGAGAATGCGATTTTCTGCTGCTGGATGAGATCCTCGGGCTTATGGATAAAGGAATCGCTCCAGTTGAGACGATCATCGATATGCTTAAGCAGAAGGATGAAAGTATGCACATAGTTATGACCGGACGATGGCTGCCGGAAGCTCTGAAGCCTTATGTGGACAGTATTACAACACTGACTACAGAGTATACGGACCAGGAACGGGAATAAAGCAACATTTTACAGAAGAAAGAAGGAGGAAGACAAATGGCAATTTTTAAAGGGGCAGGCGTTGCAATCGTAACACCAATGCATGAAGACGGTAAGGTGAATTATGAGAAACTTGAGGAGATCCTGGAGGACCAGATCGCGAACAGCACAGACGCCATCGTTATCTGTGGAACAACAGGAGAGTCTTCTACCCTGACTCATGGTGAGCATCTTCAGACTATCAAATTCACTATTGATAAGGTTAATAAACGTGTGCCGGTAATCGCAGGAACAGGTTCCAACTGTACAGAGACAGCGATCATGATGTCCAAGGAAGCTGCTTCCTATGGTGCAGATGCTCTTCTTATCGTAACACCTTACTATAACAAGGCTACACAGAAGGGTCTTATCGCTCATTATACAGCAATTGCCAATGCAGTTCCGGAAACTCCGCTTATCATGTACAATGTACCGAGCCGTACAGGCTGCAATATCCAGCCGGCTACAGCAGCTTATCTTGCCAAGAATGTGAAGAATATTGTCGGAATCAAGGAAGCTACAGGAGATCTTTCACAGATTGCCAAGATGATGTCTCTGGCTGACGGACAGCTTGAGCTTTACTCCGGAAATGATGACCAGATCCTTCCGATCCTTTCTCTGGGCGGACTTGGAGTAATCTCCGTACTGTCCAACGTTGCACCGAAGTATACACATGATATGGTTATGAAATATTTCGACGGTGACACAAAGGGTGCAGCTGAGGATCAGCTGAAGGCTATTCCGCTGATCAATGCCCTGTTCAGTGAGGTTAACCCGATCCCGGTTAAGACGGCCATGAATCTTATGGGAATGAATGTAGGACCACTTCGTATGCCACTTTGTGATATGGAAGACAACACAAAGGCAGCTCTTGCAAAAGAAATCGAGAAATTCGGTCTTAAGCTTGCTGAATAATCTGACTGTAAGCGGAAGGTAAAGGAGAAACATACTATGGTAAAAATCATCATGCACGGCTGCAACGGACATATGGGACAGGTGATCAGTGACATCGTGGAGAAAGATCCGGATGCTGAGATCGTGGCAGGTATCGACATTGCAGACCAGGGAAAAAACAGCTATCCGGTATTTACCGATATTGATGCATGTCAGACAGAAGCAGATGCCATCATCGACTTCTCTTCTGCAAAAGCAACAGACAAGCTTCTTGAGTACAGCGCAGCACGTCAGATCCCGGTTGTTCTCTGCAGCACAGGCTTAAGCGAGGAGCAGCTTGCAAAGGTAGAGGAAACATCTAGGAAGGTTGCAGTGCTGAAATCTGCGAATATGTCTCTTGGTATCAACACACTTCTGAAACTGGTCCAGGATGCTGCCAAGGTTCTTGCAGCAGCAGGATTTGATATGGAGATCGTTGAGAAGCATCACCGCCTGAAGGTTGATGCACCGAGCGGTACAGCTCTTGCGCTGGCTGACAGTCTGAATGAGGCTATGGACAACAAGTATCACTATGTATATGACCGCAGCCAGAAACGTGAGAAACGTGACGACAAGGAGATCGGAATCTCTGCAGTCCGCGGCGGTACGATTGTAGGTGAGCATGAGGTGATCTTTGCAGGACAGGACGAGGTAATTGAGTTCAAGCACACAGCTTATTCCAAGGCTATTTTTGGAAAAGGTGCTGTGGAAGCAGCGAAATTTATTGCAGGCAAACCGGCAGGACGTTACGATATGAGTGACGTGATCGGCTGATCCTGATAAAAAATATAAGTGATGATAACGGTTCTGTGTAAAAGCAGAACCCGTTTTGCGTGTTGTGAAGCGGAGTGCGAATGCACGGTCTGCTGTTTTTTTTGAAAATTTCCCAGCATAGGAAGTCAGGAAATGTGCCATATTATGAATACAGAAATTTTTCAAAAAAGGAGAAGATCATATGAAAAAATGGAAGGCAATTCTTTTCGGCACAATGCTCACACTGTCCCTTTGTACATTTACAGCCTGCGGAACAGAGGTAAACAATGCAGATGAAACTGTGGATGATGCACAAAAAGATACGAAAGACAAAAACAAGAACAATGCGGCAGATGATGAGATCATTGACAATGACGCTGATAATGATGGTGTGATGGATAATGGTGAAATCATTGAGGATTCTGGTACAGACAATAATGAGATGGCCGGCGGGAATCTTACTGTAACTCCAGGAGCAGGAACATCAGATACGGGAAATAACGAAAATGACGCAGCTGTGACACCTGGAACAAAAAGGACTGGAGACAACGGGACTGGAAATAATGGAAATGACGGAACTGTATCCGGCGAGCTGGGTGATAGCGTGAAGGATCTGGGCGATGGCGTCGGCAATGCAGTAGATGATATTGGCAACGCAGTTGGCAATGCAGTGGAAGGAAGATAGTTACTGAATGCTTTTCATCATGCGATGGAAGGTAAGCGATTATTACAGATATTTTACCACAGCATTGCATAAAACTGTTTCAGATGCTATTATCAGTGCATGGAAAGAAGAACGGAGGATAAGGACTATGAAATTCAGACCATGCATTGATATACATAACGGCCAGGTAAAACAGATCGTAGGAGGGAGCCTGAAAGACCAGGGAGACCAGGCGGCAGAGAATTTTGTATCAGAACAGGATGCTGCTTTTTATGCAGAATTATATAAAAAGGCAGGACTGAAAGGCGGTCATGTGATCCTGCTGAATGGAAAAGATTCTCCTTATTATAACGCAACAAAAGAACAGGCACTGCTTGCACTTTCCGGATATCCGGGAGGACTTCAGATCGGTGGAGGCATCTGCCCGGAGAATGCGGCAGAATATCTGAATGCAGGTGCAAGCCATGTAATCGTAACTTCCTATGTTTTTAAGAACGGCGTGATCTCGTGGGAGAATCTGATGAAGATCCGGGATGCCGTAGGAAAGGAACGTCTTGTGCTGGATTTAAGCTGCCGCAAAAGAGATGGAGAATATTATATTGTCACAGACAGATGGCAGAAGTTCACAGAGGAGATCGTGACTTTGGAACTGATGGAGAAACTTGGAAGTTACTGTGATGAGTTTCTGGTTCATGCTGTGGATGTGGAAGGCAAGGCCCACGGTGTGGAAAAAGATCTCGCAGAGCTTCTGGGACAGTATACATCCCATCCGGTAACTTATGCCGGCGGTGTTGGTTCCGTGGAAGATATTGAAGTTCTGCGTGAAGCAGGAAAAGGCCGTCTGGATGTGACGGTTGGCAGTGCATTGGATATTTTTGGCGGCAGCATACCGTTTGAAGTTCTGGCAGCAATGCACTAAAGGAAATTCTACAGCTGATTATTGATTTGGTTAAACTGCTCTAATAGTTGCGCATCCGCGACAAAAAAAACCTTTTGCAGGAATATATCGAATAAATTTAGAAAAAATTTGTTAAATTTTTGAAAAGTGATGTTAAAATTCAACTTAATGTGTTATAATAGCCACATAAAACAGCAAAGGGGATGGAAGTCATGAAATTTATTATTAGTGGAAAGAATATAGCAGTAACAGAAGGACTTAAAACAGCTGTTGAGGACAAGCTTGGTAAACTTGAAAGGTATTTCACTCCTGAAACTGAAATTTCAGTGACCTTAAGTGTTGAAAAAGACCGTCAGAAGATCGAGGTAACAATCCCTGTGAAAGGTAATATCATTCGCTCCGAGCAGGTAAGTAATGATATGTATGTATCCATTGATCTGGTTGAAGAGGTAATTGAGCGTCAGCTTCGTAAATACAAGAACAAGATTGTTGACAAACAGCAGGAATCCACAAACTTCCAGAAAGCATATCTTGATAAGGATTATGAAGAGGATGAAGAAGTTAAGATCATCCGTACCAAGAAATTCGGAATCAAACCAATGTATCCGGAAGATGCATGCGTACAGATGGAGCTTCTTGGACATAACTTCTTCGTATTTTTCAATGCTGAGACAGAGCAGGTTAACGTGGTTTATAAACGTAAAGGTAATACTTACGGACTGATCGAGCCTGAGTTCTGATTGCTGCATAACAACTGAATATTGAAAAGATAACTCCGGGAATCTGCGTGGAAACTTTGTAGATCCCCGGAGTTTTTTTGATCAGGTGAGAGAGGGTGCAGTCAGGATTTTTTTACTTGAGTATAAAAGTCTGCTTTACAGCAGGCGGCCTGATATTTTATAATAAAATCATCAGAAAAAAGGGAGGAAATACCAATGAAAAAGAAGCTTTCAGCATTACTTCTCAGTGTAGTGCTATGCGTGACAGCGATACCGGTAACTGGTATGGCTGCGGAATTCAGTGATGGTTCGGCGGTGGAAACACTTGGAGAAGATGTTTCAGAAGCTCCAGAGGAAAGTTCTGGTCAGGAAGAAGCCTCTTTGGATGTTTCAGATGATGCAGAGATTCTTGATTATGAAGATGAATCAGATGAATTAAGTATCGGGGATATTGAACAGGCATATGCAGGCAGCAGTTCGGATGATTTTACCGATTCTGCAGATGATTTTTCCGACGGGGAAGTACCGAAAAATGGAAACTTTACATTATCACATGAGGGAATTATCCAGGAAGGTGCGATCTGCCCGAAAAAGACTTCTGTAGTACTTACAGAAAAATGGGAAAATGCTCTGGTAAATCTTGTGGAAAAAGGTGGATCTGTGCTGGATATTGCATCACTTTCTATTCCGGCAGATCAGATATCAGATGTAGTCATGTTGTTTATTAACCGACACCCGGAATATTATTGGCTTTCTTTTGAGTCCTGCGATGTAGAAAACGGTATTGCGGTTACACTTTATGAAGATGTGAAGCCTTTTATGGGCAAGAGCAGAAGTACAGTTTTTGGTTCTTCCTCACTGGAAGAGGCTACCAAGAAAGCACTGGCAGTTGTGAAGCCGGAGATGAGCGATCTGGAAAAAGCTCTTGTGCTTCATGATTATATTGCGTTAAATACAGAGTATGATTATCAGGGATATTTGAATGGCAATCTTCCGAATTCTGTATTTACGATCGAGGGAACTCTGGTAGAAGGTAAAGCCGTATGCCAGGGATATGCACTTGCGTATCAGTATCTTCTGAATAAGGTTGGAATTGAGAGTAAATATGTTGCCAGTTCAGCTATGAATCATGGATGGAATCTGGTGAAGATCTTTGGCCGGTGGTATCACGTAGATGTGACCTGGGATGATCCGGTATGGGATCAGCTGGGACAAGTTAAACATCAATATTTTCTGTTGAGTGATGCGGGAATCATGGGATTGAAGCACTATAGCTGGGAAGTCTGGGACAATGGAACAGAGACTGCACCGGCGGCTGTATCTGAGGTGTATAATACTTATTTCTGGAGAAATATAGATACCGGAATCTGGTATTATAAAGAAAAAATGTATTATATGGAGATCAGCAGTACAACAGTAGGACAGATCAAATGTCAGAGTATTTATGACTCTTCAGCTACAGTACTTGCAACGGTGGATATGAAATGGCCATATGTGGGTATGCCAAATTATTATTGGGGAAATTCTTCGAAGACGATTCTTTATAATGGTCAGTTCTATTACAGTGGTCCGGATGCACTTTACCGGATCAATCTGGATGGTTCCGGAAATACAAAAATTGCAGATGTAAGATATACAAATCAGTATGTGTATGGATTTGCTTATTCTAATGGAGCGTTTTGGATTGCACTTCATGATAGTCCGAATATCAGTACAGCGGAATCACCGATGAAAATCACGCTTGGAGTAGAGCCAACGGCAAAGCCGAAACCGAAGCCAACGGCAACACCGAAACCGAAACCAACAGCAAAGCCGAAGCCGAAACCAACAGCAACCCCGAAACCGTCGAGTAATTCGACTGTTATTACAAAGAATACATATAAGAATTATAAGAAATCAACATTAAACATCAAAAAAACAATAAAGAAGATTGAGAGCAATGCTTTTGAAGACTTATCGTTATTGTATGTTTATTTTGAGGGAAGTGCCCCACAGATGGGTGCGAACATGTTTAAAAATCAGGCACTGACAGCTTACTATCCGATCAATGATCCTACATGGACAGCGGCTAAGCTGAAAGATTATGGCGGTATATGGGTCACTTGGTCTGCATGGGACCCAACTACAAAAAAAATATATGGTGCTGATCTGAAAAAATATGGCGATCTGAGTCTTAAATATACAACTGTGACATACACTGGAAAGCCACAGAAGATGAAAGTATATGTACGCGATAAAACATATCCAGGAGAATCAGATTATTTGCTGATGGAAGACATTGATTACAAAGTTACATGGAAAAATAACACAAATGCAGGTACAGCAACAGTAACAGTAACAGGTCTGGAACCAAATTTCAGGGGAACTCTTACAAAGACTTTTAAGATCCTTCAGGCAAACAACAGCATTACAGCTTCCAATGTGAAAAAAACGCAGAGTACCAAGGCACAGACATTTTCACTTGGAGCAGCAGCAAAAGGCGGGGCGAAACTCAGCTATAAATCAAACAATAAAAATGTTACTGTTAATTCAAGCGGAAAAGTAACGATTGCTGCAAACTACACAGGCGAATCTGCTATCACGATCACCGCAGCAGCTACCAAGAACTACAAAGCGGCTCAAAAGACAGTAACATTAACTGTAAATCCATCTGGAACATCCATCACAAAATGTACCAACATTAAAACAAAAAAAGCGGATATCCAGTGGAAAAAGAACGGATCTGCAACAGGATACGAAATTCAGTATTCTACCAATAAAACATTTAAAAGCGGAGTTAAAACAAAATCGATCACAAATGCTTCCACAATAAAATACACAGCAGCCGGACTCACCAGCCAAAAAACATATTATGTAAGAGTCCGCGCATACAAAACTGTTGGAAAGAAGAAATTATACTCTTCCTGGAGTGGAATCAAGACTGTGAAGATTACGAAGTAAACGAAAAAGAAAACGGCTATGCATACGGTAACAGCATATTATAAGTACTGTTATTGCTGCATAGCTGTTTTCTTTTGGGGCAGTGTAAAAAAAGCAAAAGTCAGAAAGGATATATAGGACATGATTTGTTAAATAATTGTTCATTGTTTTTGTTACAGGAAAGTGGTAGAATATATACCATATGTGATCTGGATTTCAACAGAGACCTGTAATGATCCTGAATCGGATAGATAAGAGGCTTAAAAGCCTGATTTTGAACGTAAATCATATCCGGAAGTTGTGGTTGCGTTTATGAATATACAGCGGATTAGGATATAATATCCGTATGAATTAAGACGATTGGAGCAGAAACATGAATGTTTTTTCAAAAGTATTTGGAACCCGCAGTCAGCGAGAAGTAAAGCGTATCATGCCGCTGGTTGAGAAAACTGAGAGTTATCAGTCTCAGATGCAGCAGCTTACAGACGAGCAGTTACGAGATAAGACAAGAGAATATAAGAAACGCCTTGCAGAAGGAGCAACACTGGATGACCTTCTTCCAGAGGCATTTGCTACTGTACGTGAGGCAGCAAAACGTGTACTTGGAATGGAGCACTACCGTGTACAGATCATCGGTGGTATTATCCTTCATCAGGGCCGTATTGCCGAGATGAAAACAGGTGAAGGTAAAACTCTTGTATCCACACTTCCTGCATATCTGAATGCCCTTGAAGGAAAAGGCGTTCACATCGTAACAGTCAACGATTACCTGGCTAAACGAGATGCTGAGTGGATGGGCAAAGTTCATGAATTCCTTGGCCTGACAGTAGGCGTTGTACTTAACGACATGAAACCGGAAGAGCGTCGTGCAGCATACGGATGTGACATCACATACGTAACAAACAACGAACTTGGATTTGATTATCTTCGTGACAACATGGTTATCTATAAAGAACAGCTTGTTCAGAGAGACCTTCACTACTGTATCATCGATGAGATCGACTCCGTCCTGATCGATGAGGCGCGTACTCCGCTTATCATTTCCGGACAGAGCGGTAAGTCCACCAAGCTTTACGAAGTGTGCGATATCCTTGCACAGCAGCTGGAGCGTGGTGAAGCCAGCCATGAGATGACCAAGATGGCAGCTATCATGGGTGAAGAAGTTATCGAGACAGGTGACTTCGTTGTAAATGAAAAAGATAAGATCGTCAACCTTACTGAGCAGGGTATCAAGAAGGTTGAGAAATTCTTTAATATCGAGAACCTGGCAGATCCGGAGAACCTGGAGATCCAGCACAACATCATCCTTGCACTTCGTGCACACAACCTGATGCACAAAGATCAGGATTACGTTGTAAAAGATGACGAGATCCTTATTGTTGATGAGTTTACCGGACGTATCATGCCAGGCCGCCGTTATTCCGATGGTCTTCATCAGGCGATCGAGGCGAAAGAGCATGTTAAGGTTAAAAGAGAGAGCAAAACTCTTGCAACCATCACTTTCCAGAACTTCTTCAACAAATATGACAAAAAAGGCGGTATGACAGGTACAGCGCTTACCGAGGAAAAAGAGTTCCGTGATATCTACGGCATGGACGTTGTAGAGATCCCGACCAACCGTGTAGTACAGCGTAAAGATCTTGACGATGCTGTTTACATGACAAAGAAAGAGAAATTCAACGCCGTTGTAGAAGCAGTTAAAGAAGCTCACGCGAAACATCAGCCGGTACTGGTTGGTACGATCACCATCGAGACTTCCGAGCTTCTCAGCAGGATGCTGAAGAGAGAGGGAATCCCGCACAATGTACTGAATGCCAAGTTCCATGAACTGGAGGCTGAGATCGTAGCACAGGCCGGACAGGCAGATGCTGTTACCATTGCAACCAACATGGCAGGACGTGGTACTGATATCAAGCTTGACGATGTGGCAAGAGAAGCCGGCGGTCTGAAGATCATCGGTACAGAGCGCCATGAGTCAAGACGTATTGATAACCAGCTCCGTGGACGTTCCGGACGACAGGGAGATCCGGGTGAATCTCGTTTCTACATTTCTCTTGAGGACGACCTGATGCGTCTGTTTGGTTCTGAGAGACTGATGAAGGTTTTCACATCTCTTGGAGTTGAGGAGAATGAGCAGATTGAGCATAAGATGCTTTCCAATGCGATCGAGAAAGCACAGGAAAAGATCGAGTTCAATAACTTTGGAATCCGTAAAAATCTTCTTGATTACGACCAGGTAAACAATGAGCAGAGAGAAATCATTTATGAGGAGCGCCGCCAGGTACTTGACGGTGAGAACATGCGTGATGCCATCTACAAGATGATCACAGATATTGTAGACAGCATGACAGATATGTGCTTCTCCGATGATATGGACTCCAGTGAGTGGAATCTTGATGAGTTTAATACAGCGATCATTCCGATTATTCCAATCCAGCCACTGACAGCTGAAAAGGTTAAAGGTCACAAAAAAGATGAGATCAAGCATATCGTGAAAGAAGAGGCAGTGAAGCTTTATGAAGCGAAAGAAACTGAGTTTCCGGAACCAGAGCAGCTTCGTGAGCTTGAGCGTGTCGTTCTTCTGAAATGTATTGACAGCAAGTGGATGGACCACATCGATGATATGGAAATGCTCCGTCAGGGTATCGGTCTTGCTGCATATGGACAGAGAGATCCGGTTGTTGAGTACAAGATGAGCGCATTTGAGATGTTCAATAACATGATCACTTCTATCCAGGAAGATACCGTACGTATGCTGTATCATGTTCATGTAGAGCAGAAGATCGAGCGTGAGCAGGTTGCTAAAGTAACCGGCACAAACAAAGATGATAGTGCAGGCCCGAAGAAACCTGTTCAGAGAAAAGAAGATAAAGTATATCCGAACGATCCGTGCCCATGCGGAAGCGGCAAGAAATACAAACAGTGCTGTGGACGTAAGGCTGCTAAGATCTGAGAATAGCGATGCAAATAGTCTCACCCAGATGATGTGGTGGGGCTATTTTTGTATCGGGGCAGAATGTGAATGCCTGATTTGAAGCTGTGCACGAATACGGATTGCAAATATTCGTGTTTGACTTGGCAGACAAATACGGTTGTTTATATAAAATCAGAGAAGGGATATGATAATATGGCAATTATAAAAACTGCAATTCTTCAAACGCATGTGTATATGGAAAAATCCCGCAACATCAACCGGGCAGCGGAACTCATCGCCAGTCCGGAACTCAAAGATATTGATCTGGCAGTTCTGCCGGAAATGTTCTGCTGCCCATATGAGAATAAATATTTTCCGGAATATGCTGAACCCGAAGGTGGAGACACCTGGGAAAAATGTTCCCGGCTGGCAGCAGAACATGGAATCTATCTCATAGCCGGCAGTATGCCGGAGCAGGATGAGGATGGACATATTTACAATACTTCCTATGTTTTTGACAGAAAGGGACATCAGATCGGAAAACACCGGAAGATGCATCTTTTTGACATTGATGTAAAAGGCGGTCAGTATTTTAAAGAATCCGAAACACTTACACCTGGAAATCAGATAACGGTTTTTGATACGGAGTTTGGCAAAATAGGACTTTGCATTTGCTACGATTTCCGTTTTCCGGAACTTGCCAGGCTGATGGCAGATCAGGGCGCAGAAGTGATCATTGTGCCGGCTGCTTTTAACATGACAACAGGCCCTCTCCACTGGGAGCTGATGTTCCGTCAGAGAGCCGTAGACAATCAGGTATACACCATCGGAGCTGCCCCTGCCAGAGATATGAATGCCGGTTACCATTCCTGGGGCCATTCCATTGCAGCAGATCCCTGGGGAAAAGTTCTCATGGAAATGAATGAGAAGCCGGAAGTACAGGTTGTGGAACTGGATCTGGATGAGGTGAAAAAAGTCCGGGAACAGCTGCCGCTTCTGAAGCATCGGAGAGAGGATATTTATAAACTGTCGCAGATAAAATAGAAACGCCCAAACCACGTTTTCGTTGTAATTTTCATGGTCATATGGTATTGTATAAGACAGGCAGGACTTCCTGCATCAATATATAGAAAGAAGGTGAAGCTGTGGTTGAGTTAGATCAGTTCAAGAGTATTCTTGCAACATACACAGAGCCATTAGTGGAAGTGAGGGATTCACTTTGACCTCGCTAACAAAGAGCAGAAGGTCGAAGAATTAGAGCGCGAGATGGAAGCGCCTGATTTCTGGGATAATGCAGAAGCATCCCAGATGAAAATGAAACAGTTAAAGAGTCTCAAAGATGATATTGAGACATACCATAATCTGGAAACACAGATGGAAGATATGGAGACTATGATCGAGATGGGATATGAGGAGAATGATCCCTCGATCATTCCGGAGATCCAGGAGATGCTGGATGAATTTCAGGCAAGTTTTGACAGTATCCGTGTGAAGACACTGCTTTCCGGAGAATATGATGGAGAGAATGCCATTATCAAGCTGAATGCAGGAGCAGGCGGAACAGAAGCATGCGACTGGTGCGGAATGCTTTATCGTATGTACAGCAGATGGGCAGAGAAGAAAGGATTTGCGCTTGAGGTGCTGGATTACCTTGACGGTGATGAGGCCGGAGTGAAATCTGTAACTTTCCAGGTAAACGGAGAGAACGCCTACGGTTATCTGAAATCCGAGAAAGGTGTTCATCGTCTTGTACGTATTTCGCCGTTCAACGCAGCAGGTAAGAGACAGACATCATTTGTATCCTGTGATGTTATGCCGGATATCAAGAAAGATCTGGACGTAGAGATCAATGATGATGATATCCGTATTGATACCTACCGAAGCAGCGGTGCCGGTGGACAGCATATTAATAAGACGTCCTCCGCGATCCGTATCACCCATTTTCCAACAGGAATCGTGGTACAGTGCCAGAACGAGCGTTCCCAGCACATGAACAAGGATAAGGCTATGCAGATGCTGAAAGCCAAGCTGTATCTTCTGAAACAGCAGGAAGCAGAGGAGAAGCTTTCAGGTATTCGAGGCGAAGTAACAGATATCGGATGGGGAAACCAGATCCGTTCTTATGTCCTGCAGCCATATACTATGGTGAAAGATCACCGTACCAACGAGGAAACCGGTAATGTTGACGCAGTCCTGGACGGCGGTATTGATATCTTTATCAATGCATACCTGAAATGGATCGCGCTGGCGAGAAAGAAAGAATAACATTACTGTCACGGAACCCCATAAAGATAACACAAGGACTCCGCAGGCAAAAAAACGCTTGTGGAGTTTCTTTTATTATGATAATATATCTTTTGTACAAAAACAGTTGTCTTTATGAAACGGACAGAAAATTACTGTTCACAGGAATATTCCGCGAGGAGCTGGTCATGATGTGAACAGTGATCAGAGAGGTTGCTATGCAGAAACAGGTTGAGAAGAAAAAATACTATGTAGTAAGAGAGAGGGCAGTGCCGGAAGTGCTTCTGAAGGTTGTGGAGGCTAAGAGAATGATCGAGTCCAAACGTGTGGCTACTGTTCAGGAAGCAGCTGAAAAGACCGGGATCAGCCGCAGCTCTTTTTACAAATATAAGGACGATATTTTTCCTTTCCACGAGGAGACCAGGGGGAAGACCATCACCTTTATTATTCAGATGGACGACGAGCCGGGACTTTTATCAATGGTGCTGCAGACGATTGCCCGTTTTCATGGTAATATCCTGACCATACATCAGAGTATTCCAATTAACGGAGTCGCAACACTGACGCTGAGCGTTGATATCCTTCCAGGTGAAGGCGACGCAGAAGCTATGGTGGAGGATATTGAACAGAAAGACGGTATACACTATTTGAAAATTTTAGGCAGGGAGTAAGCATATGATAAACATAGCAGTATTAGGCTACGGTACAGTAGGAAGCGGAGTTGTTGAAGTTATCAACACCAATCATGAGAGCATTAACAAGAGAGCCGGAGATGAGATCAATATTAAATACGTGCTGGACTTAAGAGATTTCCCGGGAGATCCGGTGGAGAAAGTTCTGGTTCATGATTACGAAGTGATCGTAAACGATCCGGAGGTAGACATTGTCGTTGAAGTTATGGGTGGAATCGAGCCTGCATATACCTTTGTAAAAAGAGCACTGGAGGCCGGAAAGAGCGTAAGTACATCCAATAAGGCTCTGGTGGCCAAACATGGTTCCGAGCTTATGGAGATCGCCAAGGCGAAAGGTATTAATTTCCTTTTTGAGGCAAGCTGTGGTGGTGGAATCCCGATCATTCGTGCGCTGAATTCTTCACTGACAGCAGATGAGATCGATGAGATCACAGGTATCCTTAACGGAACCACCAACTATATGCTTTATAAAATGAGTACAGAGAACTGTGATTTTGATACAGTTCTGAAAGAAGCACAGGCGAAAGGCTATGCAGAAGCAGACCCGACAGCAGATGTAGAAGGTGCCGATGCATGCCGTAAGATCGCGATTCTTTCTTCACTTGCATATGGAAAATTCCTGAATTACGAGAATATTTATACAGAAGGAATCACAAAGATCACACCGGCAGATATGGAATATGCGAAAGAGCTTGGCATGACCATTAAACTTCTTGCAACAAGCCGCAGAATCGGAGATGCTTTCTATGCAATGGTAGCTCCGTTCCTGGTGGGCCAGGAGAGCCCGCTTTACAGCGTAAATGATGTGTTCAATGCAGTATTTGTGCATGGAAATGTTCTTGGAGATGCCATGTTCTACGGAAGTGGAGCAGGTAAACTCCCGACTGCAAGCGCAGTGGTAGCCGATGTTGTAGATGAGGCAAAACATCTTCACAGAAATATCATGACAAACTGGAGCAGCCGTGATCTGGAACTTATGGATCTGGATGATGTTGAGGGACGTTTCTTTGTACGTGTGTCCGATACAACTATGGATGAAGTGGAGAAAGCTTTCGGTGATGTACAGACTATCGAGCCGGATAATCTTCCGGAGGAGTTCGGATTTATCACACCGAAGATGAAGCAGGCTGATTACAAAGAGAAGATCAGCAAGCTTGACGGAAAAGTACTGGCGATGATCCGTGTGAAGGACTGATGCCGAAGGGGAAGAAAAGAACATGTTAATCGTAAAGAAATTCGGCGGTACATCTGTGGCTAACAAAGAGAGAATTTTCAATGTGGCCAAAAGATGTATCGAAGATTACAAAAAAGGAAACGACGTGGTGGTTGTGCTTTCAGCAATGGGTAAATATACTGATGAGCTTATCACCATGGCGAGAGACATTAATGAGAAACCTCCGAAACGTGAGATGGATATGCTTTTTACTATCGGAGAGCAGATGTCAGTAGCACTTATGGCTATGGCTATGGACAGCATGGGAGTACCGGCTGTTTCTCTGAATGCTTTTCAGGTGGCTATGCATACAACAAGTGCCCATGGCAGTGCACGCCTGAAAAAGATCGATGCTGCACGTATCCGCAGAGAACTGGATAACCGCAGGATCGTTGTTGTTACAGGTTTTCAGGGTATAGACAAGTATAATGACTACACTACACTTGGCCGTGGCGGTTCCGATACCACAGCTGTTGCTCTTGCAGCAGCACTTCATGCAGATGCCTGCGAGATCTATACAGATGTGGATGGAGTCTATACAGCTGACCCTCGTAAAGTTCCCAAAGCCCGCAAGCTGAAGGAGATCACTTACGATGAGATGCTGGATCTGGCAACTCTGGGAGCAGGTGTGCTTCACAACCGTTCCGTAGAGATGGCAAAGAAATATGGCGTACCGCTTGTAGTACGTTCCAGTCTCAACAACAGCGAAGGAACTGTGGTAAAGGAGGAAGTTACAGTGGAGAGAATGCTGATCAGCGGTGTTGCTCTGGATACAGATGCAGTACGTATTGCTGTGATCGGACTTAAAGATTCACCAGGAGTAGCATTTAAGCTGTTTGATACCCTGGCTAAGAAAAATATAAATGTAGATATGATCCTTCAGTCTATCGGCCGTGCCGGAACTAAGGATATTTCATTTACAGTTGACAAGAATGATCTGGATGATGCAATGGGTGTACTGGAGGCCAACCAGTCACGTATCGGTTATGTTGAGCTTCATGCGGAGAAAAATATCGCCAAGCTTTCCATCGTGGGAGCTGGTATGATGAGTAACCCGGGAGTTGCTGCGAAGATGTTCGAGAGTCTTTACAATGAGGGTGTGAACATCAACATGATCGCAACTTCTGAGATCCGTGTCACTGTTCTTATCAATGAAAAAGATGGTGTACGTGCGATGAATGCGGTACATGATGCGTTTAATCTTGCGGATTAAATGCAATACAAAACAGATGAGTTCATGAATATGTAGCAGAGCAGAACGTGAATATTTGTTTTGGCGAAGCATGGTTGCACACATAGAATGCAGTAAGAAATAATAAGGCGGGGGCTTGGAAGAAGTCTCCGCCTTCTATAGCAGTTCGGGGATTTTCTGCTCGGATTGCTGCGTTTTTTGATAAGGAGAGAATTTTATGAGAAAAAATCTGAAGGGCTGTAAGAGGCTTGCGAGGGAAACTCTGGCTGGGAATTTTACAGTTCCTGTGATCGGAAGTATTGCAGTTGCGGCGATGAGTGCGGTATCCGGTTATATTTCTACAGCACTTTTTCCGGGAGATTCCCTGTATGCAATCATTGGGGGAGAGGTATTCAGTTTTATCCTTTCACTGGTGATCTGTGTTTTTTCAGCGGGACTTTACAGGATTTATCTGAATATTTCCCGTCGGGAAAAATATTCTTTTGGTGATCTTCTGTACTTTTTCAGTCATCAGCCGGATCATGTGATCGTGGCATCATTTGTGCTGGCACTGATCAATCTGGTGACTTCACTTCCTATGGCGTGGTTTTCGTATACTACGGATATGGGAAGTACAGCAGATGCTCAGATGAACTGGGCGGTGAATTATCTGCTGTTTACGCTGCTGGGATTTTTGCTGAATCTTCTGATAGCGATGCCGTTTGCCATGACTTATTATATTCTGGCGGATAATCCGGAAATGAAGGGTGGACAGGCTCTGAAAGCCAGTGCGAAGCTTATGAAAGGGCATTTATGGGAGTACCTGAAGATGCTGCTCAGCTTTGTGCCATGGATCATTTTTTCCATGTTTACACTTTATCTTGCACTTATCTGGCTGGTACCTTATATAGAGACCTGCATGGCGGTTTTCTATCGGAATATATCCGGGGAGTTCGATGAACCCCCAATACCCCCGATAACACCGATTCCGCAGTTTCTGGATGAAACCGAGGCGTAGATGAATGTCTCTCGACGGGAGGGCCTGTATGCGACGATGTTGGAAAGGGAAAGTCTGAGCCGATTTTTGAGGGTGAGGGTGAGGGTGAGCCGTCAGAGTGATCACTCCCTCAGCCGGACAGAAGGCGGTCTGCATAGCAGACCTGTTCCTGGAACTGAATGTAGAAAGAGGAAGTTTTTCTCCGTGTATTCAATAAACAGGAAACAGGCCTGCCGCGCAGGCCGCTTTTCCGTACCCATACGTAAAAAATGAATTGAGTCAACAATCATACGGCCAAAAAAATCGGCTCAACCTGTCATTTCCAAAACAGAAGCATACAGGATTAAGCCGATAAATTTACACTAATCAAAACGCATCACAGCGGCGTGGCCAGAAAGGAGGGGTGTGGGGAGGGAAAACGGCCCTCGCAACTATGAGTGCCTTTCCTCCCCACGGTTTTCCCCACTTTCACAAAGTAAAACTAATAAATCCAAAAAGTAAAACATACAAAACTAAGGATTCAAAGGAACTCTCCCCAGAACTTCCTTTACCAACACACCTATGGCAATCCCGGCGAGCACACCTGCAACAAGCAGTGCCGGTGCATACACCATCAGACTGGTGTTGCTGACCACGATCATAGCAACGATCAGCTGCCCGATATTATGGGTAACGCCTCCGGCAACACTGATTCCGATCAGGCTGAACTCCGAATGTTTTTTCAGAAAATTCATCACAGGCAGGCTGAGTGCTGCTCCGGCAAGACTATATACAATACTGAACAGGTTTCCAAACATAAATCCAATTACAAGTATGCGGACAACCGATACAAGTGCAGCTTCCCGCCAGGAATACCGGTCCAGTATAAAAAGTATCGCCAGGTTAGCCAGTCCTATTTTTACACCGGGAATTCCGGCGAAGACGGGGATCAGTGATTCCACATATCCAAATATAATGGCAACCGCAGCAAACAATCCAAGATAAGCTGTTTTTCGTTTCATAATCTTATGTCACTGCATCGATCTTCGGTGAATCATCAGATTCCGAAGGCTCAGCAGAATCCTTTCCTTCTATTACAACTTTATTCGGCAGGCAGATAATAGAACCGCCGTGTTCGTCAACTGCCTTCTGTTTCATACAGTAATGATCCGGGCAGGTGGCTTCGATCATGGTGACTTTTCCATCTTTGATCTCACAGACATTGGTATCTCCGATATGGATCACCTGATCCTTGCTTAGTGAGTATGTCCCGAATTCTTTTCCATCAACAGTAATGCGGATCGTATTATGGGAACGCTGTCCTGAAATCTGGAAACCAAGCCACAGAATCCCGGCGATCACCAGTATGGACGCAATAAAAATCGTTTCTTTTTTCTTCAAAATAAATCTCCATTTCTATCACAGATTCGTAAAAATAATATCATACTCCCATTCAAAAGGCAAATACAAGTTAAATATATCTAACTATAAAAATGTTATTCGCTCCATAACCAGAAAAATTGAAATCATTCATTCAGGCAGATAGAATCCAAAATA
>NZ_QRNF01000032.1 GCF_003474435.1 Ruminococcus sp. AF46-10NS
AGGGTAAGCGGTTTTGCTTTAGCCATGATATACGTCCTCCATATTTTTATGGAAATAGTATACCATAGAAATGAATATGAGTCCATTTATTTAATTTACGTTTCACTAGTGGATGCTCAACCACTAAAATAAAAAGAGAAGAACCCTCGCATGTATTGGTGGTACATACGGGGGTTCGTTCTTTGTTCACATGGAACATCATCATATCTTTTTTGCCTACTGGCATTATAGCATATGCCGATTGTGAAATCAATATGCTTCGTCTTTGTAAATCCGTGATTTTTCCACCGTTTGTCCTAAAAATGTCACAAAATCATATTTTCAAAGCATCCCACACATCCAGAAATGGCTTAAAATCAACACTTTCCAGACTTCACAGTATAAATACATTGCTTTCTTTTTTTAAAATCAATCAGGGAGAACACAGTAAAATCCCCTGTCCGGTTGGGATTATTTCCGGACAGGGGATTTCGGTTTACATTATAGGATTTTCATTAATCAGGATTGGGTTATATTATCATTGGTAAGGATTTTCTGTCTGTCAGATCTTATCTGCCAAGGGATTCACAGAAAGTACCTTTTACATCGCTCCAGTTCTTGTCTGCATAGTCAAGAAGGTATACGGCCTGCTCCATGGACATCTCAGGGAAAAGAAGGAAGAGACTGTGGGAGCCATATTTCTTAACAATACGGTCAACGTTTCTGATCCAGTCTTCAAATTCACCGGAGTATACTTTTACCCAGATGGATTTTCCCGCTGCGATGGCTTTGTCATAAATTACATCCCAGTCCGGAAGTGTTCCGTCAGGGCCGGCATCACCGCTTGTCCACTGAAGAGCATCGATACCCTCGATCTCCATCAGTGCATCCATATGTTTGATTGCAGCCGGTCCGTCAAGGTGATACAGTACATGGTCAACATTCTCAGACTGTGTACGAAGAGATGGCTGAATATATTTACGGAAGTCTTCCGGTGCCATCATTGCAGAGAAGTCACACTGCAGTTTTACAGTTCTTCCCGGTCCCCAGATCTGGAATACGGTGTAAGCGTTGCCGCCGTCTTTATCTTTAATTACATCGTAGAATCGATCATAGTAATCATAGTAAACATCTGTAACTTCCTGGATACGCTGGCCAACTTTTTCCGGCTCATCCAGAAGATCGAACAGAGTATCCTGTGCACCACGTAAGGATGCAAGTACATCAATGTTCTCCATCAGGTCAGGCATATCTACATAGAAATCATCTTTTGCAAGGGCACGGCAGTCTTTTGCAAGCTGGAGATGTTTTTTGAACCATTTGTTCTCAGGATCAAATGTAAGCTTCGGAACACCATCCCAGCCATCCAGGCATTTCTTGAACCATACAGTATCCTCTTTAAATCCGATATCAGAACCAAGGTATGCTGCTGTGGAACCAGGTCCAAAGTCAATATTCAGGTTCGGGAAGCTCTCTCCGAGAAATGCATGTGTGTCGCAGAAGTAACGGTAACGGGCTACGATACGCTCTGCATTCTGGTACTTATCTTCCATATCTTTCCAGTACAGTTCTTTCGGCATGTTGTAATATTTACCCTGGCAGATCTGATCCAGATAGCCGCCCTCAACAGGTGTTCCATCTGAAAACTGCTCAACCTCAGGACGTCTTGCGATCACGCACATCAGTGGACGGCCGGTATTCTTATGCTGCCAGTAATTTGTAAATTTCTCTTTTGTCTCTTCCCAGTTGAGCTTGTATCCTTCTCCTGGTCCAGGAAGTTTTACTTTGCTGATATCAACAGCAGATTTATCAAATTTAACCTCCAGTGGTTTCTCCACATGAACTGCCGGGGCTTCTTCCTCATTTTCTTCTGCCGGTGCTTCTTCCTCTGCTACTTCTACATCCGGAAACTCACCAGCTGCTGCTTTCGCACAGAAACCGGAATCTGCATATTTCTTAGCCTGCTCTGCTGCAGAAGCTGCATCCTCTGTGTAAGCATCTGCTCCGATCTCATCTGCAAATTCCTGGGAGATCGGTGCACCGCCAACCATGATCTTGATACGCGGACGAAACGGCTGTTTCAGAAGTGCCGCTACCGTATCACGAAGAGATGGCATTGTTGTTGTCAGAAGAGCAGAAAGTGCAACGATGGTCGCATCTTTGTTCTCTTTTACAACTTCGATAAATCTCTCGATCGGAACATCAACGCCAAGATCAATAACCTCGAATCCTGCACTCTCGAACATCATGCCAACCAGGTTTTTACCGATATCATGAAGGTCTCCTGCTACCGTACCAAGAATGATCTTTCCTGCGCTTCCTGCCTCACCTGTAGCAAGGTACGGTTTCAGAACCTCAACGCCCTCTTTCATGGCACGTGCTGCTGCAAGCATCTGCGGAACAAAAATAATCTCTTTTTTAAAGTTCTCACCAACAACTGCCATGGCACCGATCATTCCGTCATTAAGAATTGCTGTCGGGTCACAGCCTGCATCCAGAGCTTCCTGAACACATTTTCCGATTTCTTTGTTCTTGCCGTTTTCTGTTGCTTTGAATACGGCCTGCATTTTTTCTTCTGCCGGTGTCAGCTCTTTTGCTTCTGCCACCGGAACTGCCTCCTGTGCAGGTTTATCTTTGAATTTATCGATGTAGTCCAGGCAGTACTCATCTCGCTCAAGAAGAGCATTGGTTGCGTAGATCATTCCGATCATATTCTTATTGGTCGGGTCAACGATCGCGCTGTCCATTCCTGCGTTCATAGCCAGTACCATAAATGCCTGGTTGATATTCTTTCTTGTAGGAAGACCAAAGGAAATGTTGGAAAGACCACTTGTGATGTGGATATCCGGGTACTCTGCTTTGATCTGGCGGCAGCACTCTGCAAATACGGTCAGTGCTGTCTGATCTGTAGATAAGGTAACAACCAGCGGGTCAATGTGAAGTCTGCTTGGTGCGATATTATATTCTTTTGCTTTCTCCATAATTCCGTGGAAAACTTTCATACGGCGTTCTACGGAATCCGGGATTCCATCGTTGTCACAGAGAAGTGCAACACACTCCCAGTCAGTATCCGCGATCACCGGGAAAATCGTGTCGATCTTGTTTCCCTCAAGGGATACGGAATTAACAAGTCCCGGACGTTTGCAGAACGGAATTGCTGCAACACAGGATTTTGCACTCGGGCTGTCTACACAAATTGGTGTATCTGTTACTTCCTGTACAAGGTCGATCATCCATTTTAATGTTTCTACCTCTACGTCCTCTTCTACAGAAGCACATACATCAAGAAATGTAGCTCCTGCCTCTGCCTGTTTTTTAGCTCTCTCTCTGATAAGATCCGCATCTCTCTCAGCGATCGCTTTTGCAACTGACGGAATGGAACCGTTCAGTTTCTCACCAATGATAATCATGGCGTTCCCTCCTAATTATTCAATTTATTCTCAATAATCTGCACTCATCTTTATTAAGTGATTATATTTTAACGCCCTGATTTTTACATAACCTCTGTTATCCATTTGTATTATTATACTATCTTATGATTTTTTCTGTGGTTTTTTGTGAATTTTTAAACAAAAATATCCCCGTTGCCACAAAAATACTCATCATTTTATCAACAAACAACGAATATTCTCGAAATCAACGGGGATTTCTGTATAATTCTATGGTATCTGAATGTGGAAACTATACTATCCTACGATTCACCTGATATCAGGCAGATCATTCATTTATACAGCTGCGATCACCTCTACTTCGCAGAGAACGTTTTTTGGAAGTGTCTTCACTGCAACACAGGAACGTGCCGGTTTATTTACAAAATATTTCGCATATACTTCGTTAAATGCAGCAAAATCATTCATATCTGCAAGGAAACATACTGTCTTAACGGCTTTCTCATAGCTGGTACCAGCAGCTTCAAGAACTGCTCCAAGATTCTTCATCACACGATCAGCCTGCTCCTCGATCGTTGTTCCGACAACTTCACCTGTTGCCGGATCCACCGGGATCTGTCCAGATGTGTAAAGAGTATCTCCATGGATGATAGCCTGGGAATATGGTCCGATCGCTGCCGGTGCATTGTCTGTATGTACTGTTGTCATAATACATTCTCCTCTCTTTGTGAGCTGTCCTTGTTACTGCTCAGGTATTCTTAATAATAGTCCATGAAATCAGCTCGTCAGAAATAAATCTTTGCTTTCACAGAACGCTATAATTTTAGCTCACATATCACTTCTGGTCAAGCTGCATGTTCAGATAATTATAAACAATTCCGGAAATATCCTGAATATGTGAAACAGCCTCTCCTTCCTGGCAGTTCTCTGACATCACACAGAGAATATATGTTGTCTTCTCACCGTACACAATGGCAATATCATGCTGATCTGTATCTGTCTCACCGGTCTTGTTGGCAATTTCCACAGATGCTGAAACGCCGCTCGGAATCTTGGTCGTTACCTGCTGGTTCAGGAGAAGGTTCAACATCGCTTCTGATGCTTCTTTTGATACACATTCTCCATTATATATCCCTTCCAGAAGCTGCGCACAGTCTTTTACAGAAGTGGTGTTTCTTCCACCCAGCCTGCATCTTTCGAAGATGACGGGCTTAGAATATGCTGCACAGATGTATCCAAATATTTATTCTCTGCAAGAAAAGCATTCACAGCTTCTGCACCGTCTTTAAATACGCCAGAGGCGGTCTGCAGACGCACCAGTTCATTAAAAGATTCGTTATCGCTGACTGTGATCATATTCCAGAGAAGATCATTCACCTTCGTCGATACAGCCGGATCTGAAATATCTTTCTTCAGTTTTTCCGCTTCATTCTGAAGCACTGCATCCATATTCGCATAGGTCTGTGCCATCACAAAAACCTTGATCAGACTGGCAGAATACAGAGACTGGCTGTTGATCTCAAACTTTTTATCTTCTGTGAGATCTTTCACATAAACGCTCCATAGTCCTTCATAGCTGCTCAGAAGTTCTGTAAGCCTTGTTTCCAGACCTTTCATTCCCAGATTTTTAGTTTCTACTTTGCCGCTTTCATCTACCGGAAATCCCTCCGGAGTCTCGCCGTTTTCCTGAAATAATGCTCCATTTTCGCCACCAAAATAGTAATAACCGTCAAACAGCCGCCCTGCCATGCTCATTTCCAGATCATGGATTCCCTTATCTGTGACCATTTTTCCATATTTATTGAAATAATAAAAACCATTGTAAGTTATATTATCCACCACAAGATTATCCATATATCGTACCTGAGGTGCTGCACTTAATTTCCCCAGATTATTTACCATATAGAGTCCATTAAAAGAAATCTCCCCTCCGTTTCCGTCATCGGACACTGCTGTAAGATCCTTAAGCTGGAGCATATGGGAATTTCCTGCTGCAAACTTACCACTCTCGTCATGATAATAATAACCGTCAAACACAGTCCCATTGATGACAAAATGATCAAAATAGTGTACAGCTGGTGTACTATCTCTTGTACCATCCTCATTCAGGCAGTAAAATCCGCTGCTTTTTAATATATATTTCCCGCTTCCGTCGGGAATGGGAAGTATCTGGGACTCCTCTGTAACAGAATCAAGGCTTCCCTGTGTTGTCTGCTGTGCTCCTGCCACAATTACAGTCTGGGTGAGCATTGCCGCAGTGAGGCAGACTGCCAGTGCTTTGTATATTTTTTTATGTCTCATATACTTCTCTTTCATCATTCTGATTATTCAGTAACTATCTCTTTTAAAGACTCTATAAGTATATCGGATTTCCCCATTCTGTCAAGTAAACCGCTTCCAGAAATTTTTAAGTGCTCCCTCTACAGTGTCCAGTCTGCAGCTGCTCCGGTCTCTCCATTCCCGTGGAAATATCTCCTCATAATCCCGTCCCAGAAAACGGTCATCCAGAAGCAGGATCACTCCTTTATCTTCTTTTGTGCGGATCACACGACCGGCAGCCTGGAGCACTTTATTCATTCCCGGATAACGATAGGCATAATCAAATCCTGCATGGTTTTTCCTGTTATAATATTCCCTCAAAATCTCTCTCTCACTGCCTATCTGCGGAAGTCCTGTTCCCACGATCACTACACCGATCAGACTCTCCCCTGTAAGATCCACTCCCTCGGAGAAAATCCCTCCAAGAACACAAAACCCCACAAGCGTCCCTTCTCTGCTCTGAAACTCTTCCAGAAATTCTTCACGTGCACGCTCTGTCATATCAGAGCTCTGCCGGATACAGCGAACCCAAGCTACGGAAAATTCCTCCTCATAAACCCGGTATACATCCTCCATTAATTTATATGACGGAAAAAATATCATATAATTTCCCTGACGCTGCCACACACATCTGGCAATGTACTCTGCAAGTTTACGGTACTCTGAGTAATTTCTTCGTGTATATTTGCTGCTTACATCACAGCCGATCATGATCTGACGGTTCTCTGTTGGAAAAGGTGATCTTACATAAATTCCATAAGCATTCTTATCTGTTGTAAGAAGTTCCCGGTAATACAGCATAGGAAAAAGTGTTGCGGAAAAAAATACCGTACTTTTTCCTTTTTTTAGGTATTCTCCCAGATTTACTGCCGGATTCACGCAAAACAGCCGAAGCCTGAAATCCGTTTCCCCGCATTTCTCTGTGTATACAACATAGTTCTCATCCACAAGTTCCGATACATTAAGGAAATCCCTCACTGTAAAATAGAATTCCAAAATCTCCTTACGGAGTTCTTCCTCCATATTCTTATCTTCAAGAATCTCCTCCAGCTGGCCGGATATTGTAAGAAATGTAAGGGGCAGAGGACCCGGGGTTGCAAGCACCTGGTATTCACTTCCATTCTCTCCCAGATTATCTTCCAACTCCTGCATCTGGCGGTTAGCTTTATCCAGAGTCCTAGCAAGCTTCGGAAATAATCTTCGGACTTTTCTGCGCAGTGTTACAATATTCCCGCGGTATATATCGGCACTGTACATCTCCCTGCCGCGTTCCACCAGATTGTGAGCCTCATCAATAAGAAAAATATAATCCCCCGAAATGTTATCTCCAAAGAACCGCTTCAGATGTACATTGGGATCAAAGGCATAATTATAATCGCAGATCACTCCGTCTGTCCAGATGGAAAGGTCCAGACACATCTCAAAAGGACATACCTGCCATTTCCCAGCATGTTCCCGGATTACTTCCCGGGAATATACTTCTTCCGTTGTCCACAATTCATAAACCGCATCATTCACACGGTCAAAATGCCCCTTTGCATAAGGGCATTTCTCCGGGGTACACTCTGGCGTATCAAGAAAACACAGCTTCTCTTTGGCTGTAATGGAGGTCACTTTAAATTTCAGGCCTTTCTCCCGCAGAATACGAAAAGCCTCCTCTGCTACTGTTCTTGTGATCGTCTTGGCTGTAAGGTAAAAAAGCGTCTCACCTTTTCCCTCTCCGATGGCACGTACAGCCGGAAAAACAGCTGACATGGTTTTTCCAACCCCTGTAGGAGCCTGTACAAAAAGTGTACGGCCGCTGGAAACAGTATGATACACACCACTGACGATTTCCCGCTGACCTTCTCTGTACGGAAAAGGAAACTGCAGGTCTGTCATGGAATCATTTCTCTGTTTTTTCCATGAAATGGAGTATGCGATCCATTTATGATAAGCATCCAGCAGTTTCTGATACCAATCCTGCAATTTTTCCATGGAAAAATCCTCCCGGAATCGTCTGGTATCCTCTGTATCAAGATGGGAATATGTCATCTGGATTCCAATCCGCTTAAGGCCTTCCTTCTCCCCGTAGATCAGGCCATAACACATCGCCTGTGCACGGTGAACAGGAATCGGTGCTTCCATGGCCTGAATATTTCCATAAGTTCCCTTGATCTCATCAATAAAGACCTGTCCTTCTTCTGTAAATATCCCGTCAGCGCGGCCTTCCACCTGGATGATCACATCCTCATATTCATTTTCTCTTTTCAGGGAAACCTCTGACTGATAATCCCCTTTCATGCTTCTCTGGATCTTTCGGTGGATCCTGCCGCCTTTCAGCATGGCTTCTTTATCCCCGGTACCCCGGCCGTTATCCAGATCCCCGCTTCTAAGTATAAATTCGACCAGATTCCTCACAGAAATCCGAACCCGCTCTTTCTCCATTAATTTCGCTCCTGCCAGATACTGTCCGCTTTCATATTCCGTCATGCGGAAATCAGCCTTTCTCTTCCAGAGAGATTATACCATAAAATCCTTGGAACCGTCCCTTCATATAATAAAAAAGGACGCATGTTCTGCTTTTTCTTTCGTGAACTGCGCCCTTTTATTATTGTTTCCCTTTTTTCATATTTTCCTCATCCCACTGCATACTTGGAAAGAACCTGTTTAAATTTCTCGTCCTCACCATAGCATTTCACTGTCAGTGTCTGTGTCAGATCCAAGCTGAGAAGTCCTAAGATAGACTTTGCATCAATAATGATACGATTGTAAAATACATCAATATCAAAATTGCACTTGCTGGCTGCGCTGACAAACTCCTGAGCACTTTTCTCGTCCAGTTTAATCTGCTGCTCCATCGTTAACTGCCTGCCTTTCTGAAATAATTGGTATGTGATAGTTTTACACAAAAGTTAAGTTTTTGTCAATACTGTTTGTTTCATATCAAGCGTTTTTCGACACAATGTACAATATCTTTTGTCTTTATTTTGGAAATTCTGTCAGATTTGTTTGGATTTTTTTTGGAAAATAACATAAAAAATCCGCTCCGGAGTTTACGTTTCCGTATCCCTGCAGCGGATTTTAAATATTCAATTCTTCTGCTGTCCAGATAAAATTTCAACAGCTATCGGAACCCTTTCTTACTATGATCCTGTAAGCAGAATCAGATCCGTGTCAGAACAAAAATATCATAGATCGCTCTGACAGCCTTCTCGAAGTCGCGGTTCTCTACACCGATGATGATATTAAGCTCACTGGATCCCTGATCGATCATCTTCACATTTACATTGGCATGAGCAAGGGCAGAGAAAATTCTTCCTGCTGTACCTCTCTGAGATTTCATCCCTCTTCCTACAACTGCGATCAGTGCAAGATCAGACTCCATCTCAACAAAATCAGGCTGTACCAGACGGTGAATGCCTGCGATGACCTGCTGTTCTTTCTCTTCAAACTCATCCTGATGAACATATACTGTCATGGTATCAATACCGGACGGTACATGCTCAAAGCTGATACCCTGATCCTCAAATACCTGAAGAACTTTACGGCCAAAGCCAATCTCGCTGTTCATCATGGATTTCTCAATATTGATAGAGCAGAAGCCCTTCTTACCTGCAATACCTGTGATAGTAAATTTCGGTTTCTTGCAGGTGCTCTCTACAATAAGAGTACCTTTGTCTTCCGGACTGTTTGTATTGCGGATATTTATCGGGATTCCCTCTTTACGGACAGGGAAAATCGCATCTTCATGAAGAACGGTAGCTCCCATGTAGGAAAGCTCACGGAGCTCTCTGTATGTGATCGCCTCGATCGGTTCCGGATTATGTACGATACGCGGATCTGTTACAAGGAAACCGGAAACATCTGTCCAGTTCTCATAGATATCTGCGTGGATCGCTTTTGCAACAAGGGATCCTGTTACATCAGAACCACCCCTGGAAAATGTCTTAACTGTACCGTCTGCGCATGCACCGTAGAATCCCGGGATTACTGCACTCTGGCATTTGCTGAGTTTTTTCGAAAGGAGCTTGTTGGTCTCCTCAGCTTCCAGATTACCGTTCTTGTCAAAACGGATCACAGAAGCCGCATCTACAAAATCATATCCAAGATATGCAGCCATGATCTTACCATTAAGGAACTCTCCTCTGGATGCCGCATACTGGATTCCTGCCTGTGCACGGAAATCCTCCTCAATCTTTTTGAACTCATCCTCAAGGGAAAGCGTCAGGCCAAGACCTTTGATAATCTCATAATATCTCTCTTTAATCGCTTTCAGCTTATCGGAGAAATCCTCTCCCTTGGAAGCTGCATCATAGCATCCGTAAAGCATATCCGTTACCTTGATGTCTTCGTCAAATCTCTTTCCCGGAGCTGACGGAACAACATAGCGGCGGCTCTCATCGCTGCGGATGATATCGCCGACTTTCTGAAACTGCTCTGCATTTGCAAGAGAACTTCCACCGAATTTTACAACTTTTTTCATGATAACACCTCTCACCTGTAATTTCGATACTGCTGTTCATTTTCCAAACGGCAGCATTTCGACTTCCTGCGTTGCTTTTCAGTTCATATCTCACTGCAACGCTTTACCACAGAAACCTATGGCTATTTTATTGAAAAACTCATGATTTTGCAAGTCTTTCCGCCAATTTCTGCAAAAAAAGTCAAATTATACAAGAGAAAAGGCTCATAAAACCTGTTTCTTATGCACAGTACTGCTTCAGGATATTCTCAAGAGCTGCAGCGCTGCTTGTATGGCAGCGACATACGGGGATTGATTTTTTCTTTGCTTCTTCTACTGCGCAGTTAACCATTTTGTGGGAAACTGTACTTGTGAAAAGAATCATCAGATCCGGCACACCGATTTTTTTCTTCATGGCTCCTTTTTCTTTTGCAAAAACTTTTGCCTTACATCCGAACCCTTTGCAGATATCCTCATACTGACATACCATTCTTTCATTACCGCCTACAATTACAACGCTCATAATTTCACTCTCCTTTGATTCCTGAACTTTTTATATGGTTATTTCAAACTAACTCATGGTTTAAAATATCGAGTTAGCGCTTGCTAACTCTTTATTATAATACCATGTCTTAAAAAGTTTGTCAAAGATAATTTTAATTATTTTTATATTCTGTAATGCCGCATACAGAAAGTACACCGCCCTTCACCTGAAAGTGAACATCCATCCCTGCAAAAGGCATTCCGTAGATCCTCCGAGGATCTTTCTGGTAGGCTGGTCTTGGATCTTCCCTGAGAACTCCCTTTAATGCTTCCAGCTTCTCCTCCGGGATCATGGCCACCCATTTTTGCGGAATCTCCACCTTCAGAAAATGCTGTTCTACTTTTTCCGCAAATCCTCCCAGTGCTTCCTGATGGCAGTCTGCTGCTGGGATATACGGTTTGATATCAAAAATCGGCGTACCGTCCATAAGGTCTGCCCCGGACACAACCAGTACCGGTCCCTCTTTACACTTAAAATCGATCTGTTCCAGTTTCACACATGAAAGACCTATAGAATTAGGTCGAAATGGAGATCTGGTGGCAAACACGCCCATCCTCTCGTTTCCGCCAAGACGCGGCGGCCGTACTGTGGGAGACCATTTCTCACGTACAGCCTCCGAAAATTCCCAGATCAGCCAGATATGTGAAAAGTCCTCCAGACCTTTCACAGCCTCGCGTACTCTGTATTCCGGTTCAAAAACGATCCGGGCTGTCAATCCCTCCACGCGGCCGCTCTGGCGGGGAATCCCGAATTTCGTTGGAAAATCACTCCTGATCCTTGCAATTATCTTCATATCTGTTTCCCCTTTTCCAGGATACTCGGAATTCTTTTTATTTTCCATTCCTTTCACCTCTCCTGAACCGTTTTGTCTGCTTATGATACAACCTGAATATTTCGACAGTCTTTATATTCTCTTGAACAGCTTTCTGTCAGAATCTCTGCTCCCTCAAATGCAAAGAATGTCACTGCGCTGATCTGTCCGAACTTGGAGCTGTCTGATACAACATATCTCTCCAGACATTGCTCCATAGCGGTACGTTTCACCAGTGCCTCATTTGCCTCCGGTGTTGTAAAGCCTTCTTTTTGTGTCATTCCGTTAGTTCCGAAAAATCCTTTGGTAAAATGGTAATTCTTCAGCATTTGCATGGCCTGGCTTCCGATCACAGCTTCTGTAGAACCTTTCAGTTCGCCACCGAGCAGAAGTACCCTGACCCCCATCTGTGCCAGCGTTCTCGCATGGGAAACACCATTGGTCACAAAAGTAGCTCCTGAGCCTTCCAGATGCTCCAGCATATATCCCGTGGTGGTTCCGGCATCCAGATACACAAAATCCTCCGGCTGTATCAGAGATGCCGCATAAGCTGCAATCTTCTTTTTTTCTTCAATGTTCAGTTCGGATTTCTGTGCTACTGTAGGTTCATAGGCGTTCACTGTATGTTCCAGAGCTACCGCACCGCCAAAAACCCTGGTAAGTCTGCCTGCTTTATAGAGTGCCGTGATATCTCTTCGGACTGTGGACTCTGAGGCATCCAGAATCTCTTTCAGCTCCGTCACTGTGACGCTCTTTTTTTCTCTGAGAAGATCGAGGATAATTTCATATCTCTGTTCCGTCAGCATCTTCTTTTCCTCCTTCAAAAAAACATCCCGATCACCAGACCGGGATGTTTCTTATTCTTCATTCAGGGATTACAGGTTCTCCTGCATGAATTTGCTTACTGCCTCGTATGCTGCATCCTCGTCTGCACCATCGAATGTGAAAGTAACCTCATGACCTTTCTTTACGCCAAGTCCCATAAGTGCAAGAAGTTTTCTGCACTCTACTGTCTTGCCGTCTTTCTCGATTGTGATCTTGGACTCGAAACCTTTTACAAGCTTCACAAGCTCTCCGGCCGGACGTGCATGGATTCCTTCGTTATCTGTTACTACATACTTAAATTCTTTCATTTCTTTATCCTCCAGATTATTTTTTTATTTTAAGCGACTTTCTTCTTCAGCACACCAAGAAGTACTGCTGAGATCAGAGTTCCGGCTACCAGTGCAACCAGATACATCAGTGCATTGCCTACAACCGGGAATACGAAGATTCCGCCGTGAGGTGCCATCAGTGTACAGTTGAAGAACATGGAGATTGCTCCTGCTACTGCAGAACCAACGATACAGGACGGAAGTACATGAATCGGGTCAGATGCCGCAAAAGGAATCGCTCCCTCTGTAATGAATGCAAGTCCCATGATAAAGTTAGTCGGTCCTGCCTCTCGCTCTTCTTTTGTAAATTTATCCCTGAACAGCAGGGATGCAAGTGCGATCGCACATGGAGGAGTCATACCTCCTACCATAACTGCTGCCATGATGTCGTAGTTACCTGCTGCAATTGCAGCTGTACCAAATACATATGCTGCTTTGTTGAATGGGCCACCCATATCAATGGCCATCATTCCGCCAAGAACCAGTCCTAAAATTACTTTACTTGAATTTCCCATACCTGTCAAGGCATTATTTAATCCTGTGTTGATGCCGCCCATGATCGGCTCTACGATGAATGTCATGCAAAGTCCCATAAGGAGGACACCAACAACCGGATAGATCAGTACAGGTGCGATTTTTTCCAGTGCTTCCGGAAGTTTATCACAAACTTTACGAAGTGCAAGAATCAGATATCCTGCAAGGAAACCTGCGAGAAGAGCTCCCAGGAAACCGGACTTTCCGTTTGCTGCGATCATACCGCCTACAAGACCAACTGCAAGTGCAGGTCTGTCACCGATTGCCATTGCGATAAAGCCGGCCAGTACAGGAAGCATGAAGCCAAATGCTGTATCACCAATATGTTTCAGAACAGCTGCTACCGGTGTGATGGTACCAAAGTTTGCTCTCTGGTCTGCCGGAAGGGAACTTAAATCTACGCTTAAGCCATCGATCAGAAATGCAAGAGCAATCAGAATACCGCCGCCAACAACCAACGGAAGCATATGAGATACGCCGTTCATCAGCTGCATGTATATCTTGTGTCCTGCTCCGCCGCCTGCTTTTGCATTTGAGGAAGAGCTCTGACTGCCTGCTGCCGCATGATATACCGGAACATCTCCGGAAATCGCACGTTCCACAAGCTGGTCTGCTTTGCTGATTCCATCGGAAACCTGACATTCGATGACTTTCTTTCCGTCGAAACGATCCATCGGAACTTTGGCATCTGCTGCCACGATAATACAGTCTGCTTCCTGGATCTCTTTGTCAGTAAGTACATTTTTTGCTCCGCCGGAGCCTCTTGTTTCTATTTTAATGAAGCAATCTTTCGCCTTGGCTGCTTTTTCCAGTCCTTCTGCTGCCATGTAGGTGTGGGCAATACCTGTCGGGCAGGAAGTAACTGCCAGCAACCTGGCTCTGGCTCCTTCGGAACTTCCAGTGTCTGCCAGTCTCTCATCAATATCCTTCTTCTCATCGTCTGCCTTGTCGATGATCTCCATAAATTCATCTACAGATTTCGCATTGCGCAGGGACTCTGTAAAATTGTCATCCATCAGCATTACGGAAAGTTTGCTGAGTACATCCAGATGAATATTGTCTTCTGTATTCGGTGCTGCGATCAGAAAAAGCAATGTAACCGGCTCATCGTCCAGAGCTTCGAACTCCACGCCGTTTTTTACAACCATGGCTGCAAGTCCCGGTTTCTTTACTGCGTCACATTTTCCATGAGGAATGGCGATTCCCTCACCGATTCCTGTTGTGCTCTCTTCCTCTCTTAAGTATACCTGTTTCCGATAAGCTTCTCTGTCGCTGATCTTCTCGCTCTTTACCATAAGATCAACGGCCATATCCAAAGCTTCGGATTTACTCTTCGGTGCTGCATCCAGTGAAATGCTCCGTTTATCGAGCAGGTCTGTGATTCTCATCTTTCCTTCTCCTTTCTTCCTTACCCCTCTGTTACCTGTTTATATACAGCCTGAACCTCTTCCTTTGTGGCAAGATTTTCAGAAAATGCACTTGCGCTTCCTGCGGAAATTCCCATATGGAATGCGTGCTCATAATTCTGTTTTTCCATCCAGCCTGCCATAAAGCCTGCTACCATGGAATCTCCTGCTCCTACACCATTTACCAGTATTCCCTTTGGTGCCGGTTTCTCAAATACCTGTCCGTCCTCTGCTACCAGGACAGCACCTTCACCGGCCATGGAAATTAATACGTTTCTGGCACCTTTTTCCTGGAGTTTCTTTCCATAAGGTATCACATCCTGACGGGTTTTAAGTTCCACCCCGAAGATTTCTCCCAGTTCATGGTTGTTGGGTTTCACAAGGAACGGATGATATTTCAGTACATTCACAAGAAGATCTCTTGTTGCATCCACAACGATCATTACGCCTTTTCCGTCCAGTCTCGCCATGATCTTCTCGTACATATCATCCGGCATGGATGATGGTATGCTTCCTGCAAGGAAAAGCACATCTCCTTCTTTCAGGGTATCAAGCTTCTCCATCAGCTCCTGAACTTTATCATTGCTGATCTTGGGTCCCATTCCGTTGATCTCAGTTCCGTCAATGGATTTCAGTTTCAGATTGATTCTGGAAACGCCCTCCGGGATTTTGATAAAATCGGATTTCACTCCCATTTCCCTGAGCTTTCTTACAATCTCATCTCCTACAAATCCAGCCATGAAGCCAAGTGCTGTATTCTCGATTCCAAGATTCATCAGCACTGTGGAAACGTTGATTCCCTTTCCGCCCGGAAGCATCAGCTCGGAACTGGTTCTGTTGGTAAGTCCAAGTTTAAAATCTTCCACGGAAACGATATAGTCCAGAGATGGATTAAAAGTAACTGTGCAGATCATTTTTTCTCCTCCCATATTTCTATAATTGCGGCTTTCTGACCGCTTTTTGTTGTTTCTCATTTGTTGAACTTAGTATACTTCCAAATTCATTCAAAGTCAATCAAACTAGTTCACAAAATTCATGACTGATTTTGGTTGAGTTTGCACAAAAAAAGTGCATCATACCCAGTTTTTCCAGGTCAACACACTTTTATTCTGATCTTATTTGAATGTTTTTGACTGTATTTTATTGTCATTCCAGTTATATCAATAAATCAGCATATTTATTTTTCTAATTTTTACCCATTTCGTTCACGTTCATTCATATACAGTGAAGATAAATATTCTTCTGATATTTTTTCATCAGCTCTTTCGTCACCGTATCCTCTTTAAACCGAACTCCTCCGATCTGACGTACCGGCATGATTCCCATCAGAGAATTGGTCACAAAACATTCCTGATACCATTTCAGATCCTGAACATAGATATCTGTTTCTTTTACCTCTTCACTTTCACAGAGATACTCCCGCAGGATTCCGGGAAGAAGACCGCAGCTGACTTCCGGTGTGCAGATCACACCTTTTCGCACAAAAAAAACATTACTCACAGTTCCTTCCGAAATCTGCTCCTTTGTATTAAGAAAAAGTCTCTCGTCCATTCCAGCAGCCGCAGCATTTCTTTTTTCCAGGATACAGTCTCCGTAATTCATAGTCTTATGATATACCAGCGGAGAAGTTTCATTTCGTTTTACCTCACTGATATCCATGTAAAAACCCTTCTCATATTTCTCAGGTGTATAATGATTGGCACGCAGAGAAAAAACTTCGTTTTCTTTTGTGAGCATCACCTTTAATCCGCAGTGTTCCAGATTTCCAAATTCATCCTGTACTTCTTTCTGCGCTTTCTGTTCTTCCAGATACTTTACGATCTTCTGCGCTGTGATGCCCCGCTCTGCAAGATCACCTAGATTCAGGAATACAGCTGCACGCTCCAGTCTTTTCAGATGCTTTTCCAGAAGTATGGGGGCTCCCTGCTCGATCCCTATTGTTTCAAAAGCTCCAAGACCAAACTGAAAACATTCGTCCAGTATCACGTCCATATATGTTCTCCTCTTTTCTTATATCCACGCATTGTGCTCCTGTACTGTCCAATAAAATCCTCCGCGTTTGCTACTGCAACGCCTCCAGGATTGCTTTGGCTTTCTGCAAAGTTTCTTCATATTCAAATTCCAGATCTGATTCTGCAGTGATCCCGCCCCCAACACCAAGATAATATTTTCCTTCCTTATGAAGTGCTGTACGGATCACAATATTGAAATCACAGCTTCCATCCAGTGTCAGATATCCGATAGAACCTGTGTAAAGATTACGTTTACCATGCTCCAGCTCGTCAATGATCTCCATAGCCCGGTATTTCGGTGCACCTGTGATGGAACCGCCCGGAAATGCAGCTTCCAGAAGATCCATAACGTTTTTGTCATCTGCAAGTGTTCCTTCTATATCAGATACCAGATGAAAAACCGTTGCATAAGCTTCCACTGTAAAAAGTTCTGTTACTTTTACACTTCCAGGCGTGCATACCCTGTTTAGATCATTTCGTTCCAAATCTACGATCATTAGAAGCTCACTTTTATCTTTTCCGGAATCTTCCAGTTCCTTCCGGAGCATTTCGTCTTCCTCAAGTGTTGCACCACGTTTTCGGGTTCCTTTTATCGGACGGGTATTTACATGACGGTCTTTCATTTTCAGAAAACGTTCCGGAGATGCACAGATGATCTGATAATCCCCAAAATCCATATATCCGCTAAATGGTGAAGGATTGTTTTTTCGAAGGTCATAAAAAACATCCAAAGGCTGCTTTTCACTTTCAATGGTCAGCTGCTGGGTCATATTGGCGATATAAATATCCCCTTCTATGATATAACGGATCATCCGATCTACAGCCTGTTTGTACTCTTCTTTTTCAAAGTTTGGGTGAACCTGGATCTTAAATTTCTCACGGTGAGAAACCGGATCAGTTATCTTTTTCTCTGCCTCCGATACTGATATCTTACCAAATTTCACATTTTCCTGAATCTCTTTTTCCATTGACCGGATCAGCTCCGGGGCATTCCCTGTGATTCCGTTGGACACAAGATAAGTTCTTTTTTCCCTGCAGTCTTCCACGATAAAACAGTCATAAAATGTCAGTACTGCTTCCGGGATCGTCACAAGATCTTTTTCTCCTGTAGGAACTCCCATCTGTTCTCTTCCATAATCATAGGAAAAATATCCTATCGCACCGGATACGATCGGCAGCGGACATTCATTCTTATCCTCATGTGTATTAAGATATTCCCGCATGTAATCTTCGAATGTTTTTCCTGTTTCAGGTTTTCCGTTAACTGTAAATGTGTCTCCGTCTTTTACCAGTTTGAGATAGGGAGCTCTTCCTATAATAGAGTACCGCCCCAGATCATTTACAAGGGAAGAATCCAGAAAAGCACACCCTGCTTCTTTCTCGTAGATGCGGAAGATATCTGCTGCCGGAATGTATGGTTTCAGTTCTTTTATGATACGCTGATTATTATACATGTTTTACTCCTTATGCTGTTTTCTCTGTCAGTTCTTCTTTTTCTTCCTGAAACTGCTCCGCGATCTTACAAAAATTCTCCAGAAGTTCGTGCCCATATTCTGTAAGAACAGCTTCCGGATGGAACTGCACTCCATACAGAGGAAGTGTTTTATGGGAAATTCCCATCACCGCTCCATCTTCCGAAACTGCATCTACCTGATATTCTTCCGGCAGGCTGTCTCCGCGGACGATCAGCGAATGGTATCTTGTTACCTTAAATTTTTCCGGCAGATCTGCGAATACACCGGTTCCGTAGTTGCAGATCTCTGTAACTTTCCCATGCATGGGACAGCTGCCTTTTTCTACTACTGCGCCTGCACAGTGTCCCAGAACCTGATGTCCCAGACAAACACCCAGAATCGGAATCCTGCCCTGAAATCTTTTTACCGCTTCTACACAAAGTTCTGCATCCCAGGGTCTTTTCGGACCTGGAGAGAGGATGATTCCTTCAGGGTTCAGTTCTTCCAGTTCCTCCAAAGTGATCTCATCACAGCGTTTCACCAGGATCTCTCTTCCCAGTTCCTGAAAATATGCTTTCAGATTATAAACAAATGAATCAAAATTATCGATCATTATATACATGATTTTTCCTCCCAACAGTAAAGACAAAAAAGGGATAACAACAGGCATGCCTAATAAACATGCACAGTCGTTATCCCTTACGGTCCGTAATCTGTACGTTCAATATAGATTATTATTTCTGGTTCTTGGTCTCCTCATAATGATGGATGTCAGCCAGTACTGCGTTTACATCAAGTCCATGTACCATGCATGCCTCCTCAAGAGACTCACCGATAGAAGACGGGCAGCCGATGCAGTGCATTCCTTCCTGCATAAGAATGTATGCGATCTTCTCATCGTATGCAAGCATTTCACCCATTGTTGTTTCTTTTGTGATTTCCATGATCTATATTCTCCCTTCTGGATCTTCGTTTTTAACCGGAATTCCGGAACAGCCGGGATTCTTTGCAGTTATAGTATCATTATAACTGCATATCCCATAATTGCAAGCCCCAAAATTTATTTCTCAAACCTTAACGGTTTGTTTTTCGTTTTTCTTCCATTTCCGCATTACATAAATGTAATACGGAATCAGTGGGATCAGTGCGGCGATCCACGCAGCCGGATCAGCCAGACATACACCTGCGAAGCTGTTTTTCCGGCAACAAACATAACGATAGCACTTCGTGCCACCAGCTCAAACACACCACCCAGCATTGGAACAAGGCCATATCCCAGTCCCTGCAGACCGTTTCTGTAAAGGAAAATACTTCCAAGGAACGGATATGCCCAGAATACTGTGTGAAAATATGTAACGGAGACATTGATCACATCTGTCTGGGAACGGTCAATAAACAGCCATGTCATATATTTTCCGAAGAAAAACATTACGATCATAGTCACAACACTCCAGATCAGGATCATGATCTGGGTGTAACGCATACCTTCATGTACACGATCCATTCTTCCTGCACCGCGATTCTGTCCCACATAAGTCGCGGTAGTCGCTCCAAAAGCCACAAATACCGTTGCAATGATATTCTGGATCTTTCCTGCTGCAGAAAATCCTGCCATATATACAGATCCATAAATATTTACCGCTCCCTGCACAATGATAGTTCCGATGGCTGTGATGGAAAACTGCAGTCCCATTGGAATACCCAGTGCCAGAAGATAACGGAAACTGGTAAGTGAAATCTCGAAATCTGCTTTTTTCAGATGAAGAATCGGGAATTTCTTAATAATAAAGACCAGGCAGCAAATCGCTGAGATTGCCTGTGCGATAACCGTTGCATAGGCACAGCCCTCAACTCCCATTCCTCCTTTTACAATAAATGCAATATCCAGTACCACATTAATGGCTGCTGAAATAATCAGAAAATACAGTGGCGATTTGGAATCTCCCAATGCACGAAGGAAAGCCGCCAGGGAATTATACGCAGCTGTTACAATCAAACCTGCATAGATGATCCCCATATATCCTTTTACAGAACCCATCAGCTCCTCCGGTGAGTTCATCAGCCGCAGGATCGGCTCATTCAAAGCCTCCAGTCCAATAGTCATCACAATGGCAAAAGCCGCTGCAAGATAAATAGACATGGCTACATAATGGCGCATCTTATCATACTGCTTTGCCCCGAACCACTGGGACACCAGAATGGCAAAACCACTGCTCAGTCCATTAAGCCATCCGGTTACAAAAAACATCAGCGAACCGGTGCTTCCAATAGCAGCCAGCGCATCCACACCCAGGAACTGTCCTGCTATAATAGAATCTGCAATGTTGTAAAACTGCTGAAAAATATTTCCAAGACACATAGGGATCATAAACCGGATGATCAGCTTCACCGGGTTTCCCACAGTCATATCATTGGTTGTGTCTTTTCCCATTTTTCGCTCAACTCCTCTCCCCAAAATCTCAGTATTTATTCTTTGTAAACTTATGTATTATATCAAAAAATATCCCAGATATCAACGCATTCCAGGATATTTTTGTAAATTATTTTATGATATTTTTATCTGTATTCTGTCATCAGTTTATGAAGGCCTTTTACAAAAATCTCCGTCATTTTCTGAAAACTGTCAATACTCAGAAATTCATTTGCCTCATGTGCCAGTTCTTCCTCATATGGGAACAGAGGTCCAAATGCCACAGCATTTGGAAGTGCTCTTGCATAAGTAGCTCCTCCGATCGCCATTGGCTCTGTATCCATGTCTCCCGTTACTTCCTGATAAGCTGACATCAGACACCGAATCAGTGATGAGTCCTTTTTATGGTACACTGGTGCCAGATAATCAATTTCATTATAAAGAAAACCATATTTTTTCAGTTGTCGCTCCAGTAACTCTCTGATATCACTGTATTCTACAGATGCAGGATAACGGATATTACACTGAAGAAGGATCCTGCCATTTTCATCCATATTTACAGTTCCCACATTAAAAGTCAGTACCCCGGCCGGATCTTCCATGGCGCAGCCCAGACGTGCTCCGTCATAGTCCATTCCAACAGCCTGATGAAACTGCTTCATATAAGAAGCATGGGAAAGTTTTTCCCCGAACTGTCCCAGTGTTTCCAGAAGACAGGAAACTGCGTTGAAGCCTTTTTCCGGACTCATACAGTGTGTACTGATCCCTCTGACTGACAGCTTCAGGAATCCATCTGCAATTTCCACTGTCACCTGTTCCGGAAGTTCAAGATTTTCTGCTGTTTTTTCCGGATCCTCACATTTCAGAAGGCAGCTAGCTTCATCCGGGACAATATTTCTGCTGCGGCCACCTTTTAATTCCACAATCTGTATCTCTGCCTTTTCATCCGAAGTCTCCGCAGAAGTAAGATCAAAATCAAGAAGTCCTTTTTCACAGTATAAAAGCGGAAAATTGGCATCTGGTACTACAGAGACCTGTGGAAGTGTTTCCGCATGATCCAGATAATACCGTATACACCGCCAGCTCTCTTCCTCATCTGTTCCCACGATCATCCGAAGGCAGGCATCTTCCGGGATCATCTGATTGTCTGCCAGATATTTCATGGCAAACAGGGAAGCTATCAGCGGTCCCTTGTCATCAGAAGTTCCTCTTCCATAAAGTTTTCCATCCTTTTCCACAGGATCAAAAGGTTCTGTATTCCAGCCTTCTCCGGCACTGACTACATCTGTATGACAGAGGATTCCTATCATCCTGCTTCCTTTTCCGGCTGTGATCTCTCCTGCATATCCGTCATAATTTTTTACCTGAAATCCCATTTGCTGCCCCATATTCAGGACATACTCCAGAGATCTCCGGATATTTTTCCAAAAGGAGCTCCTTTAGACGGTGTATCCTCAAAAACCCCGGGGATAGCCACCAGTTCACTTAAGCGTCTGACCATCTCTGCTGTATTTTTTTCCATGTATTCTTTAATCATTTATTTTTCACCTTTTTTCACCAGTCTCCATATCAGATACAGGATTCCGGAAACCAGCATTCCATTGATAAAAGAAATTCCCACAGTCAGAAATGTAGCTGCAAAACCAAATGCCCAGGTTACAATTCCTGCCACGGACCAGCCTTCACGAAGTGTAAAGCTCTCTGCCTTTCCTTTTCCAAGTATCCAATATTCCACAATAAACAGAGCAATGATCGGCATAAACGCATTTCCGAGAAGTGTAAGGAATCCTTCAAAATTTCCGGCTACACCAACAGCTGCCAGTACAGTCCCTATAGCTCCAAGAACAACGGTAGCCACAGAACGTCCGCTTTCTTTCAGGTTAAATACCATAACTGCATTCAGACCTGCACTGTAAGCATTCGTCGTATTGGTTGTCCATGTTGCAAGGATCAGCACCACCATACCAAGAAATGACAGTCCAATTTCAGAAAATACAAGAGAAATATCATACTGCTGTGCAATTCTTGTCATCACTGCACCAAGGATCAGCATAGCCATTCCTGCCGGCATTACACCGATAGCAGAAGAAAGAACTGTATCTTTTCTTGTTCTCTGATATCTTGTAAAATCAGGTGCATTCAAGGCGCCTGTAGCCATGAAGCTGATCGTAAGCACTACGCCATCCGCAAAACTCATAGACGGATCTTCGATCACCATACTTAAATTCCCTGTTCCAAAACGCTGAATTGCTGCCACACATCCGATCACAGTAACGATCACAAGTGCAGGAATGGCAATCTTGTTCAGTTTGTCCAGGGCATTGATTCCATATACTGCTGTGACCAGCATGATCACGCCCCACACAACTGTTGATACCGGAATCGGGATCTTTACCCCTGTACCAGTTTCGATCAGATTGGAAAACGCGGATCCGCACACACCATTCTGTACTGCAAACCAGCCAATCATGGAGATCATGAACAGTGCAGAGATCAGTTTTGATGAGCCCTGTTTTCCAAAAACACCGGATGCAACAACACATGTCGGTACTCCGAGATCGCTTCCCATAATTCCGCAAAATATCATCAGTGCCACGATCACTGCATACCCGATCACTCCTGACCAAATGGCCTGTGACATCGGCATGGATTCTGCCAGGATTCCTCCCAGCATCAGACTTGGCACACAGATCATGATTCCTGCCTGGATCATGGCAACGTCTGCCCAGCTTTTTCTTTCTTCCATCGGAACCTGCTCCAGTGTGACAGATTCCACATTTCCTGCTTTCTTTTCCTGTTCCACTCTCATACCTCTTTATTCTTTTTTTATCTCCAGCATGGATTCAATCCGCACAGCCAGAGAAATGATCTCATGAAAAAGCAATGGTTGCTCTTCTACATCCAGATAATTTCTCAGACGGTTGATGCGATAACGGATGGTATTCTCATGCTGTTTCAGTTTTCTGGCAGTTTCTCTAAAATCTCCATTGCACTGTACATATGCCCTTGTTGTAAGAAGTATATCCTTCATGCCTTCTTCTGTAGTTTTTGCTGCGATCTCGCGACAAAATTCATCATAAAATTCCTGCATTTCCCGGCTTCCCCGGATAGGGAGAAGAAGCTGCTGCGGAGACAGCGGATCATAAATCTGTAATCTCCGTTCTGACGCCTGCGCCATATCCAACGCATCTCCAGCTTCCAGAATTGTCCGTTCTACACGGTACCTGGCATAAGGTCTGCCAATGCCAAGTCTGCTTTTATGGCAGCTTCTCAAAAGCTGTTCACACACCACAATCCTATGCTGTTCCAGCTCCCTCATGGAATCCGCACTTAAAATACAGATATCATAATTATCCGCCGGAATGAATATATCAAAAGCCGAACATACTTCTCCGGCTGCTTTTTTCCGTGAGCTTTTTCTCTGATCATCCCGGATATAGACAGCCTGAACATACTCCCTGATCCCCGGATTAATGCTGAAAAGGATCTTCATCCGTTCCTGCGGCAAAGTCCTCGATGCCAGGATCTTATCCAGCTTCAGCTGGTTAAGTACATTTGTCTGTTCCTCCAGGATACACTGATTGATAACACCAAGAACCTCTGCATAAGAAATATCTTCCCTCATACAGATAACAGGAAACTTTTTTTCTTCACAGAAAACGAGCATTTCTTCTGAAAAAAGCTCTGCACGCTCTTCCATCATCACACACAGTCCGCTGCAATTTCCTTTTACAAGAAGCTCCAGAACCCGCATCAGTTCTTCCGATCCCGGCTGGAACTGCAAAAGAGATGTAATAAAAAAATCTCCAGGTGCCAGGATATCTTTTTCCAAAACATCCTCTTTAAATGGCGCATCAAAAACAGATGCCCTTTTTACGATCCTGTCAAGACCTGTTTTCCCGGACAGAATTTTTATATTTTTAAACAAAGGTGCATTTAAAACCTGCAATAAAGATATATTCATATTATTCTCTAAACGCAGCCAGTCTTTCAGATATGGATCTGTGATCTTGCCCGCATCCATGATCTGTACACCATCAAGCCATACAGAAGAATTCAGGCAGATACCATCACAATGAGATTTTGCATCCTGTCCATGTGGCGGTGCATCAAACGGACTGACATATCCAATTCCCCATTCTGTGGAGCCCCATACACGCTCATCCTCCACAATATTTCCTGTAAGGATCGCGCCTGGATTAAAACCATACGCAATATGCGCAAGTTTGAACATTCCTTCATCTTCAAAGCTTTTCAGATGCTCTTCAAAAATGGCTGCATCACGGCCTCCTTCAATTTTTACGATTTTACTGTTTTCAATAGTAAGTCGGATCGGAGCATCCGGTGTTGTTCCAAACGGCGGTGTCACTGATCCGTCAAAAACGATCACTCCATTGATACTTCCAAACTGTGGCACAACATTGATCTGGCCCGTAAGCATATGGATTCCAGGAACAGTTGCATTTCCGCAGTCACATGCTGTGTAATGGGCTGGATCGATCTTAAATGAAACATCGCAGCCTGCCGGAGTTGTGACACGCATGTTCTTCGCATTTTTTGTTTTTTCAGTGATAGCAAGCATGAATTTTTTCAGCTGTTCTGTCTCCACATTGCCGATAGTACGAATCATCAGATCCGGATTGAAATCTACCAGGCACATGTAACGCATTTTTTTATTCTCTGCCTCTGCACGCTCAAACGGTGTGGAATAAAGAAGCCACTGATGATTGAACTCGATCCATACATCTGCACAAAGAAGTGCTGCGCTTAACGCATCGACCGGAAGATCCGGATCTGCTGCTTTTCCCACTCCCCCTGGTGTGGGCACTGAAATTACCATAGCATGTGCACCTGCATTTTTCGCACTGCTTTTTACTGCTTCTACAACAGATGCATCCGAATCATCATCTGCTGTGATGATCACGGTTTCTCCGGATTTTACACCGAAAATTTCTTTTACCAGCTTATCTGCTGCTGTTTCAAGTGTGATATTCATGTTTTTTTCCTTTCCAATTCGTAGTGTCCCGAAAAACCTTTATCTGATCTGTAATGTTTCTGAGTCACCGTAATTGTTTAACATGATAACACAATGATTTTTCAATTTGAATGGAATTATTCTAAAATACAAACCAGGAATTTGTAATTTCTTCAAAGCATAAGCCATGGCACATCTTTTTGCCATGGCTTATGGATCATCCTTTATGCTTTTATCGCCCAGCGCATCTTCGTTGATCTGGCTCTGCCGTTCTGGGCACACTCCAAGGCAGACGGACGGATCACATCTTTAGCGTAATCGGAATAAATACCTTCTTTATACCCCTGTTTCAAGGCTTTCTTTACCAGCTTATCCTCTCCTGAATGGAAAGTAAGTATTGCCACTCTTCCACCTGGTTTCAGCACTCCCGGAAGTTTCTCCATGAATTCATAAAGAACTTCGAATTCCCGGTTTACATCGATACGCAGAGCCTGAAAAACTCTCTGGCATGTTTTTTTCACAGTGTCTTTCCGCTCCTTCTCCGGAAGGAAGGATAATGTTCTTTCGATGACTTCGCGGAGTTTAGTAGTGGTATCTATTCGGTTTCCTCTTCGGATCTCATCGGTGATTGCTTTGGCGATCTCCTCGCAGTAAGGCTCATCGGAATTCTCATCCAGCATTCCTGCAAGTTCCTCTCTGGAAATCGTATCCAGACGCTCTGCTGCACTGATTCCTGCCTCCTGGTTCAGCCTTAAGTCCAACGGACCGTCCACCTTGAAGGAAAAACCTCTCCTGGGATTGTCGATCTGCATGGAAGATACTCCAAGATCTGCAAGGATAAAGTCAAAACCGCCTGCTTCTTTTGCAATCTCATCAATAGTACAGAAATTCTGAAGCTTCACCGTCAGCATATCTTCCCCGAATCCCAGATCTGCCAGACGTTTCTTCGTCCTAGCTGATTCTTCCGGGTCCACATCTGTGGCATATATATGTCCTTGACCTTTCAGACATTCCAGCATAGCTTTCGTATGACCGCCATAGCCAAGTGTCGCATCAAATCCAATCTGCCCCGGCCTGATATCCAGAAAATCAATGATCTCTTTTACCATAATGGAAATGTGCATTCCCGCAGGTGTGTTGCCCTTGCTGATCACATGTTCAATGGTATCCTTATACTTCTCAGGCTGAAGCTCTTTATATTTCTCCTCGAATTTCTTCGGGTATTTTCCTTTATAACGCACACGTCTCTTGTGCGGTGTCTGTGATTCCTGGTTCATAATGTCTCCTTTATAATTATGTTCTCTCACTGCACATTTTTATCATGTACATATGATACCATGATTTTTTTTCTTCGTAAACCACCGGAAACAAGTTCCTGCATTTCACATTTTCTGATATAATTCTTTATATACTAATGATCGGGAGGGTTTGAAAATGATAATTTATGTTGATGGTTCTGCTCTCCGTCCAGGTGACGGAACCGAAAGATCCCCATTCAAAACTATTTCAGAAGCTGCCGCAAAAGCTCTTCCAGGTGATGAAGTTCTTGTTGCACCTGGTATCTACAGGGAGGCTGTTGATCCGCGCAATTCCGGAACTGCCACCAAATGGATCACCTACCGCTCCGCCCAAAAAGGTCAGGCTCATATCACGGGCAGCGAACCTGTAAAAAGCTGGTCCCATGTAGAAGGAAATATATGGAAAGCAACGATCCCAAACGGAGTTTTCAGTGATTACAATCCCTTCACCACCCTGGTGTCCGGTGACTGGTTCATTGCTTCCATGATCGCGCACACAGGAGATGTTTTTCTTGATGAAAAATCCATGTACGAAGTCACAGACCTTGAGCAGGTAAAAAATCCGTTCCTGCATGAAAGCATTATCTGAACTTATGGGAAGCGACGGCAACATGTGGGATAACTGCAATATGATCACCGGTACTTCTCCATATGATGAATATCCGACTTTTGAACAATGGAAAAAGAATTTCGAGGGCTACTGCGGAATGGGATCTGATGTGGGTGATCTCTATTATGAACACCTTCCTGTGTGGGCGTCCGGCAACTGCTATTTCAACGGTGCACGCCCCTGGAAAAAAGAATCCGATGCCATTTCAGACACAGAAAATACTGTCAGCATCTCCCTGGAGCAAAAAGACGGTGGCTGGTATCTTCATACCAATCTCTATGATTTTCTCCCGGAAAATGCTGACGGCATTATCTCCACAGAAACTCTTGGAATAGCTTTTGAACCGGAACAGAAATATGAAAATCCGGATGGTTCTCCGATAATTTTTAACCAGGATTTCTCTGGTGAGCATAGAGATGTCCTTACCTATGCAGGGCCGTTTATAAATAAGGAATCTGCATCCCGTAAATTGTTTTAACTGAATCTTAATCAGACAATAAGCTTCATCTGATGATCATTCTGTTCATATCACAGAACAGTATCAGCAGGTGAAGGCTTATTTCGTTATGATAATTATTCAGACATTCACAGTTAAACTATAACGCTTCTTTGGTTCAATTTAATTTCATGCGAGAAGTCGTGTACTATCAAATATCTGCAAAAAGCCCTGACAGTCTGGAAAACTCCAGACCGTCAGGGCCTCTCATATTCTGATTTACATCAGAACGATTTTATTTAGCTTAGGCGTTCTTTTTAGCGATTGCTGCCTGTGCTGCTGCAAGACGAGCGATCGGTACACGGAACGGTGAGCAGGATACATAGTCAAGTCCGATCTCGTTGCAGAACTCTACGGAAGACGGATCTCCACCGTGCTCACCACAGATACCTACGTGAAGTTTCGGGTTAACCGGTTTTCCAAGCTGGATTGCCATCTTCATGAGCTTACCAACGCCAACCTGATCAAGTTTAGCAAATGGATCGTTCTCGAAGATCTTAGCATCATAGTATGCGTTAAGGAACTTACCAGCGTCATCACGGGAGAATCCGTATGTCATCTGTGTAAGGTCGTTTGTACCGAAGCAGAAGAAGTCAGCCTCTTTAGCGATATCATCAGCTGTAAGAGCTGCTCTCGGGATCTCGATCATAGTACCAACCTCGTACTCAAGGTCAGAACCTGCTGCTTTGATCTCAGCATCTGCTGTCTCTACAACGAATTTCTTAACATATTTAAGCTCTTTGATGTCACCAACAAGCGGAATCATGATCTCCGGTTTGATGTTCCAATCCGGATGATTCTTCTTAACGTTGATAGCTGCGCGGATAACAGCGCTTGTCTGCATCTTAGCAATCTCTGGATAAGTAACAGCAAGACGGCATCCACGATGTCCCATCATCGGGTTGAACTCGTGAAGGGAAGCGATGATTGTCTTGATCTGCTCTACAGTCTTGCCCTGAGCATCAGCCAGTTTCTTGATGTCCTCTTCCTCTGTAGGAACGAACTCATGAAGTGGCGGATCAAGGAAACGAATTGTTACAGGATTTCCTTCAAGTGCCTCATAGAGTTTCTCGAAGTCTCCCTGCTGCTCCGGAAGGATCTTAGCAAGTGCTGCTTCTCTCTCCTCTACTGTCTCAGAGCAGATCATCTCACGGAATGCATCAATTCTGTTGCCCTCGAAGAACATATGCTCTGTACGGCAAAGACCAATTCCCTCTGCACCAAGCTCACGAGCTTTCTTAGCATCAGCAGGAGTATCAGCGTTTGTACGAACTTTCATTGTTCTGTACTTGTCAGCCCATCCCATGATACGTCCGAACTCACCAGCGATCTTAGCATCTACAGTCGGGATAAGTCCGTCATAGATGTTACCTGTTGTACCATCAATGGAGATTGCATCTCCTTCATGGAACTCTTTACCAGCAAGTGTGAATTTCTTGTTCTCCTCATCCATAGCGATATCGCCGCATCCGGATACACAGCAGGATCCCATACCACGAGCAACTACAGCTGCGTGAGATGTCATACCACCACGAACTGTCAGGATACCCTGAGCAGCTTTCATACCTGTGATATCCTCTGGGGATGTCTCAAGACGAACAAGAACAACTTTCTCTCCTCTTGCAGCCCACTCAACAGCGTCCTCTGCAGAGAATACGATCTTACCGCAAGCAGCTCCTGGAGAAGCACCAAGACCTTTACCCATCGGTGTAGCAGCTTTAAGAGCAGCTGCATCGAACTGCGGATGAAGAAGTGTATCAAGGTTACGAGGATCGATCATTGCAACAGCCTCTTCCTCAGTTCTCATTCCCTCATCAACGAGGTCACAAGCGATCTTAAGAGCAGCCTGTGCAGTTCTCTTACCATTACGTGTCTGAAGCATATACAGTTTACCATGCTCTACAGTAAACTCCATATCCTGCATATCTCTGTAATGTTTCTCAAGAGTCTCGCAAACCTGTTTGAACTGTACGAATGCTTCCGGGAACTTCTGCTCCATCTCGGAGATGTGCATAGGTGTACGAACACCAGCAACTACGTCCTCGCCCTGTGCATTGGTAAGGAACTCACCGAACAGACCGTTAGCACCTGTAGCAGGGTCACGTGTGAAGGCAACACCTGTACCACAGTCATCACCCATGTTACCGAATGCCATCATCTGTACGTTAACAGCTGTACCCCAGGAATATGGGATATCGTTGTCACGACGATATACGTTCGCACGTGGGTTGTCCCAGGAACGGAATACGGCTTTGATTGCGCCTACCAGCTGCTCCTTCGGATCAGTTGGGAAATCAGCACCGATTTTGGATTTATACTCAGCTTTGAACTGGTCAGCAAGCTCATGCAGGTCAGCAGCTGTAAGCTCAACGTCCTGCTTAACACCTCTCTTGGTCTTCATCTCATCGATGAGCTCCTCGAAGTATTTCTTACCAACTTCCATAACTACGTCAGAATACATCTGGATGAATCTTCTGTAGCAGTCCCAAGCCCAACGCTCATTGCCGGATTTCTCAGCAAGAGTGTTAACAACTTCTTCATTTAAACCAAGGTTGAGGATTGTGTCCATCATACCAGGCATAGATGCTCTCGCACCAGAACGAACGGATACAAGCAGAGGATTTTCTTTGTCACCGAATTTCTTACCGGTAACTCCTTCCATCTTGGTAATTGCTTCCATGATCTGAGCCATGATCTCATCGTTGATGGATCTGCCATCCTCGTAGTACTGTGTGCAGGCCTCTGTTGTGATTGTGAAGCCCTGCGGTACAGGAAGACCGAGGTTTGTCATCTCAGCAAGGTTGGCACCTTTGCCACCCAGAAGATTTCTCATAGTAGCATTACCTTCTGTAAACATGTAAACCCATTTTGCCATTTTACATTTTCCTCCTAATTATTGTTCTTTAAAACATAAAAAAATTATGTTTTCTACGCACATAATTATTGTATAGATTTATCCTTCATTAGTCAAGGTTATTCTTCCAAAAAACAGCAATTTCTCTTGGTAAATCTGACAGATTTTCCAGTTATATTTTTCATGGATTGTATTTTTCTCGTTATCGTCTGTAAAATGTGCTAAAATAGAAAAAAACATACAGCAATTCCGAAGTAATATTGCCTGAATGCTGTCATACAGGAGGTTTATCATGACACGAACAATTGAAAACAGTTTTCTTAAGATTTCCGTTTCTGACCACGGTGCCGAGCTTACCGGTATCTACGACAAAGTAAATGACCGCGAAGTTCTCTGGCAGGCAGATCCGGCTTACTGGAAACGTCATGCGCCGGTGCTTTTTCCTAATGTAGGCCGCAATTATAAAGATATCTGGCGTCTGAACGGAAAGGAATATCCTTCCAGACAGCACGGATTTGCAAGAGACAGTGAATTCATCTGCACAGATATCACGGACGCCTCCCTGACCTTTGTCCTGAAGTCCTCTGAAGAAACCCTGAAGGTTTATCCGTTTGCCTTTGCTCTGAAGATCACCTACACTCTGAAGGAGCATGATCTGGATGTATGCTGGGAAGTAGTTAATAAAGATTCTGAAACCATGTATTTTACCATCGGCGGTCATCCGGCATTCCGCGTTCCTGTACGTGAGGGCGAATCACAGAGCGATTACCGTCTTGCTTTTGAAGAACAGGACGCTCTTACCTATCTTCTGATCGATACCTCCGTAGGAACTGTCATTGCCGATGAGCCACATACCCTCCCTCTCGAAAACGGAACCTGCGCCATTGATCCCCATATGTTTGATAAAGACGCCCTTGTTTTTGACAACGGCCAGATCCAGAAAGCCGGCATTCTCTTCCCGGACGGTTCTCCGTACTTGACACTTACCAGTGAGGGATTCCCTAATTTCGGTATCTGGTCAGTTCCTGGTGCACCTTTCGTATGCCTGGAGCCATGGATGGGACGCTGTGATGACTGTGGTTTTGAAAAACCGCTTTCTGAAAAAGCAAATACCAATGTGCTGAAGCCGGACGAGGAATTTATCAGGAGCTATCAGATTACCGTACACTGAGCTATGGTATAAAAAATCCGCCATACATCGGCTATTTCAGCTATCTGTATGACGGATTTTTTTATTTATCTTACTGTCTCAATACGCTCTTATTCTCTCACAAAATGATACTGATAAGCTCTGTACTCCCCAAACTCTGCAGGAAGCGGCATTCCGCCATGCATCAGTGCAGCACCGGAATAGACTTTTCCTGTAGACTGTTCTTTGTACATTGCAGTTTCCTCAAGGCCACGAAGCTGCACATAATTCACAGTCATGTTTCCATGGATCTCTTCCATGACAACATTGAGAAGAACTTCTTCCTGAGAATTTCCAACGATCTCCCACGCACAGATCTCGCTCTTAAACGGATCTGTCAGACGATAATACCGTCCATTCTGGATCAGTGGTGCATATTTGCGGAATTCCCTGATCTGGCTTCGAACCTCGTCTTTTTCTTCCTCAGTAAGCTTCAGAAGATCCAGCTCATAGCCAAAGGTTCCGGACATAGCAACCACGCCTCTGGTATGTAACGGAGTGATCCTTCCTGTCTGATGGTTCGGCACTGCAGATACATGTGCTCCCATGGCCGATACCGGATATCCGAAGGAAGTGCCATACTGGATCCGAAGCCTGTCAATAGCATCGGAGTTGTCGCTGCACCAGATCTGCGGTGTGTAATACAGCATACCTGCGTCAAATCTTCCGCCGCCGCCACTGCAGCCCTCGATCAGAAGATCCGGATAGCGATTCACCATACGGTCCAGAAAATCGTACAATCCCAGGACATAATCATACATTACACGTCCCTGATCCTTGGTCATTACGGAAAATACATCCATCAGGCTTCGGTTCATGTCCCATTTAACGTACTCAATGTTGGCATTATCCAATACTGCGCTGATCTGTCCGAAAATTCCGTCTACAACTTCTTTTCTGGAGAAATCAAGTACCAGCTGATTTCTGGATCTTACGGGTTTTCTTCCCGGAATTGTGAGTGCCCAGTCCGGATGCTCACGGTAAAGATCACTGTCCTCGGAGATCATCTCCGGCTCGATCCAGATACCGAATTTCACACCAAGGTCATTGACTCTCTTTACAAGTCCGCCGAGAGTCTCTCCAAGCTTGGCTTCGTTGACATACCAGTCCCCAAGACCACTGTTGTCATCATCACGTTTTCCAAACCAGCCATCATCCAGAACCAGCATATCAATACCAAGACTCTTTGCCTCTTTTGCCAAATTATATAAAGTCTCCCCTGTAAAATCAAAATATGCTGCCTCCCAGCTGTTTACCAGCACCGGACGGACCTCTGTCTTATATTTACCACGGCAGATATGATGACGGATGCAGCTGTGCAAATTCTGAGAAAGACGGTTCATTCCCTGATCTGTGTAGCTTAAGATCACCTCAGGTGCATAGAAGGTCTCCCCGGCTTCCAGCGGATACCGGAAGCACTCCTCCTGTACACCAAGGAGCATTCTTGTCTGATTGTACTGATCTTTAAGAACCTCACCCTGGAAATTTCCACTATATACAAAGGACATAGCATAGCAGCCTCCATTATCCTCTGTTGTGTCCTTCTCTGCCAGGATCATCATCGGATTATACTGATGGCTGGATGTGCCACGGACACTGCCGATCATCTGACTTCCATGAGCACCGGTACTCTCTGCAGATTTCGCTCCATGGCATGTCTTCCGTAAAAAGTAAGCAGGTCATAATCTCCGTAAAGAAAATCAAGCTCTGCGGACATCACCTTGTTCACATAAATCTTCTCACTGCTCTGATTGCGGATATAGACGCTTCTTGTAATGATATCCAGCTCCGGAAGCACACCATAAAGAAGCATGGCTTCCACGCCGGTAACAGGATCCTCCAGTACGATCTCAAGAGTCTGTGCCTCATCATTGTCTGCATAAACAGCCGGAAGACCCGGAAGGCTGTATTTGCCGTCACGGATGGTATAACTCCTGTAACGCATATCACAGCTCATGCTTCCGTCACCGTTTTCCAGCATCAGGGATGCACTGCGGAAATCTCCGTTTCCATAGCAGGAAAGTTCCTGTGGAAGAGAGTCCATGGAATAGGTTCTGTCTGTTCCCGCATCATAAGGATTTCCGGAAAAGCCTCTGTCGTAATAGGTCAGAAGATAATCCATGCATCCCTCTGCCTTTTTGCCATAGTAGAGATGAAGAAGAAATCCGTACTGATCCACCTGCATCTGATATGTGGTCTCTTTTGTCTGTAATGTAAATGTTCTGTCTTTCTCGCAGTAGATGATTCCCATATGTGAATCCTCCTTTTTCTCGTGTTTTTATTTTACGGCACCGTTTACAACACCATTTAAAATGTGCTTCTGGCAGATCAGATAAAACAGAAGGATCGGAAGCAGTGCAAGCAGATAAGAGGCAAACGCAAGGTTATAGTTTGTTCCGAACTGGGTCTGGAAATTCAGCTGTGCCAGAGGCAAAGTGGTTCCACCCGTAGATCCGGACATGATAACCAGCGGAGTCATAACATCATTCCAGGTTCCAAGTGCTGTCAGAACTGCCACTGTGGCATGCATCGGCTTCATGATCGGGAAAATGATCTTCCAGTATGTTTTCCAGGTACTGGCTCCATCCACACAGGCAGCCTCCTCAAGGGCCATTGGAATGTTTGTCAGATATCCGGAGTAAAGAAGCACGTTCATTGGCATATAAAATACCGTATAAAGAATGATCACACCGGCTCTGTTATCAAGCCCCATCTCAGCAGTCTGCTTTACAAGCGGCATCATCAGGATAGCAAACGGAACAAACATACCGCTTACTACATAAAGATAGATAAATTTATAAAATTTACTTCTCTTGTTTCTGGCTATAGCATAACCTAAAAGTGAATGAATTACAATAGCAAGAACCACTGTTATCACAGTAATCATCACACTGTTTCCAAGAGAATGCCAGAAGTCTGTTACCTCCATAGCTTCCCTAAAATTGGCAAGACTGAATTTCTGTGGCAGAGACAGGATCCCGGCTACACTGTTGGTCATCTCTGTCGGCTGCTTGAATGCGATCACAATTGTCATATAAAGCGGAAATACCACTGTGATAAGGCCGAGGATCAGAAGAATCGTAACCGGCCAGTTCGCTTTTTCTCTTACTTTCGTTTTCATTACAGCTGCTCCTCCTTTTTCCCTGTGATAGTCAACTGCGCTGCAGAAATGATCACGATCACAATAAAGAATATAACCGCATTAGCGCTCTGGAATCCAAACTGACCGCCACTCATACCATTGTTATAGATCAGATAGGAAATAGATTCTGTACTCTGTGCAGGACCACCCTTTGTCAAAGCCATGATCTGATCAAATACCATCAGGAAGTTTTTCACACAGAGAACCATGTTGATACTGAAAAACGGAACGATCAGTGGGAATGTCAGGTAACGGAACTTACTGAATCCGGTAGCACCGTCAATAGCTCCTGCCTCGTATACATCCTCCGGCACTGTCTGGAGGCCCGAAATATAGATAATGGTATTCATTGCGATGGACTGCCATGCACAAACGATCACAATGGCTACCCATGCAAGGCTCGTACTGGAAAGCATGCTGGAAGATAATGCTTTATTTCCGATCATCTTTCCGAATGCAGGCAGGATATATGTAAAGAAATAATTGAAAATATATCCTACGACCAGTGCACCAAGTACATTCGGAATAAAATAAGCTCCACGCAGTGCACTCTTGAATCGGATCTTGCTGTTCAGTCCAAGTGCTAGGATCAGGCTGAGTACATTTGTTACAATGGTTGCCACGATGGCCAGCTTAAAGGTAAACAGATAGGAACCGCCAACACGGCTGTCTGTAAAAAGATCCTTATAGTTTCGAAGCCCTACCCAATCATAGCTTCCATAGCCTTTAAAGTTTGTAAAGCTGTAGATCACACCCTTGATCAGAGGCAGTGTGTTAAAGCAGAAAAATAATGCCACGATCGGAATGGTGATCAGAAGAAAGGTCATCTTTCTTCCACTCATAGATTTTTTTCCCATGATCATTTCTCTCCTTCCCCGTTTTTCTTCTCATAATCCTGTACTTTACGGATAATGTCACGGTTATATCTTGTCCAGTCTGTATCAAATTTTTTCAGGAATGCATCTTTATCCTTTTTCATCAGGAAGGTCTGGATCTGTGCATCCACAGCCATCTCTGTAGGATAATAATGATCCTGGTAATCGGCCATCCTTCCCTCTTCTATGTATTCCTTCATACCATCCAGAGTAGAAGGAAGTGTGAAATCACCCTCCTTACAGGGAACTGCCTTCTGGTCATCCAGATATGTCTGTATATTCTCATCCTCAAGAAGGAAATCCAGCACTTCATAGGCAGCTTCCTTATTCTCACAGTCATTCATCACACAGAACTGAAGGTCAACTCCGGAATTCAGTTTGTTTTCTGACGGATCATTGCTTGCCGGTGTCACAAAAGAATCGATATCCATATCCGGATTTACACTCTGGATCTGCGGGATCGCATAGCTTCCGATGGGATACATGGCAGCCTCTCCTTTTGCAAAAGCGGTGCAGGCTCCATTGTAATCATAGGCAAAGGGATCCTCCGGTCCATACTGGATAAGCTCCAGCATACGGTCTGCTACTTCCTTATATTCTTTTTCGAAAGTAGTGTTTCCCTGATTTACCTGACGGCATACATCAGATGGTGCAAGATCTACTGCAATAGAATTCCACGGTGCAAGGCAGGTCCAGGTATCTTTAAATCCGAAATAAAGTGGCTGGATACCTGCATCCTGGATTTCCTGGCAAAGGCTCATAAATTCATCCCATGTAGTCGGGATCTGCCAGCCATGCTCCTTGAAAAGTTCACGGTTGTAAAGGATTCCGGCAGCATTTGCCACATAAGGAACAGCGTAAACTCCGTCTTCCGGAACAAATTCCAGTGCTTTATCAATCTCTTTATATGCATCTTTGATCGAATCCAGTCCCTGATAATCGGAAATATCCATCAGCATATCAGAATCAATAAAATTGGAAAAGTTTACATCGCCTCCGATTCCGATGATATCCGGATTATCCTCACGGATAAATCTGGTTTTCAATACAGTCATAGCATCGTTTGGTGATTCGATGGTGAGATGGATATCATCATGAGTGGCATTGAATTTTTCTTCCAGTTTTTCAAATGCCTTAACCGCTTCCGGTTTATACTGCACAAGTTCAATCTCTGTCTTTCCGCTGTCCTTTTTACCTGTGCTGCATCCGCTCAATGTAACGGAAGCTGCCATGGTAAAGGCAAGTCCCATACAGAGGATCCATTTACTTCTGTTGCGCATCTTGTTATGCTCCTTCCTTTTCCCTTTATTTGATAAGTCGGATATCACCCGTTTTAGCTGAAATGGTTATTTCGGGTTCTCCAATACTTATTCTCAGGTTTCTTTTTTCTGAAAGCTATTTTAACATAGCTTTATGCTTGCATAAATAGCAGTGTTTTTCTTGTTTTATACCAAAATGCAATTTTTCTCTGTCTTCATTAAAGTCATCTAGCATTTTGATATATTTTACGCCTATATCACTACTTTTATCTAAAATTAGTATATTCCGATTTATCGAAAATCAACAGGTTTCTCGAGAAACTTAATTTTCTCACAAAGTTTTATCGCCTATATCACTACTTTTATCTAAAATTAGTATATTCCGATTTATCGAAAATCAACAGGTTTCTCGAGAAACTTAATTTTCTCACAAAGTTTTATCGATTATCCTTCTCTT
>NZ_QRNF01000033.1 GCF_003474435.1 Ruminococcus sp. AF46-10NS
ACTGCTCCGCAGTTTATCAGGAGGGGCTTGTACCCCTCCTGATACAAGTAAGTCCCACCCACTGCTTATTGCTCCTCGCAATTGAAGCAGGGGACTTACTTGATTCGGTTAAAAAACGATCATGAAATGCTCTTGTGTACTTCACATCCAGTTTAGGATACTGTGCATTAAAGTTATCTATATCTGTTTGAGATAATTTTGTCCGTTGCAGTGTATAAACTGTCACCGCCACATTTTCTTTCTTCTTTGACAAAATATTTAATGTTCCTACATCCACATATCCATCTACCAGAACAATTTCCGTTTCTGCCTTCTGAATCAGTCCTATTAGTAAACTGAACGCATCATATATCTGACCATCAAAAAATATCTTTTGATTAGACTCCTCATGATCTGATATGTACTCAAAAATTTGCTCCAGCTTTTCATCTGTCTTTTTCTGATATTCAAGTTGTTTTAACTCAACGTTACTAATCCTTTCAAACAAAAGTGCATTATTGGCTATAAACCGTCTCATTTCTACGAATGCCCGCATAATACCTATGCTTACATTGATTGCTACCTCACTATGTAATACACTGGCTAGCATTGATATTCCCTGCTCTGTAAATACATACGGTAGCGTACGTCTGCCACCTCGTCCATCCTTTTTTCCTGACTCTTGTATTTTTGAGGTGCCAGATTGGCACTTCAAAGATTCTGCTTCTTCTGTTGTAAGCTGAAAACAAAAATCTTCTGGAAATCGTTTTATGTTTCAGGACCACTTCTTCCCGTTCTCTGGCTGCCTTGTCTACTTCCAGAAGGTGCTTTCCAATAGTATCCTGCAGAAGCATCACCTGATACAGAGAATTTTTATGATTCTTCAGATAATCTCTGCGCAAGAATCCATATTTGCCAAGTTGCTCCATCTGCTCACCGGATTTATAAGTGAGATTCGGAATCAGGTATCCATTTACCTTTGTATACGTCATAACAGTGGACATTCGCAATCCGCTTCGCTGCTTGCTCATGAACGCAGTCACTTCGTAGCCTGCATTCATATTATTAGCACTCTCCATTTCTTATCATTTTTTGACCACAAATTTACGACATTTACGACAGATCTGACTGTTTTTTAACGCTATTATATAACTTCAGATTTTTCTTCCGAATCAGTACGGTGAATCTGTCGAATAATACATCCGATCGATACCGGGACGGTAATAAGGCAGGCTACCGCACCAGATAGCATGACTGCAACATCCTGGAATAGGAACTGGGAATTAAGAATGATCTCCAGGGTATATTGCTGTGTCTGAATGTATGAAAATAATAAAATAGTTCCTCCAAGATAAGCAAACAGCAGCGTATTTACAGTTGTACCGATAATTTCTTTCCCAACCTGATAGCCGGAAGCTGTAAGCTCTTTCGCTGTCAGACTGTTTTTATGAGTCCAGACTTCATATACAGAAGATGTTACAGATAATGCTGTATCGATAACAGCCCCAAGAGTACTGAAAACAGTTACAAATATTCCTACATGAAGCATGTTAATATGAAGATCCGTACTGTAATAATACATAAAATCGTCTTCCGAAATCTGCAGTTCATTTAACCCGTAACTTCCTGATCTCCATGTGATAATATAAATCGGAATAAACAAAAGTAACATTACCAGCAGTGTAGCCAGAAAAGCCGCCCGCGTCTTTGGATTATTTCCGTTCTGATAAAACAGAGAAATATAACAGACACCTGCACCTGCCACCAATATCAGGAGCAGTACAGGAAAACCGGCAGACATCAGCATAATTGAAAAAAACAAAATTACAATATTCCCCGCCAGTGTCATAATTGACATGGCTCCACGCTCTCCGCCAATCAAGATCACCAGAAAAATTAAAATCAATGCAAGAAAAATGATCATTCTCCGACACCCCTTTTCCGTGATGGTATTTTCATAATCGCTGAAGCAATAAAAACAGATACCGGTATTGCCAGTACAATTCCAATACTTTCTATCAGAAAACGACAGATATCATATGGAATGTGGTATCTCACGATCGTTATAAAGCTTATATCATTATTCATCTTAAGTATGAACATGGGAATCATGCCGCTTGCCAGAACAAACAGCAGTACATTTATCATGGTTCCCATAATATCATATCCGATTTCACGACCGGAATGTATCAGTCTTTTCAGAGAAACCGATGGATTTTTCCGCACGATCTCTCCTACTGCTGCGCTGATCGTCACCGTCACATCCATAATTGCACCAAGTCCTGTCAGCATAATATCTGCCCAGAATATATCTGCTGAATTGCCTGTACTTCCAAGGTATTCCAGATTGGAATAATCCAGATCTCCGTACATATAAATAGAAAATTCAAACAATGCCATGATCAGAAACAGAACACACAGTGTTGAAAGAACTGAGGAAAATGTTTTTCTATGAATTCCATTTAAGCAGATCAATGTAGTCAATGAAAAAAGAACTGCGATGACATTACAGATATTTAAAATATTTTTCCCTTCTGTAAAAGCCTGAAATCCATACGCAAATATGACTGTATTCAGTATCAGTGATATGATCGTGTAAAATCCCTGCTTTCCTGTAATGCAGATCAGAAGAAAAAATAATCCTCCTGCCAGTAATGCCAGATACCCATCCCTTTTTACAGAACGTATCGTTTTTCCGGGGCTTTCCTTTGAACCGCTTAAAAGAACGGTGTCTCCTTTATGATATTTCTTGGTCTGAACCTGAGAAGATGTATATTCATTAGAGACCGTTATTTTTTCCCCTTTATGCGAACCGTTTAATATCCGTGCCGTAATATTCTGAGTATAGTAATATTCTTTTGAGCCCCTAGTTCCTTCTCTGCTCAGAGTCTGTTTTTCTGTTACGGAACATATTTTTGCCAGCGGTGTATGATAAAATCGGGAATTACAGCAGGTAAACAGAACAAAAATAATATATATGCCGGCTAAAAGATATTTTTTGTGAAATATGCAGGATTTCATTAACTTCATTCCCCCTGTAGAAATATTGCAATTGTAAACGCACTGACCGGTTGCTTTTTATCGAAGTAACATTGTACGCTTTTTGAAAGTATCGGTCAATATAAGGTATACAAAAAAACAGCAGCAGAACCGTTTTCACAGTTCTGCTGCTGCCCCATAATTATTTTAACAAATACCTGACTCCAAAAAAGCCATTATTTACAAAGCGCAGAAAATGCATCTGCAACAAACTGAACCTTGGTTCCGATGATAACCTGTACAGAAGTTTTTCCAGGTTTGATCACGCCTGCAACACCTGCAGATTTGATCACTTTATCATTTACAGCTGTAATATCCTTAACCTCAAGTCTCAGTCTTGTGATGCAGTTATCAATGCTTGTGATGTTCTCTTTTCCGCCACAGCCTTCAAGGATTTTTGCGGCAATAGCAGTATAATCATCATTTGCAAGCTCGATATTCTTCTCTGCCTCAAGATCGTCATCGTCTTCTCTTCCCGGAGTCTTCAGATCAAATTTCTTGATGGCAAAAAGGAATACAACATAGAATACGATGAATGCTGCAATTCCAAGAGGAAGGATGAGCCATGTCTTCTGTGCTGCCGGAAGTGAGGATGAGAAAAGTAAATCCATCGCACCAGCGGAGAAGCTGAAGCCTGCACGGAATCCAAGAGCAACTGTGATCATGGTAAAGATACCGTAAAGTAATGCATAGATCACATAGAGGCCAGGAGCAAGGAACATAAATCCAAACTCGAACGGCTCAGTTACACCACAGATAAATGCACAGATTGCTGCAGATGCAACAAGACCGATCGCGATTTTTTTCTTTGCAGGTTTCGCACATTTAACCATTGCAAGTGCTGCACCAGGAATACCAAACATCATACATGGGAAGAATCCGGACATGTACATTCCAAGGCTCCAGGATACATCTGCAGAGGTTTCACCTGCCCAGAAGCGCTGAAGATCACCAAGTCCAATGGTATCAAACCAGAATACATTGTTCAGTGCGTGATGTAATCCGGTAGGAATCAGCAGACGGTTCAGGAATGCATAGATACCTGCACCAACAACATCCATACCTGCAACCGCTTTTCCTAATGCTACAAGTGCGCTGAAAAGTAATGGCCATACAAACAGTAATACAACAGATACGATAATGGAAACCACTCCTGCGATGATCGCTACGCAACGCTTGCCGCTGAAGAATGACAGCCAGTCAGGAAGCTTGGTGCTCTTGAATTTGTTATAGCATGTAGATCCGATGATACCGGCAAGGATTCCGATAAAAGGATTCGCAATTTTGTCAAATGCAAGAGTTTTTGTTGCACTGTCAGCGATTGATGGAATGATGGTTGTAACAAATCCTGTAGAAAGAAGTGTTGTGAGCATCAGCCAGGATGCAAGTGCAGCAATTCCGCCGGTTCCGTCATTCTTTTCTGACATACCGACACCAACACCGATAGCAAAAAGGATCGCCATGTTGTCGATCAGCGCTCCGCCTGCCTTAACCAAAAACAGACCGATCAGATTGGCTGCGCCGTGAATGTCTCCACCCTGCATGGTTGCCGGACATAACCTGTATCCGATACCCATGAGGATACCACAGATTGGCAGTACTGCCACTGGAAGCATTAACGCTTTTCCCAGTTTTTGAAGAAATTTCATATATTTCCCCTCCCTTAAAATAAATATATTTGACCGGATCACTCCGGTTATAACACCCCGAAAATTGCTACTATCTCCGGGCTGCTATAAGCCTGTCAGCTGCATGAAGATGATCATGAAAGCTTGAGGACGGCTTCATCCGCCGAAACATCCCCCTCCTTCTGGAGGCTTATCTTTCCGTAATCATCTGTGTTGCAGATCAGAACCGGGATAATTGTATTTAAACCGGCTTTCTCAATTTTGTCCAGATCAGCCTCTATCAGAAGATCACCTTTTTTAATCTTGTCACCTGCTGCAACATGGGCTTTAAAGGGTTCTCCCTTAAGTGTGACTGTATCCAGTCCGATATGTATCAGTATTTCCGCTCCCTGAGTGCTTGTCAGCGTAACAGCATGAAGAGTATCAAATACCATTGCTACCTCACCGTCTGCCGGAGCATATATCCTGCCCTCTGCCGGGATCACGCAAAACCGTCACCCAGTACCTTATCTGCAAAGACCGGGTCCGGAACCTCCGCAAGGGGAACCACTCTTCCCTTGCAGGGTGCATAAATTACATTTCCTTTATCTTTTCCTTTGAAAAATTTCAACATAATATCTCCCTCCCGTTATTTCCCCACTGTTTCCTGTATTGATATACCCGATGTTGTTTTATAAATATATCTATATATTTTTTATCAATAGTGGATTTTATATTATATATTTCGCATAGTTTTTATATTTAGTTTTTTGAGCATGTGTATATATTAACCATTATTTTTGGTTTTGTCCACATTTTTATTGTCATTTTTCAAAAAAAATAAACTTTCGCACATTAATGCGGTATCTTATATAAGAATATTCTGTATATTTCAGCTGTTCTTTTTCACTCATCTCGTCTGCCCGCGTATCCTGTTCATTCATCACTTTCATATTTCAATATGTTTTTCGCAGCCTTTTAACGCAAATAAAACTATCCTGTCAGGTACAAAGCTTCTCAACTTTGCAATTTGTTCAGGATAGTTTTATTTATTGAAAAAAATATTTAATTTTCGTCAGATATATTTTTATCTGATAATCCTGATCTGGCACGCCTCCATGGCTTTCAGTGCATTCTCATGACTCTCCAGTGTTACGCCAGCGCAGCATGTGGCATCAACACAGATCGGCACTTCCGGAAGGGATGCCTTGATCAGAAGAGCATTGGAGATCACACAGATGTCTGTGCAAAGTCCCACAAGAGTAATGCTTCCGATTCCCTGGTCTTCATTAAGTGTAACCAGTTCGCCCGCCAGATCTGTTGAGCCGAAAGTCTCTTTGTCGATCGGCTCTGTTTTTCTCAGTGCATCCAACTCTTTTCGGATCTGCCAGCCTTCGGTATCACGGATACAGTGCTTAACCGGAAGATTTTTTCCCTCCTGGGTTTCCAGATAATACGTTTCATGGGTATCCCTTGTAAAAAATACTTCTCCGTCAAAATTTCGAACCTTCTCCTCCACCTTTGGCACAATGGCAACAGCCTCTTTTGTGCCAAGTGTTCCGTCAATAAAGTCATTTTGCATGTCTACTACGATAAGAATATTTTTCATTTCCTGTCACCTCCCAATAAATTTCCTGAAAAACTCACACTCATCATCATTGCATCTCTTCGCATCCTCAGATCTCATATTGAGATGGAAAACATGCATCAGCTTTTCCTTCGGACTGCTGTATTCATGAAGCTCACAGAATACATTTTTCTCTTTCAATTTCCCGTACATATATGGTGCCTGTTCACGGAGAAAATCACCTTCTGCAGTCATAATATACGCCGACGGGAACTGATCTGTTATGTACAGATCAGAAGATATCCTTCTTAATTCTTCCTGAGTTCCTTTTTCCGGAAGATACTCCTCCATAAGCTGCCTGGTCATATCGCTGGTATCTTCCATGTTATACTGACCGCAGTTTAAGGCCACAGCCTTTATCTTAAGGCCTTCAGGTACCTGGAAATCATATTCTTTTGCATACTCCTCATTCGTGCAGATATCTGCATACAGCGAAAGGATCTGTCCACCAGCTGAATCGCCCACTGCAAAAAGATTCTCCACGTCCATGCCATATTTATCTTTATTATCAAGAATCCATGCAAAAACACTGTTCGTATCTTCCACAGGTGCCGGAAACTGATACTCCGGTGCCAGCCGATAAGTGAAATTAACCACTGCAAAGCCTCTCTGTGCAAGACTCATGCAATAATACTGATACAGCTCTTTATCACCATATACCCAGCCGCCACCATGTACGCTGACGATTACCGGCAGACTTCCCTCTGTATCCTTCGGGCGGTACACATCCAGCACCTGCATGGCAGAATCTTTTCCATAAGCAATATCTTTATATTGTATCACATCATCTGGAGCTGTCAGACCTGCATCGCGGATATCATCACCTTTTTTGAATTCCCGCCTTATTATGCTGCTCATTTTTTCCATTCCATAACACCCCTTTCATTTTTTTACTCCAGTATAGCATAAGAAACCCCTATCATGTACACAAAAAGGGAGCTTGCGCCCCCTTTTCCCAATATTATTAATTGCTGTCCAATTTGTGACTTTCCCCTGGAAAACCCGCAAAATATTCCCTGCAAACGCTAACTGTTACTATGCCTCAACAATCCGCATATCCCAGGCAGAAATCTTCAGCTCTTCACCAGATTTAATTCCCTCACTGGAAATCACATCTTCTCCATCATCGTACTTATAAGTAACTTTCTGTTCCTCTGCAGAATAATTCAGGAAATACCGGACAGTTTTTCCAAAATCATTTGTTCCTTCACGTACAATTACCGGATAGCTGTAACCAGATAATTCAACACCTGCACTTCCAAGAGCACCTTTTATCACTTTATAAAGAGTATTATCATCTGTCATACATCCCAGATAATATGCAGTACCTTCGCCATATTTATTTCGGGTTATTGCAGCATATCCTTTCCAGTTATAATGTTCATATCCTGCAAGCACCTCTGCTCCTTCCGGTTTGAGAAGTTCCATAAAAACCCTGGCTTCTCCAACCTCTGCCGAATCCGCATCATCAGAATTTATATCTGCATCTGTGATCCTTACAGAATCATCAGTGCCTTCCTCACCATACAGTTTCCCTGACAGCTTTACATCCCTCGGAAACGTGAACTGATCATAGCTGATCCCCAGCGCATCCTTAAGGATATGCGGCTGTGCATCCGCATGAACCTTCACATTCTCATTGGCAAAACCACTCTTAAACGTCACAACCAGAGTGCCGCCATCTTTCACATATTGATTCAGCCTCTCCAAAGTGCTGTCAGGTGCAGCATAAAGCGCAGGTACAAAAATCGCCTTATATTCAGAAAGATTCTCAGATTCCGGCCATACAAAATCACACTCTACATTCATCCGATACAGCGCATCATAGATCCAGCGCACCACATCATTGTAGCGGATCTCACCATTATCCCCGGACGTCGCCTGGATACCAAACCAGTTCAGCGCAGTCAGCGCCTCGTTGCTCACCATCACTGCCACTTTATTTTTCTTCCTGAGATTCACCAGATGGCTGCCTTTTTCCTGAAATTCTTTTCCAATGATACAAGCCTCCCGGTAAGTATCATTCTCCGCAAAATCATGGCTGAGAAGGCCCTTCCAGTATGTCTCAAATGAATTATGGATAGAATGCCAATGCCAGTACATCACACTATTAGCCCCGGATGCCAGATGGCTGTACGCACAGAGCCGAAGCTGTCCTTTATACGGTGTCCAGCACGGAAATCCCTGCGCCTGGGTTTCCATCACCAGATAATTATCATGCTTCAGACTGCGGATCATATCCCCGCCAAAAGCAATCTCCGCTCCTGTCAGATCGTCCTGTGACGGATGGTAAATATCTGTTGCAGCAACAGTCAGGGCCTGTGATGCATGAAGATGGTTCACATCCGGCTGCACCCCGTAGGAATAACCTCTCCATTCAAAATCCAGATTATTGGTAATAAACTGATCTTCTCTCTTATACTCACTGACGATCCCAGCCTGCCAGCTTAAGAATTTATCCACCAGAGTCCTCTGGAATTTCTCAAACTCTGCTCCCAGACTGCCGTTGATGGTTCCTCTTACATCCGGAAAATCCTCCCATGCATCGACCCGGTTGCTCCAGTAATCCAGCCCGAATTCATGGTTCATGGCATCCAGATCATCATGAAATTTTTCTCTTAAATATTTCACAAAAGCCAGCTGCACATTTTTGCCTGCTGTGCCGTAATATTTTGTCTCATTATCCACCTGAAAACCTATGACACATTTCTTGTGTGCACTGAACTCCATCAGCTTGCGGATCACACGCTCTGCATAAAAAAGATACACCGGATTGGTAATGTCCATGATCTGTCTTGCACCATAGATCCCTGCGCCTTTTTTCGTTGTGGCGATCACATCCGGGTGAGCTTTCACCATCCACGCAGGCACTGCATACGTAGGCGTTCCGATGATCACATTGATCCCTGCTTCCTCCATGGCATCCATCACACGCTCCACATGAGAAAAATCAAACACACCTTCCTGCGGCTCACAGGTACTCCACGTAGACTCCGCAATACGCACCGTATTGATCCCCGCTTTTTTCATCATCTCTATATCTTTATCAAGTCTGTCGTACGGCATGTATTCATCATAATAAGCCGCCCCAAAAAGAAGTTCTTTCATCTCTGCCTCCCACTGTATATTTTAATAATCCTATCTTAGCAGAAATTTCCTGCACAGAATATCATTTATTCAATATGATTATCATTTATCCCATATTATTATCACTTGCCCTGAAAAATCCCCAATATCCTTATAAAAAAACCACCCTTTTCTTCCATGCCAAAACATGAGAAAAGAGCGGTTCCTGTTTCATTTTTTACAAAAACTTATTCTGTTTTATTTACCTTCAGCAATATCCTTAGTGATCTTCAGGAATTTATCGATATCATCTGTTCCGTGGCAGTGAAGCGGGGAAACACGAAGTGCGCCTTCAAGTCCAAGAGTCTCTACGATACGTTTGGAATACGGGCTGCTCTTTACACGCTCGAACAGTGTAACACCATGCTCCAGATATCTTCTTGCACACTCTGCGTACTCAATACCCTCGATACCCATAGCAACGATAAGATCTTTGTATGTAAGATCCTCCATATCAACATAAACCTGAACTCCCGGAATATGACGAAGCCCCGGAACCTTATCGGTACCTTCCAGCATACGGTATAGAAGCGCTCTCTCCTGAAGATGAATGTGATTCATACCCTCAACAAAAAGCTCACGCTTATTATATTTCTGTGCAGAATCACCCAGGAAATGCTTACCGATACTGCAAACATAATCAATAACCGCCATCATAGCCGCAAAGTTAGCCGGAGCCGGAGTACCAAGAGCCCATACATTATCATCCTTGCATGTCAGTTTGATATGCGGCATCACAGCAACACGGTCAGAAACATAAGCATAACCGCAGCCACGTACACCAAAGAACTTATATGGTGCAAAGTTGCAGACATCCACATCCCAGTCCTCAACATCGATCACTGCATGAGGAGCATGCTGAACTGCATCACTTACAATGTAGATATCCGGGTTGATCTCTTTCGCACGACGTGCGATCTCCTTGATATCCATGATATTACCGGAAATATTGGAAGCAGCCATAATACTGAGAAGAACAGTATCCTTATCCACATACTTCATGATCTCATCCGGATCAAGACCACCGGTTACCTTATTAGCCGGAACCTCACGGAACTCTCTGCCGGTCTTTTTACAGTAATACTCAACCGCATCATGAGCAGACGGATGCTCCAGAGCAGAAGTAACCGCATTCTTACCCCAGTTAACACCTTCCATGATCGTACCAACTGCATGGAACATGGTCTGGGAAGCAGTCAGCTCAGTGATAAGAGCACCACTCTTTGCACCAAAAACAACCTCAAGGATCTCCTTAGTACCATTCTTAACATAATCTGCCAGATCAAAACCTCTGCCGCGGGCACGCTCCGGACAATCCGGAAACTCCTCGATAGCAGCCTTAGCCTCAACAGCTTCTTAAGTCTCAGAGAACCACCAGAGTTCTCAAAGAAAAGTCTCGCACCATACTGCGGATCCTTATCTGCATAATAAAACTGAGATTTCAGCTTCTTCTGATATGTATCTGAAAACAAAACGCCATGATTAAATTCCATAATAATATCCTCTCCTTCATCACATAAGCCCCGGCAACCCGGACAGCCAGCTATTCATGAACACTCTCATTTCATACGACCGTGTTCATTATATATCTCTCATCAGAAGATAGCATAACACATTTATAAATAGTTATAAAATGAATAATATAACTGTATTATATTAATATTGTTTATATTTTAACACAGCATAGCAACTCTGTAATACCGTCAAAAAGCAATATGCACTTTTTACATAACCACGAGCATTACAAGTCTGCTTCTTCATATCGTTTCCTTATATCTCATCACATCCCCCACCTGTCATCCCAGGCATCCAGCGAAGCACTGATAGCTCATCCAACTCCCGAGCAGCCACACTACCCTACCGCCCTGAAAAACCAGCCCGTGAGGCGTGTGCTGCCTGTCGCCGGACTCTGCAGGAGGGGAGCTGATTCTTGGCTGGCGGAAATCTGCGTTGTTTTACAAAAGTCCGCTGTCTGAGCGGCTGCAAGACGCGAGTTCGGACTTTTGTAAAACGCTTTTAGCAGATTCCCGGCAGCCTAGAAGCCAGCCCCCGACGAAGCCCCAGCGACAGGCAGCACACGCCTCACGGGCGTCCCTTTTCACCAAAAAAAGCCGAACCAGCCACATCCCGCAGCCAGTTCAGCTCAAACCATACAACTACAAACTCACTCACCATCAACCCAGGCAAGCAGCTTCCCGGTAAAATGCCGGTTAAAGAAATGAATCACCGGCCCCAGCCCAAAAGCCGTCACCAGCGTACCAATTCCAATCACACCACCTGTCAGATAGCAGATCAGCGCACAGAGCACATCATTGGACATTCTGTGCCAGAAATAAGGAATCTTCGGCCATCTCTCTGTCATGATCAGGGAAAGGCTATCATAAGGTGCAACTCCCTCATCCGGCATCTGATACATAGACAAGCCCAGACAACAAATCACAACACCAACGCACAGTGCCACCAGTCGAATCGGCAAAGCTGTAAGCTCCAGTCCAAACACTCCCGTATAAATATTATAAAAGAACGTAGTAATATAAGCCAGGCACACCGCATTCACAACAGTTCCAATTCCCAGGAATCTTCTGCCAAAAGCAATCTCAATGATCAATAACACAATATTTACAATCAGCTGAAAGTTACCATAAGCCATACCAAGCGTATCTGCAACCGCCATATTCATTCCACTGAACGGATCCGTTCCAAGCCCGGCAAGCTTGAAAATTCCAATCCCCATACCTGCAAAAACATTTCCGATACACATGATCAGAACATGCTTCCAGTTAATGTTCTTCAAATACTCCCCCATAAACCTTCTACCTCATCCTCTCTGAAAATATTGTCAGGCAGATATCCACGATCCACCTTCACTGCGCAGGATCCATACCAGATAATACCTTAATAACCAGCCTGTTGTAACGCTATATTCTATCACACCACCTCACCCCTGTAAAACACAAAAACCCCAAGAAACAACAAAAAGCAACAAAAAAAGACACCTGGCAGATCAGGCCGGTATAAATCCCCCAAAATCCCGATTATATGTCGATTAATTTTTCTAATAAATGCAATTTTTTTAAAAAACCCATTGAAATCCATCAATTCATGTGATAACCTGTGTTACAGTGTTTTTCTACACAGAACGAATGACCGCCACTACCGCACACAAAAAAGGTCCTGGCAGCATTCAAAAATAAAAAAACTCAGGAGAGTCTCTTCAAATCAAAAGGGAAGAGCGCCGAAGGTGTACGCAGCACACAAAATGCTGTAAATCTCTCAGGCAAAAGGATGGAGGAAAGAGTAATGTTTACACAAATCAACAACTTTATCACATGGTTTGACGGAGTCGTTTGGGGACTTCCGCTGATCATTCTGATCCTGTTCACAGGAATTCTGTTAACCGCTCGGTTAGGTCTTTTACAGGTAAGGCACCTCGGAAAGGCACTGAAATTCATGGTAAAAAATGAAGAAGGCGGCGATGGTGAGGTCACAAGCTTCGGAGCTCTGTGTACTGCGCTTTCAGCAACCATCGGAACCGGAAATATCGTAGGTGTCGCAACTGCTATCGCAGCCGGCGGACCAGGAGCACTTTTCTGGATGATCGTAGCCGCATTCTTCGGAATGGCAACCAAATACGCAGAAGGACTTCTGGCTATCAAGTACCGTACCATTGACAAAGAGGGCCACGTTCTCGGCGGACCTTTCTACTACATCGAAAACGGTATGGGAAAACAGTGGAGATGGCTTGCCAAGATCTTCGCATTTTTCGGAGCAGGTGTAGGACTTTTCGGTATCGGAACCTTCACACAGGTAAACGGTATCGCATCTGCAGTTACCAATTTCTTTGACCCGGATAAAGCACACACAGTAGCACTTTTCGGAAATACATATTCCTGGGCAACTGTAGTCGCATGTCTGATACTTACCGTATGTGTAGGACTTGTCGTTCTCGGCGGAATCAAGAGGATCGCAAAGGTATCCCAGATCGTTGTACCGTTTATGGCAGTTCTCTATGTTGTACTGGCACTGATCATCGTGATCACAAACATCACTGCAGTTCCTGCAGCGATCGTAACTATCGTAAAATCTGCTTTCACAGGAAGCGCACTTGCAGGTGGCGCAATGGGAACCATGGTCGTAGCTATGCAGAAGGGTATCGCCCGCGGTATCTTCTCCAATGAGTCCGGTCTTGGTAGTGCCCCGATCGCAGCCGCTGCAGCTCAGACAAAGGAGCCGGTACGTCAGGGTCTTGTATCCATGACAGGTACATTCATCGATACTATCGTGATCTGTACAATGACAGGTCTTTCCATCGTCATTACAGAAACATGGAACACAGGTCTTGAGGGTGTTGCCATCACAACAGCCGCATTCCAGAAAGGACTTCCTTTCCCGCCGGTTGTAGCATCCTTCTCACTGATGCTGTGCCTGGTATTCTTCGCATTCACAACAATCCTTGGATGGGATTACTACGGTGAAAGATGTCTGGAATACCTGTTCAACAGAAACAAAGCCGCAGTTACAACATACCGCTGGCTGTACATCATCTGCGTATTCATCGGACCATATATGACTGTAGCAGCTGTATGGAACATCGCAGATATCTTCAATGCCCTGATGGCATTCCCGAACCTGATCGCTCTTCTTGCCCTGAGCGGTGTGGTTGTAAAGGAAACTAAGGATTTCTTCAAAAGACATAAAAATTACGAATTCTGATCCCAATATCGTAATCAAATGTAAGCACACATAAACCCATAATAATCCCCTAATATCATACAAAAAAGACGCGAACCTTTTTATCCTCCGATAAAAGGCCGCGTCTTTTTCATGATCCTCTTCACTTTATTTTCTTTATAACTTTCCACCATAATTCCGGTAATTCTCAATATAATCCAAAATCTCCTCCGGGTCTTTCATGAACCGGCACATACTCACAACATCTCTGGACATGAATTTCTCACCGGCCGTATACTCCAGAAGTGCCCTCATACTATCATAATACCCCTGAATATTATAAAGCACGATCGGCCTGTCGATCCGTCCCAGACTCTTCAATGTCAGGATCTCAAAAAACTCCTCATAAGTACCAATTCCCCCAGGTACCACGATAGTTGCATCTGACCGACTCTCCAGCAAATGCTTCCGTTCTCTCATATTCTCAGTAAAAATAAACTCTGTACAATGCTCATACAGCACTCCCGGCTGATCAAAAAATCTCGGCGCGATACCCAGAATATAACCATTCTCTCTGTCAACACCCTTGGCTGCCGCACCCATCAGACCTTCTTTTCCGCCGCCGAAAACAAGTCCATGGCCACGCTTTCCCATCATGCGTCCCAGTTCCTCTGTTTTCTCATAATAAATCTTTTTCAGTTCTGCGCTGGATGCTCCATATATACAAATATTCATGTTTCTGTCTCCTTCCCTGCTGCCTCCACAAATGCCCGAAGAAGCTTCAGCTGCTCCGAAGAATCATACATCATCTCCGGATGCCACTGCACTGCCACTGCAAATGGATGATCATTTATCTCTGAATATAACTTTTGCCGGCCTCTGCACATGATACTGGCAAAGACCGGCTTTCCGTCATTTCCGATACATCTGGAGTGTATCCGGAAATGCCTGTTATTTTATTATAATCTGACATACACATGGGGTCAAGCAAATGCCGCTGCCTGAACTCCCATTTTTATACTGAGAAATTTTTTATAATTATACGAGAACTTTTTCTACTGCGTTTTTCCAGCCGCTGTATTTCTGGTTTCTTTCCTGCGAGTTCATAGATGGAATAAACTGATTACGGTTCTTCACCTCAAAAATGCTCTCCATCTTATAAAGTCCGCAGCTTAATCCGGCCATCAGGCCAGCTCCGAATGCGGAAGACTCCTCACATCTCGGAAGGCTTACTGTTGTTCCTAAGATATCACTCTGGAACTTCATCAGATACTGGTTTCTTGTAGGACCGCCGTCTACACAGAGCTCTTTTACAGTCATTCCATCTTCTGCCTTCATCATCTCAACGATATCTGTGATCTGATAAGCAATAGATTCCAGGGCTGCTTTTACAACCTCTTTCTTTCCGGTTGTCCTGCTCATTCCATAAATAATGGCTTTTGCATCGGATTTCCAGTAAGGTGCTCCCAAACCAGAAAATGCAGGAACCAGATATGTAGTATCGTTTTTGTTTGCCTGCTCTGACATTTCCTGAGTCTCTCCCGGAGAAGTTATCAGTCCCATGTCATCTTTCAGCCATGTGATAACTGCGCCTGTGTAGTTTATATTTCCTTCCAGTACATAGGTGACTTTGCCGTTAAGCCCCCATGCAAGAGAAGTTACAAGACCAAGATCTGACATGATCGGCTCTGTTCCTGCGTTCATCATAACAGAGGAACCTGTCCCATATGTAGCCTTGACCATTCCCTTTTCGATACAGCCCTGTCCGAACAGTGCTCCCTGGGAATCTCCGATCACACCGCAGATCGGGATCGGAGTTTGGAAATATCCCTCAAAATCAGTTGTTCCGTACTGCATGCTGGAATCGCACACTTCCGGAAGCATATCTGCATTAATGCCAAACCAGATGCAGATCTCTTTATCCCATTTCAGGTTATGGATATTGAAAAGCTGAGTTCTGGATGCGTTGGAATAATCCGTTGCATAAACCTTGCCTTTTGTCAGTTTAAACAGAAGCCAGGTGTCAATGGTTCCCAGGCAGAGATTGTTGTCTCTTTTTGCCTGTTTTACCTCTTCTACGTTCTCCTGAAGCCATGCAAATTTCGCTGCCGGGAAATACGGGGAAAGGTGCATTCCTGTCTTCTGGCGGATGATCTCTGCAACACCACCGTTTTTCTTCTGCTCACGGTCAGGATCGATCATCACGTTTGTTTTAATACGCTCACAGATTTCGGAAGCTCTGGAGCACTGCCATACAATGGCAGGTGCCAGAGGCTCGCCTGTGCTGCGGCTCCACGCTGCGGATGTCTCTCTCTGATTACTTATTCCAAGACACGCGATCTCTTCTTTCTGGATTCCGGCCTTCTCTACGAGATTTTTTACAACCTGGATCGTATTGCTGTAGATCTCGGAAAGATCATGGGAAACCCATCCTTTTTCGTTGATCAGCTGTCTGTGAGGAAGGTCTGTTCTGCAGACCAGATCACCGTTCACATCGAACAGGATCGCTTTCGTTCCCTGGGTACTCTGATCAACCGCAAGAACATATTTTTTTTCCATAATTTTCACCTTATTTCAGCGCATCTTTTACAGTTTTTGCAATTCCTTCTGCGTTCATTCCGTAATAATCAAATACTTCCTGGGAGGTTCCGCTTACAACCGGTGCATCCGGAAGTGCAATATTCAGAACTTTACGCGGGCACTCAGCACCAACAACCTGGCTTACCATGGAACCAAGTCCGCCGAATGGTGCATGCTCCTCAGCAGTTACAACAACTTTTGCATTGGATGCTGCTTTTACGATTGCTTCTTTATCAAGAGGTTTTACGCAGTACATATCAAGAACTGTTGCATGGATGCCGTCTTTCTCAAGAAGCTTTGCAGCCTCAAGTGCCGGGCGAACCATCTCGCCGCATGCGATGATCGCTGCGTCTGTTCCTTCTGTAAGAACAGTTGCCTTGTCCATTTCGAACGGGCAGTTATCCTCTGTATAAATATCCTCGACCGGGTTTCTTCCTACACGGATGTATGCCGGTTTCTCATCTTTCAGAAGTGCTTCAACCAGTTTTGCAGTCTGGAAACGGTCACTTGGAAGGTAAACTCTCATGTTCGGGATTGCGGACATAGCTGCAATATCCTGTGCGGAATGATGGCTCATTCCAAGAGCACCATAGCTGATTCCACCACTGATTCCGATAAGTTTTACATTTGTGTTGGAGTATGCAACATCGATCTTGCACTGCTCATAGCTTCTTGTGGAAAGGAAGCATGCCGGAGAAGCTGCGAAAGCTTTTTTACCGCAGTGTGCAAGGCCTGCTGATACGCTGACAAGATCCTGCTCAGCGATTCCCATCTCAACGAACTGCTCCGGATATGCGTCTGCAAAAGGTGCTAAGGATGCAGAACCTCTGGAGTCACTGCAGAGAACAACGATATCTTTATCGGTTTCCGCTTCTTTTAAAAGTACGTCACAAATTGCTTTACGGTTTGGAATCTTATTCATAATTACAGCTGCTCCTTTCTCTCTTCAAAATCTTTCATGATCTGCTCATACTCTTCCTGAGTCGGTACATGATGATGCCATGCTGCCTTATCTTCCATAACTGCGGAGCCTTTACCTTTAACAGTATTTGCGATCAGGACTGTCGGCTGGCCTTTTGTCTGTTTCGCTTCCTCAAATGCTGCATGAAGCTGCTCAATGCTGTTTCCGTCAGCAACATCGATCACATGCCATCCAAAGCTTTTGAATCTCTCATGAAGATCGTCATGTCCCATAACGTCCTCTGTATTTCCGGATATCTGAAGTCTGTTACGGTCAACGATTGCACAAAGGTTATCCAGTTTGTACTGGTGTCCTGCCATAGCAGCTTCCCATACAGAACCCTCTGCAAGCTCACCATCACCCATTACTGTGTATACACGGTAATTTTTCTTGTTCATTTTTCCGGCAAGTGCCATGCCTACGCAAACCGGAAGTCCATGTCCCAGAGAACCGGAGTTCATCTCAATTCCCGGAAGCTTGTTGTTCGGATGTCCGATATACTGTGTTCCGAATTTGCTGAATTTCTCGTTTACTTCTTTGATATCAAGGAAGCCTTTCTTTGCAAGTACTGCATAATAAGCTTCTACAGAATGTCCTTTACTCATAACAAAAAGGTCTCTGTCCGGATCATTCATATTCTCCGGGGAAATATTCATCTGGTCAAAATACAGTGTAACCAGAGTCTCCATAACACTCATATCACCACCGATATGTCCGCCTTTTCCGGCAACGATCATATCTACTGTGTCTTTTCTGAGATCATACGCAAGTTTGCTTAATTCTCTAAAATCCATGCTGATTCCTGTCCTTTCTTTTTTCAATCTATATTTCATATTCACAGCCCGGCACGTTTTTTATCCTGGAAAAAACGTGCCGCTGTGTTTCCTGTTTATCATTCTCCGCGGAGATAAGCCTTTACATCTTCCTCGATCGGGTCATAAAGATCCGGTGTTACACCGATATATTTACATGCCTCGTAAAGTACCGGAACAACATTCTTGTGGATACCGACACAGTGATGAATGTATGGTCCCTCAACCAGTTTAGCCTCAAGACGTTTAATGTTCTCAACCTCAACCCAGAGGTAAGTTCCCATACCTTTCGGTCCGTCGATACCTTTTGCATTTCCGAGAAGAAGTGAATACTCTCCGTTGTCTCCGTCAAAACGTACCAGAGAAACATCGCCGTGTTTTGCCTCAGCTGTGATGCTTCCCGGATGCTCGAATGCTAACGGGTAAGTAAGCTTCGGAGTTTCTTTTGCGATGGAGATCGGCCATGGTCCGCAGTGCTGAAGAAGCTCGCCGTTCTCTACATCAGGATGACGGATTGTCCAGTCAGCAAAGAAGCTTCTTGTCTCGCCCATACCTGCTGCCTCTACCATAAGTGCTGTGATCGCACCGTGGATATCTGTCTCACATACAGTCGGGATTCCCTCATCATTTAACAGGGAATTTGCTGCACATGGCATGATTCCAAGCTCGCTCTGAAGCTGATTCCAGCACTGGATCGCGATTGCTTTGCAGCCATATTTCTCTGCCAGATGTTTCATGGCAACCTTAAGAGCTGCTACGTTCTCAAGCTCATCCTCTTTGATGCAGATCTCCATGTTGTCACGGCAGTACTGCATAACTTCCTGAACCTCTGTCTGCTCTGCTTTTGCTTTCTTTACTTCATCAGTAAGCTCCGGCATCGGGATCGGTGCAAGCTGGATATTGAATTTCTCAAGAAGCTCGCCCTCGTTGCACATGGTTGTCCAGAAATCGAACGGTCTTGTGGAAATCTGAAGGATACGGATATTTTTGAATGTTTTTACTACATTACAGACAGCAAGGAAATCTTTGATTCCTCTTTCAAATACCGGATCATTCAGTCTGCAGTTTGTCATGTATGTAAACGGAACGCGGAATCTTCTTAAAACCTTACCTGTTGCAAAAAGCCCGCACTGTGTATCACGAAGTCTTGTTCCGTCCGGCTCCGGCCTCTCATCCAGCGGTCCCCAGAGAAGAACCGGGACATCAAGAGCTTTTGCAAGTCTTGCACACTCATACTCTGTACCAAAGTTGCAGTGTGGAAGGAAAAGTCCGTCAACCTTCTCTTTTTTGAATTTGGCAATGATCTTCTCAAGCCCCTCATCGTTGTAGAGAAGACCCTCATCGTTAATGTCTGTGATATCTACGAAATCAACACCAAGCTCCTCAAGTCTCTTAGCAGTAAGTCCACGATATTTCACTGCATCCGGTGCGCTGAAAATACTTCTTCTGGTTGGTGCATAACCAATTTTGATCTTATCCATTTTTGAACTCCTTTCATGAATCCATGTCTTCGGTTTTATTTGTTTATATGTGATTCGTTTTTTATGTTCGTTTTTGTTATCTGTATAATATCTTGATCTTTACTTTATTTCTATGAAAAATAAAGTGATTTCTACTTTATTTCCAGCTTTATTGTTGTAAGTGACCGGAAAACATTCTATAATTAAAACAGTTTAGGAAATCTATACAGATGCTATATTTACTTTATCAGACTGGAGGAGTGACATATATGAGTATCACAGCAAAAGAACTTGCTGCCAGATTAAATCTCTCTGCCACAGCTGTTTCCATGGCTCTGAACGGGAAACCCGGCGTAAGCACAGAAACCAGAGCTCTTGTTATCCGTGAAGCAGAAAAAGCCGGCTACGATTTCAGCCGGCTTTCCATGAAAAAAAATGTGACCGGAGATATTTACTGCATTATCTGCCGGGCTCATAATGCGATCTTAAATTATACGCCAATCTTCTCAGAACTCACAGAAGGTATTGAACAGGAGTGCCGAAAAAACGGCTATCATCTGAAAACCTTTCAGCTTTATGAAAAAGCAGATGATCTTCAGAAATACATTGAGGAGCTTCGCATTTCTCAGTGTGCAGGTGTTATTCTCCTTGGTACAGAAGTTTCTGCTTCTGTATGCAGGGAATTTCTTCAGCTGTCAGTTCCTGTAGTTCTTCTGGATTCCTATTTCGATTCTGCTGACTGCAGCTGTGTACTGAGCAACAACGCACAGGGAGCCTACCTGGCCACCGGCTATCTCATCGACCGCTGCGGCCGCCAGCCGGGGCATCTCTGCTCTTCCTACAGAATCACTAACTTTCGCGAACGGACACACGGTTTTCACCGGGCGGTGCGCGAACACGGGATGTCCACTGCAAAATCCATCATTCACGAACTCTCTCCATCTATTGAGGGCGCATTCTCCGACATGCTGGAAATCATAGACAGCGGAACTCCTCTCGCCGGCGCGTACTTTGCGGACAATGATCTCATTGCCATCGGAGCGATTAAAGCTTTGAAACTTCGCGGCTACAAAGTCCCCGAAGACATTGCCATCGCAGGCTTCGACAATATCTCCGAAGGACGCGTTATCGATCCGGCTCTCACCACCATTGATGTCCCACGAAAATTCATGGGGCAGACAGCCGCCGCACAGCTCATCCGTGAACTCAAAACACCTGTGCCGCATTCCGTAAAGATTGAAGTGTCCACTACACTGATCAAACGGTTTTCTGTTTGATTTTTTGTACAAAAAAATGAACCGGGCAGATCCAAAACCTATGCCCGGTTCATCCATATCATTCAACTGTAAAATCTGCTTTTCACATTCTGCTCTGCAACATACTCAAAAGCACTCCCGATAAATCTTATAAACCCTCTCCCGATCCAATTCCACGAAATTATTTGCCATCAACCTGCCCTGGTTCTCCAGCACAGAATCCGTAAACTCCTCAAGCTCCGCCTCAGTCACACCATACTCATGCAGAGCCTTCTTCGGAATCATCACATTAAGCAGCTTCTCCAGCTCTGCATAAACAACATCTACATCGCATCCAAGAATTTCTGCCATAAATTTATTCAGGCGTGCAATCTCTCCGTCACTCTTGATCTCCATATAATTATTGAGCACACCGGTAAACATTGCATAATTGGACTCACCATGAGCAACGTGATACTTGGCACCCAGAGGATAGCTCAGCGCATGAACAGCTGCGCACCCGGCATTACCAAAGGCAATACCTGCATAATTGGCAGCCATCAGGAAATCCTTCATCAGCGGAATTCTGGCTTCCTGTCCATGATCCCTGATCTCCATATATCCCTTCAGGATCATCTCGATAGCCTTATATCCAAACATTCTGGTTGTCTCATTTCCCTTAGGAGAAAGACTGGACTCCACAGAATGAACCAGCGCGTCAATAGAACTTGTCGCAAAAAACTGAAACGGCAGATCCTCCAGAAGCTCCGGGATCAGCACGGCAGAATCACCGTAAAGCTGCTCCACAGCCAGCCCCTTCTTCGTACCCTTCGTAGTCAGCGCAAGGATCGAGATATTCGTCACCTCAGAACCCGTACCACAGGTAGTGGGAACAAGCACCAGCTCCTTATTCTTCACGATCGGAAGCAGCCCGTCATAAAGATCCGTAACCGGAGAAATATTCTCCAGTGCAAACAGCTTGGAAAGATCCAGAATACTGCCGCCGCCAACAGAAACCACTCGCTTCGCATCCTTCGGCACATCCTTCCAGATCGCCTCTGCCATCACATCCGTAGGCTCACCCTTACCATAATCCTCACGGAAGATCACATCACAGCCAAGCCCAAGCGGCTCAAAAAATTTCTTAAACAATCTCTTATTGGTAAACAGCAGATCTCCCTCACCAAGCTTAAATTCCTCCGCAAACTGCCGGCAATTATCAAAGCTGTAAATCGTCGGCCTGATCATCAGTTCCTGCATAATTTCTCCTCCTGTCAGCCCCACATTTCAAAGAAGCTTTCTATAAAAATTTTATACAGCTATAATAACACAGGCAGGCAGCCATCCGCATCAATTATCACAACGGAATTAAATGCCGCATTTCCCGCACGCTCAAAAAAACTTACCGGAATCACAATGTCCAGCTCTTTTGCCACCTCCTGAAACCGCTTCACCGCCGGATTCTCCTCCGGTGTTGTGGCAAGATCCATATATTCAAAATCATGTCTCTGGCAAAAATACGGTGTCTCAAAAAGCTCCTGTAAAAGAACGATATTCGCTCCTTTTGCAGCTGCCTCCCGTACCAGTTTTTCTGCCTTCTCAAGTGTCGCTTCACTGCCCGTCTCTGCAAATCCTATCTCTGACATTCTACAGCTGAAATTTTCTCTTAACAGCATCTACCAGGAAATCCGCTGTGCCTCAAAAATCTTATCCTGGGTATTGCTGGTTCCTTTTCCAAGAGGAAACATCATCCTTGAAAAAGGACTTGCCTTGACTTTTTTTGCCGTCTCCTCTGTTTCATCCACTACAGAAACCGGAAGATTCAGCTTTCTGGCTGCCTGGTCCACGATATCCCTGTCATAATATTCAATCCCAAGCTTCTCGGCCATTTTTTTGCAATGGGACGGCCCATGCTGCCGAACTGCCTGGTGATCGTAACTACATATTTACTTTTTCCCATATAAAAGTTCCTCCCGATTTGATGTTTTTAATGTTCATACCATCCAACGATTCCAGGATTCAGATTGATATTGATCTGTTTGATCTCCTGATATTCCTCAACACCCTTCTTAATGTAACCATATCCACATCCTTACTCTCTGCAATACGGTTTCCTGTAATTCCACCGGGACCCAGGATCAGGTTCACACTGCCCTTCGGCATTCCGATCTTTTCAAAGATCTCAAACAGCTTCACGCAGGAAAGCACACAATTAGAGCTTGGTTTAAACACAACGCTGTTTCCTGCTGCCAGTGCAGGAGCCAGTTTCCACACGCCCATCAGGAGCGGATAGTTCCACGGAGTGATCAGCCGCACACACCAGCAGCCTCAGACCAACAGCCTTAAGCAAACCCTCGGCCACCTGAAAACCAACAACCATCTCACTGCCAGAGAACTTCAGATCGCCGAACAGATCTTCCAGTACCGCAACAACGACGAGATCGCCCAGTCCCTCGGTATCCGTGAAAACACCCTCCAGAAACACCTGCAGAATATCTTCCGCAAAACCAATGTAACCTCCCGGTGGGAACTCCTCCGATTACGCATGCAGTAATAATGTCAAAAGGTTATCCGAAAAAGGCTCCGCAGCCACCCGATCCCGGGTCAGCCACAGAGCCTTTCTCATTATATACAGTTAGTCATGCAATCCATTCTGCTCAAAATCCCTGAACAGACTGGCCTCACCATCATCAGCAAACACATCTGCATCATCCTGCTCAGAATCATCCTGAACATCCGCATCCTGGGAATCCTGACTATCCTGTGCCGCACTCTCCTCAGAGCTGTCCTTACTATCCTTATCGGAACTATCATCCTTACCAAGCTTTACAGTAAGAGTTTTCGCTTTATACTCATTGCCATCCTGAACAGCAACTGTCACATCAATTTTTTCCTTCGGCTCATAATACTGAAGCAGTTCAACCAACTGATCAATACTTGTGATCGTCTTACCATCAAACTCTGTGATAACCATATTCTTGGTAATACCAGCATCATCAGCAGGACCATCCTCAGTTACCTCAGAAACAAATACCCCCTGCGGGATACCATAGATCTGAACAGCCTCATCACTGACTGTACTGCCTGTGATTCCAAGAATACCATGATTATCAACCTTATCTCTGGCTTTCGCATTCATCATATTCTCAAGAGAATCTGCAACATCAGAAATCGCAATGGCATAACCCATACCCTCAACCTCAGTAGAAGCAAGCTTGGAAGAGTTAATACCAACAACCTCACCATCCATATTCAGAAGTGCACCGCCACTGTTACCAGGATTGATAGCTGCATCTGTCTGGATCAGGTTAACACCCTTATTCAGACTGCTGCTGTTATCAGAAGAATCATTCGACTCAACCTGCCCTGAAGAATCGATCTTACGGTTCTTTGCACTGACAATACCGGTAGTAACAGACTGTCCATAACCAAGTGCATTACCAATGGCAACAACCTGCTCACCGATCTTCAGATCATCAGAGCTTCCGATCTTTGCAACGGAAATAGCATCCATTGTATCATCAGAAACGTCTTTTGTATCAACAGATACAACTGCCAGATCCTCATTTTCATCAAATCCTTTTACAGTTGCCTCATAAGCACTGCCGTCTGCAAAAGCAACAGATAATGTATCTGCTCCGTCAACTACATGATAGTTTGTTGCGATCAGAAGCTCGGATTTTGTTTTTCCGATGATAATACCGGAACCACTTCCCTCTACTTCCTGCTCCTGGCTCGGTGCATACTGAGAGCCGAACATGCTGTAGTAATTCTGGACCTCCTGAACAGATTTCGTTGTGATCGCCACAACGGAAGGCATTGCTTCCTCAGCAACATCGGATACATCCAGACTGCCTTTTGTATCAGAAGCTTTTGTATCACCGGTATCTTCTGTTTCTTCATCAGCTTTCTTCTCGGATTTCATAAGTGTAAGCTTCTCAGAGCTATCTGTTGCTGCCTGTACAGACTGTGCACCTGAGAAATAGTTAATACCCTCGTAAGCTCCGACACCAATACCACCAGCAAGCACTGCACACAAGCTGATGGTTGCACCTTTTTTAACAAGTTTCTTTATTTTTAATTTTCTATTATTGTTCATGATTAAGTCCCTCCCTGGAAAAAGTTCTCTCTGTTTCCTTTTGATGCTTCAAAGTATATGATCCAATTGTGTTTACTTTGTGGGAAAAATGTGTTTTATTTGTTAAAACTTTTCACGGACATCACAATTACAAACCATGCAACCTCAAGAAGTACGATCATTCCACCCGGCTTCAGCCCGGCATAATAGGAAAGAAAAAGTCCCACAATGGTAGTGCAGACAGCTACAAGAACCGCACAGATCAGTGTCCCCTTATAGCTTTTTGCCATCTGCATACCGCAGGCCACCGGCACGACCAGCATGGAAGAAACGATCAGCGTTCCCACTGTACGGGATGCAACAGAGACAGTCAACGCAGTCAGGATCGTAAACATAAAATTAATATTCCGCACAGAAACCCCTGAGATCCTTGCTGCATTCTCATCAAACCCAATATAAAAAAGCTCCCTGTAAAAAAACAGTACCGCAGCCAGAACCAGTACACTGATCACAACTACCAGTGCAAGCTCTCCCTCACTGATAGACACAATACTTCCGAATAAGAAGCTGTTCAGACTGGCACCGTTTTCCACGAATCCGGACAAAACACCTGCCAGTCCGATCCCGGCAGACATAACGATCGAGATCGCCACCTCCGAATACCGCGGGATTTTTTTCCGGATGGCTTCAATCCCAAGTGCCGCAACAATACACATTACCACAGCACCAGCCACAGGATTTATCCCAAGGATCAGTCCCAGCACCACTCCTGCCAGGGACGAATGGGAAAGTGCATCTCCGATCATGGACATTCTCTTCAGTACGATTGTTATTCCGATACAGGGAGTGATCACAGCCAGAAGGATTCCCACGAGAAAAGCCCTCTGCATAAATCCATATTGTAAAATACTCATACCTCGTCAATTCTCCCTTCTTCTGCTCTGAAAAAACGGTTGGCTCCTTTAAATTCACTGGAGTTTCCATGTGTCACCATAAGGATCGTAAGCCCCTGTTCTTCATTACGCTTCTTCAAAACCCGGGCAAGTGTTTTCACAGAAACTGTATCCATTCCCGTTGTCGGCTCATCCAGGATCAGGATCTTCGGATTTCCCACCAGTGCACGTGCCAGCATGACCCTCTGCTGCTGCCCGCCGGAAAGCTCACCGATCCGCCTTTTCCAGTATTCTTCCATCTCCATTTCCGCAAGAACAGCTTTCAGCCGGGGGATCTCCTTTTTCGCCCGAAAACGCGCCCTCCATGATGAGGAATAGATTCCCGTCATCATAATCTCCTCCACAGTAGCCGGAAAATTCTGGTTCCTGCTGATACTGTTTTGCGGAACATATCCCAGATCTCCCTTTCCGAATGTTGCGGAGATATCTTTTCCATTTACTTTAATACTTCCCTCCTGGGCTTTCAGCTCACCAAGAAGAAGCTTCAGAAATGTACTTTTTCCACTTCCGTTCTCACCGGTAAGAATCGCATAATCGCCATCCTTCACCTCCAGATTCACCTGATCCAGCACAGGCGTCCCAGTATAATGAAACGAAAGATTCTCTATTGAAATTCCCATCATCTCACCTGCTTTCTATTTCATGCCATGCAGCACAGCTGTTCAACCATGGCCATCAATCCCTTAGTTTAACGCCATCTTCAATGCTGCCAGATTCTTTCTCATCACAGAAAAATAATCCTCTCCGTCCTGAATATCCTCCTCACTTAATCCCTCAATAGGATTCAGCACAGCCGTAACCGCATCCACTTCCTTTGCCACCGTTTTCGCCACCTTGGGGCTTGCCAGCTCCTCAAAGAAAATGGTATGGATATCAAACTCTTTCGCATATTCAATCACTTCCTGCATCTTCGCAGGGTCCGGTTCCGAATCCGGTGTCAAACCTTCAATAGCCAGCTGCTTCAGATCATAAGCATTACACAGATACCCGAAAGCTTCATGAGCCACAATGATATCCCTGCTCTTTATATCTGCCAGTCCTTCCCGGAATTCCTGATCCAGTTCATCAAACTCCCCCGCATACTTTTCATAGTTTGCTTCATAATAATCCCGGTTCTCCGGATCTGCCTGGCAAAAAGCATCTCGAATATTTTTCATCTCCTGCTTTGCCCTCAGAGGATCCAGCCAGACATGAGGATCTTTCCCGTTATCTCCATGAGCATGATCCCCCTCACCATCCAGAAGTTCCACACCATCCGATGCCTCAGCTGTGATCAGATCCTGATTCTCCAGCGTGGCCAGCACATCCTCAGCCCAGTGCTCCAGATCTGCACCGTTATAAACAAAAACATCCGCATCCTCAAGATTACGGATATCCGTAGCTGCAGGTTCCCAGTCATGAGGCTCCGTTCCCGCCGGAACCATGTCTTTCACCTCAACCTTATCTCCGCCAACTTTCTGCGCGAAGTCGTACATGGGATAAAAACTCGCCATAACCTTAATCCGCCCGTCATCCGAAAAAGGCTTCCCCACAGTTCCGGCTCTGTGCAGTCCATATCCAACCACACTGCCAACGATAAGGATCGTTACTGCCAGAACTGCTGCCGCCCCGACCTTATTTTTATTAAAACTCATTATCTTCTCTTCCTCCGGCATCCATCACAATATCCATAAAATACCGTCCGGCTCTGATCAATTTCAAACCCATGCTCATCCAGCACATGCCCAACGAAATGATCAATACAGCCGCACTGCAGCGGAATCGTATGTCCGCATTCCAGGCACACAAGCTTTCCATAATTTTTCCGCTCTTCATCCCGGACAAAACGGTACTGAGCCGCTGCTCCTTCCACAGACGGAACCTTCAGCACCGCACCTTCTTTCTGCAGCCGCTCAAGCCCCCGGTACACAGTCGTCCTTCCTATATGGATATCCTTTCCGCGAAGAATATCCATAAACTGATCAATCGTATAAAAAGTATCTCCATGCTCCTGCAGACATTCCAGAATCAATTTCTGCTGCCTGGTACTGTATTTAATTTTTTCTTCCATATATCTGCCACTCTCTTTCAGCTATAGCAATTCCGGCAATTCATGTTCTGCACAGCTGAACCTGATACAGTAATTTCCGGGAGTACTATAATCACTCAATCGTCAATCGGATATTCGCAATCCGCTTTCGCTACTTGCTCATAACCGAATAACTGCTCCGCAGTTTATCAGGAGGGGCTTGTACCCCCCTGATACAAGTAAGTCCCACCCACTGCTTATTGCTCCTCGCAATTGAAGCAGGGGACTTACTTGATTCGGTTAAAATTTGAATTTGAAAACCGTTTTCATATTACATTCAAAAAAATTTTTCGTCAAGCCGTTTTTTCATAACATATGTTACTGATTTTCTGATTCTTCATTTCGCAGTCAAAAAAACTGGTATGTTCGCATAAAAACACTTTATCTCCACCTTTTTTTATGATAAAATATAACCAAGACTTAACCAACAGAAAGAAGGTAGACCTCTATGAAATCACAGCGACTTGATATGATCGAAGAATATGTGTTGGAGCACAAGAACGCCTCTCTCGATACATTATGTGAAACATTCAACGTATCCAAAAATACCATCAGAAGAGATGTCGATATCCTTCTGAAGCGCGGCAGTATTATGAAGGTTTACGGCGGTGTAGCAGCACTTGAGACACCACAGACCCTTCCTCTTCTGTCCTATGAAGAAAGAGGCGGACGTTTTCCTGAAGAAAAGAAAGAAATCTGCCGCCGCGCCGCAGAGCTTGTGGCCGAAGACGACACCATTTATATCGATACCGGCACAACGTGCCTGAACCTGGTTGATTTTATCGCAAATAAACACTGCACCATCCTGACCAACAGCCTTCTCATTTTTAACAAGGCAGCGTCTTATCCAAACCTGGATATCATCTCCGTTCCCGGACGGCTGAACCGCAAGACCCTGTCTTTCACAGGCCCGGATATCAATGACTACCTGCAGACCTACAATATTTCCATGGCTTTTATGGCCTGCACAGGTGTTACCATGAAGAGTGGGCTTACCAATGCCAGTGCTGAAGAATACATCACCAAAAAGGCTATTGCAGAGAACACCAACAGTATGATCCTTCTGGCCGACCACTCCAAATTCGGCAGGATCTCACTTATGACTTACTCTCCAATGGAGAAGCTGGATGCCATTGTTACAGACCAGGCCCTGCCCGAAGAATACAACAGTTTCTGTCAGGATCACGGAATCCGGGTTATGACTATCGACTGATCAGCTTTTATCAAAAAATAATGCACCTGCCAAGAGTTCAGCAGGTGCATTATTTTTAAATATGCTCATTTCATCAGAGGATTTTATCTTGCGAGCGGATCTTTATAATCCGCTCTGTATTAACATAGATTTATTCACGAGGTCTGTATTATGCCTCAGTACTTCCTTCCCATGTGCCAACTTTTCTCTTTCCGGCAGCTTCATCAAACCAGTGAGTTGTAACTGTTTTTGCTCTTGTGAAGAAACGATATCCGTCTTTTCCAAGTACATGCAGATCACCGAAGAAGGAATCTTTATTTCCGGAGAATGGGAAATATGCTGTCGGAACCGGGATACCAACGTTGATTCCTACCATACCGCCATCTGTCTCCATAGCGAATTTACGGCTATAATATCCGCTCTGTGTAAAGATACAGGAACCATTTGCAAACGGGTTGGCATTCATGATCTTAATTCCTTCCTCATAATCCTTCACACGTTTGATACAGGTAACAGGTCCGAAGATCTCACGATTTCCAACTGTCATTTCCGGTGTTACATGATCAAGAATCGTTGGTCCTACGAAGAATCCGTTCTCATATCCTGGAACTGCTACATTACGTCCGTCAAGAACAAGTTCTGCACCCTCATCAATACCTTTCTGGATCCAGTTACAGATTTTCTCTTTATGACCTGCATTTACAACCGGGCCAAGATCTGTTTCTTCATCGTAAGCACATCCCAGTTTCATAGCCTCAGCTTTTTTCTTAAGAAGTGAAACAAACTCGTCTGCAATGCTCTCCTGTACACATACAACCGGAAGAGCCATACATCTCATACCAGCACATCCATATGTGGAGTTGATGATCGCATTTACAGTCGCCTCAAGGTTGCAGTCCTCAAGAACAAGTGCATGGTTCTTCGCCTCGCACTGAGCCTGAACACGTTTACCATGAGCTGCTGCTTTGGAATATACCTGTTTTCCGACACCTGTTGTTCCTACGAATGTAACAGCCTTTACTCTCTCATCTGTAAGGAGGATATCAGCCTCTACACGACTGCAGGTTACAAGGTTTACAACACCCTTCGGGAATCCGCCTTCTGTATAGAAGAGCTCCATGATCCTCATGGATGTAAGCGGTGTCTGGGAGCTTGCCTTCAGCACTACTGTATTTCCACATGCAATAGAAAGCGGAACCATCCAGCCCCACGGGATCATTGCAGGGAAGTTCATCGGAACAATACCAGCAGTTACTCCAAGTGGTTTACGATATGTAGCTGTGTCATAGCCTGTTGTTACCTGCATTGCAGCATCGCCCTGGATCATTGCAGGAAGTGCACATGCTTCTTCTGTAGGCTCGATCGCTTTCTGAACATCGCCTCTTGCCTCTTTAATATTCTTTCCAAGTTCTTTCGCACAAAGCTCGGAAAGTTCTTCTTTATGTGCATAAAGGACATCTCTCCATCTGAACATGTACTGCTGTCTCTTAGCCAGTGAAAGTGAGGACCACTCCGGGAATGCAGCCTGTGCAGATGCGATTGCTTCCTCAACCTCGTCAGGTGTACAGCATGGAACCTGTGCGATCACCTCTCCTGTACTGGAATCTGTAACATCCATGTATTTCTCTGCTTTGGACTCTTTCCACTCACCATTTACACAGTAACCCATTTTTCTGATCTCTGCCATTTTTATAATACCCCTTTCGTTCTTTGATCGTATTTATACAGTTATATTTTTTATGTCTTGCCCGTCTCCGTTATGGTCACATATTATCATCGTTTTTCAGCATTGTCAATATATTCTGGTTATATTTTGAGCATGTTCTTTTTTATTTGTACGTTAATTTATTCACATTTATATCATTTTTTAATAATCATTGATACATCTTGTATTTCCTGTTTTTTCCCTGAAACCAACATGTAATATTGTTGTTTTCATCATCATTTTCGTTCCAAAATATACTCATTTTTGTTATTTCCATAACAGACGGTTACGTAATCCAAGCTGAAAACAGGCCCAAAATGCGGAAAATCATAGAAAAAATATATAAAACAAAGACTATAAACTATGGAAAAACAGCCATGATCGCATGCTCATAACATCAATCCGCTTAAAAATCTGCTATTTTTCATGATTCCCCCCTATAAAATCCTGTATTTTTACAGTAATAAAGAAATACATTTGTGTGTGTATTGCGGACGCTCGCATTTTCGCTGATTTTACTCCTGTGCACAGGAAAGAATCCTGTCCATATGGTTTTTTATGCCATTGGAACATTACGAAATAATCTCCCACGTTATAAAGAAATCCCCGACATGGTTCATTCACAACCTTGCCGGGGACTGCTTATAACAATCATTACAATTATTCAGACAGGCAGATAACCAAATCTGAACCTGCTGCTAACAAAATATTACATGAACCAGCCTCTGTCTACATCTTCCGGTGGATCTACCGTACAGTTCACAGTAAATGATTCATCACACATGCCAAAGATTAAATAAAACTTCTTCCACCCTGTATTTCTATACTTTTCTAACATGGAAATTTCATACTCTTACTTCTGCTTCTTTACAGCTCATCCAGCATCACATCACTAACTGCATCATAAGCATCTTCTAGCGCATCCAGTGCTTCTGTCAGTGTGTCCATTTTTTTGTTATCTGCATTTTCTTCTTCATAGGTTTCGATCACCTCTGCCATAACTTCCTTCAACTCCTGCAGAGAATTTGCGATATCCTGCAATTTCAGATCTTTATCCTCTTTTGACGTGATATTTACGATCTTGTTCATATTCTTTTCCTCTCTTTCTTTACTTCCGGTTTTGTCTGGATACTGCATAACCAATGAAATAGAATACTGCTGCTACTACCATTGCATTTACCGCTGCAATTCCCGCCGGGATCAGATTGGCTGCTATTGCTCCGACTACAACACCTGCCAGATTGAACCAGTTAATTGTCTGCAGCGGCTCGTCCCTGTTAGATTTATATTTCTCACGTCTCAGGAAAAAATCCAGAATTACGGTGATTCCAATCGGTGGAAGCGCACAGTTGAGAATGTTCAGCCAGCCTGTAAAATTATAGTATAACCAGATTGCAAGTGCTGTACCAATCACGCCTGAGATACATGTTGCGATCTTCATTCTTGCATTTGTAATATTGGAAATTGCAAGGCCACCAGTATACAGCGCATTGTTATTAGTCGTCCAGATATTCGCTCCCAGCACAATAATAGCCGGGATCGCAAGTCCCTGGGCGATCATTACATAAAAGATATCATCTTTTCCTGTGAAAGCACCTCCGATAGCCCCGAAACAAAACATCAGGGTATTTCCCAAGAAAAATGCGATTACAGTTGTCCATACAGCAACCTTATTATTCTTCGCAAAGCGGATGAAATTCGGCGTTGCAGTTCCTCCTGATATAAAGGAACCTATAACATATCCAACTCCCGTAAACAACGTAACAGAGCCCACAGACTGATTAAATACCGCTGTCAGTCCTCCACCATCTGCTGTTGCTGTCACCATGGAATATACTCCCAGGATCACGATCAGCGGGACAGAGATCGTACTTACGATCTCAAGTGCTTTCATACCAGTTGCAGCAGTAATGGTCATCAGAAGACCCGCAATAATGGTCAGAACCCATTTATTAATTCCAAGCAATTCCGCAGTTGGAATGGAAAACATGGCAACGCCGACGCCAAACCATCCGATCTGTGTCAGACCTAACACCAGTGAAGACAGATAAGAACCTTTTTTTCCAAAAGCTCTTCTGCACAGAAGATCCATGCTCATTCCCGTATCAGAACCAATGTATGCAAGAATTCCGCAGTATGCGGACAAAATCACACCACCAATAACGCAGGCTGCCGCAAATCCGTTCAGATCCAGTCCATTCCCAAGTTTCGCACCCACACTCATACTTGCTGAAAAGAATGTAAATCCCAGCATTACAAAAAACATGCTGCGGAATCCCTTTCTCGCATTTTCCGGCACAGCCTCCATGGAATAATCATCATCTGCCGCAGTTGCCTGAAGTTTTGTTTTTTCGCTCATTTTTTCTCCTTCGTTTCTCTTATATTATTATCAGTTACTATCCGGAGTGTTTTCCCTTACACACTCCACTCTCTCCCGTCTCCTTTCTCTGTTTGCTGTGGAGATTATATCATAAATCATTTTACTTCTGCAGTTTTTTCCGCAGATGTTTCTGTTTCTCGTTTTTTCCTGAGCTCAACCTTTTTGATCTCTCCCAGAATTTCCAGTCCCCGCACCAGAGATCTTGGTTCGTTTCGTAAAAGCTCGTATTCTGTCACATAACCGCATTTTTTGTAGATATCCAGGATCGCACACAGCTTTTTGTTAACCGCATGTACTTTATTCTTCCAGCCACGACTCTCGAACCGTACTTTTCCTCTGTCACTGACAAATCGAATATCCTGCTCAAAATTTTCTCTGTAAATGCCTGCCATAGGCAGAATTCCCTCTTCTTTTTTTATCGCATAATAACGAATTCTCCTGCCGTCTGCATTGTTTCTGGAATTTCTCATGATCTCAAGACGCTGGATCAGAATTCTTTTCAGAAGTATCATCTCATCTGTGCTTGAAAACTTTACATTCTCCAGAAGTTTTTTTCCTTCTTCACTTTCCTGAAATTCCTTAGCCGGAAACATTGTTTTAAGGAGACCTGCCGGATCAAGCAGTTCCCGTGGCACACTGATCATCTGCCCGATATCTTCTGCATATTTATAGACCGGAAGCTCTCTGCCTTCCAGAAACCAGTATGCTTTTCCGTTTTTTTCCACTGCTACAGGAACCAGATAATCTGCCACAAAACCTTCCAGCGGCTTGCCTTTCTCGTCTTGCATATTACGCATCTGAACTTCTTCACTGTAGTCAATAGCGATGGTTCCGAAGTTTTTCCAGGGAATCCCGAAGCTTTTGCTCTCTTTTCTGTATCCTGCTTTTTGTACAGTAAAACCGTACCTTCTCGTCTCCGGACATTACCCGAAGCAGATCTGTCAGAGTGAATTTGGAATAATTTGTTTTGTACAAGGTATAAACCGCATCATAAACAGCAGCATCATAGTAGGAAAATTTCACGTTCTGCATTTCTTTCTGAACAGTAATACGGTATCTGCATGTCATGTTTTTTCCGCGGCTTCCTACCTCGGCTATATTCAGTTCATTCAGTTCAAATTTATTCTTATATATTTCCTGAAATACTTTGCATATGTTCATGTAAATATTATCAGGTATCTTCATGGCTATTCTTTCCTCTCTTTACATCAGTTCCCGAAATTCATGTCCGAATCGCCGGAATCTGTCACAGTAATTTCCGGAATTCTTCTTCCAGACGTTCCCTCGGATCATCCGGATATTCCAGATTTGTATTTTGTATTTCTGTATTTTCCACTCCGTTGTTCTCTGCTTCTGTATCTTTTATTTCAGTATTTACCCCCTGCGATACTGCCTCTTCTGGAGTAAGCTTGCATTTCTTCAGTAAAACTTTTGTATTCTCCGGATTTTTAATATCAGTTTTTGTTTCACGTGAAACATTTTGGGCTGTTTTTTTTCCAGATGCTCCTTTTTCTGTGTAAAGATCTTTCGATGCAAAAAAATCCACACTCACATTTGCTTTCATTCCAGATATGCCATATCTCTGTTTCAGAAAAACAATCTCCAGTTCTCTGATATCTTTCGACATTTCCTGCTCATAATTAAATTTAGGCTGTCGGATATTCCTTGGCTGAAGTCCCAGGATCACACTTGCCGAGTACTCGATTCCTCCGGTTTCCTTAAAAGAATCCATTCTCAAAGGCCGCTGTTCCTCCCGGTAAGACTCCCTGTTCAGAGAACTGATCACAAAAACCGCCAGGTCATACTTGTTGGAAAGGCCGCTGAGCTCGTTTATATTCTCGTCATTTTTCTGCCGTTCCGTAGCATTCCTGTTTCCTGTGCAGGAAGAAAGGATCTGCAGGTAATCTACAAAAACTACCGGTTTTTCTTTCTTTTCGTTCATGAACATTTCCACATCCTGAACAATATCCCGGCCAGAAACAGAAAGCTTTTTACGCTCTTTTATGTACATCCTGTCAAAACTGCCGCTGATCTCTTCTCCCACCTTTTCTACCAGCTTCCATTCTTTCTGTTTCCCTGTATTATTTTCTTCCCTTAGGAACCAGTCCGCTGTCAGGGAGCTGTTCGGATATCTCATATGAATGGCACGGTTTAATATTTTTGCCTCCATACGGACAGAAGGCATTTCCAGGGAATAAAACAGTACCGGCGAACCGGCCGCTGCAATTTCCGAAGCGATCTGCAGCGCAAAGGTACTCTTTCCCATTCCCGGCCTTGCACCAAGAAACATAAGGCCTGCATAAAGTCCACCGCCAAGCATCTGATCCAGCTTTTTGATCCCGGTAGGATAATGCTTTACGGTTCTTCTTCCACTGTTCGGTTTAAACCGTTTCAGTCTTTCTGAAACAGAAATAAAATTTTCAGATACCTGTTCACTCAAACTTCTTCACCTCCCCGGCTGTTCTGCCTTCCATTCCCTGAGATAACAGTTTCATAGACTCTTCCATATTTACCAGATCAATAAAAAACAGATGAATCACCAGTATATGGCCATAAATCTTTGTTTCAAAGCGGTCCCTGATACCTTCATACTGATATGAATACTTTGCTTTCGGATAGAGAAGCCAGATTTCCTCTGCCTCATAACGGCTTGCATATGTTACCATCTGATAAATATCATCTCTGACATATTTCCTGAAATCTATCCAGTCACTCCAGCCTTTTCCGCCGTTTTTTACCTCTGGAAGGCTTTTCCACTTTGTGTCAAGGACCACAGTTCTGTTATCTTCTCTTTTTTTCATTACAATATCCGGTCTCAGACGAAAATCCCGAGGTTTTTCAAACAGATAATATCTTTTATCCTGGGAAGATACCTCCCAGTTTTCCCTGAAGTATTTTTTTATCTGGCACGCCACATAATTTTCAAAAACTTCCTCCATGGCAAATAATATGGATCTGGCCATAAGCCCATCTGAAAAATTCAGGAAACTGTTTCCCTGTAAGATCACCTCTGTCCACTTCCTGATCTTCTCATATTCTCTGGAATTCCGGTCGTTCCTTATCCGGACAAGATCCTGTCGGTAATCCACGGATTCCTGTATTCCGTCAAAAAACAACAGAAGTTCTCTGGCATCCCGTTTGTTCTTCTCGTCTGTGGCAACTTTCTGCAATTTCTTTAACGTAGCTTTTATCAGTCGGTTCTCCGGCCGGTTTTTTGTAAATTCCTCATACGTCACATAGAATCTCTCTTTATGTACGATATTTCGACGAATATGGCCTGCCACCTGGAGCTTTCCGCGAAAACATCTGAGATTATCCGTTTTTTCTTCATATGCAGAACGAAGTCCCCGTTTCACCAGAAACTGCGTATACACTATGACCCTGGACAAGCTCCAGCAGCTGATCGAAACCGGATACAAACACGGAAACAAATATGTACCTCTGGGAGAATACCCAAATACACCAAAATACAAAGGAAATTGCACTATGCGCTACCTTCTTCCGGTTGATGCTTTTGAGAAACTCCCAGTTGCCAAATAAATAAGTCAAGACCACCCGCTTAGCGGGTGGCTTGCTCTGTCCCTATAAGGGACTATTCCCTGCTTGCGCCCGGAAGGCGCACTGACAGTCTGCCAACTGCACCACATTTAC
>NZ_QRNF01000034.1 GCF_003474435.1 Ruminococcus sp. AF46-10NS
AAGACTATTGCGGGAAATACAGCAAAGGAGAGAAGGCTATTGCGGGAAATACAGCAAAGGAGAGAAGGATATGTCAGAAACACTACAGGGAACCGTGAAATGGTTCAGCGCACAGAAAGGATACGGCTTTATCACCGGTGAAGACGGGATTGATTATTTCGCCCACTTTTCGGAGATCCAGATGGATGGATACCGGAAATTAAGCGGTGGCCAGCCGGTCCTTTTTGAAGCAGGGACGGATGCCAATGGGCGAAGCCTTGCCAAAAATATTTCCCCGGCGGATCCAAACGCTGAGTAAGACGTTTTCATAGTGCATGTACAGATTACCTATTCCCCTCAGATACATGCACTTATGCAGACGGATGAAAAGACAGGCGGTATCATGCCGCCTGTCACAACATGTAGCAGAATAATAAAGATAACTCACACAATAACACAATATATAGTTAAAATTAATTGACAACTACAAAATGTTGTGGTAGTCTTTAAATGAAAAATAATTTAACAGTCTACAAAAGACTGTGGTTATTCTTTAGTTCCGGACATTCCGGAAGAAACACTTTGGGGCGGTCTTGCCCTTAATGAGAAAAAATGGATATGCAAAATATAAGGAAGATGCAAGAAGGAAAGAAGATTCTTTTTGTGTCTTTTTTTATTGCATAAAAAGCAGAAAGGAGGAGCACGAATGAAACTGGCAGTTAAGGAAACTGCAAAAAGAAATACCTTAAGAACATTAAAAAAAGAAAACACATTGTAAAATCAGGAGGGTCGATTATGGAGACAATTAAATGGGAAAACGCAAATGCACTGGAAATTGGAATGCTTATGGAGATGGCAGAAGACGGCTATGTGTTTTGCATCGAAGATGGAAAGATACAGGCTGTTGAAGTCCGGATTTTCAGCTAGCGTGGAAAGGCGGACATTATGTATTATAAAGATGACTTTTATAAGGAGTTCCGGACAGAAAAGGAACTGTGCGAGTATCTGGAAGAGATAGACAGCCGGGCAGAATGGATCCGGATCACCAGTAAGAAATTAAAGGTGGCAGCAGCAGGAGAGGAAACCTGCACAGAGGTTCCGGGCATTTCCCTGGAAGCACTGGAAAAAGATACTTTATCTCATTCCAGGCTGGTTCTTATCCTGCCCGAGAGGATCTGTTATATAGGAAATTCAGCAATCAAATCGTTGAAAGGACGGGCCAGGATTGATGGAAAAGCCCTGGCAGATGTCGAGAAGAAAACACTGGCAGAGATCTTGAATAAATGCCTGAAGGTTGCAAGAGGAAGAGCACTGATCCGTTTCTGTGAAGGAAAAATAAGGGCAGTCCTGTCTGGTGATGAAAAAGATTATGCCATCATATCCATGCCGGATATGTACATGGTTACCTCGGCATATATCCATGGGGACTATGAGAAGGCAACGTTTTTAAACGGCTATGCAGATCATTATTCTGTTACGGCGTCCTGGCAGCTGGAAGATACGAAACTTACAGATGTTTATAAGGAACTGATGCAGAATTATGGAAGAAAGACCGATAAGGACATAAAAGCAGTTGTACGGATCACTACGTCAGACGTTGGTGTGTCCGGAGCGAATATTTTTTATTCCCTGCAGGAGCCGACAAGAAATGTGATCCTTGGCAATGCCCTGAAGGTTACGCACAAAAACTGTAAAGGAATGGAAGATTTCACGGAAAACATAGAGTCGATCTTTGATTACTACCGAGAAGTCTTAAAAGGGGTCATGCGGCTGTGTGATATCTGGATCGAGCATCCGGCAAATGCCATGGCAGGGATCATGAAGCAGGCGGGATTTGGAAAAAAACTGCTTGCAGAAACCGTGGAGCAGTTTAAGGCTACTACCGGGAATGAGCCATGCAGCGCATACGAGATCTACTGCGGGATCTGTGAATCCATTACCATTGCAAGGCAGGAAAAGACGAATGAGAGAGGACTTTTAGCTCTGGAAGAAAAAATTGCCGGCTGTGTGTCAAAACGTTGGCATGAATATGATATTCCTGGCACTGTAAAATACTAACAGGATTTAAAAGAATGGAGACAGCATGGACTGTCTTTTTTTGATGGGAGGAAAACATGAAGGTTACGAATGGAAAAGATGTGGCAAGGCTGCTGGTAGATGAATACTTGAACTGCCATCCCACCGGACACAAAAAATTTATGGAGCCCATGGCAAAAGAGCAGCAGGAAATAAAAGACAATTACACTTATCTTGGGTTTGCCTGGCTAAAAGGTCTTTCAGAGGTCAGATATTACGACCTTCGAAACGAAGCATCGAAACTGATGGCCGATGATCTGTGTCTGCATGTAAAGGAACAGCCAGAAAGGGTGCGCCTGGTGTATGAAGGTGCAGAGGAAATGGAGATCAATCCTTCAGATGAAGAGCAGATGGCAAAAATGTTTACCTGCTACCTGCTTGCAGGAAGTATGGACGGATATGGGGAATTTGTGGATTATGCCCTTGATACCCACCGGACACTGCAGCAGAACCTGACACGGTTTTTTGTGGAATGGTTTGCAAAAGCAGAAAAAGGCTCTGCATTTTTAAAACGGGCAAAGATGGTGTATTCCAGGTATTCCCTGCCATATATCTGAATTACGGAGGTATGTGATGGATAGAAAACTTCCGGATTGGTTAAAAGAGAGCAGGGAGGCAGAAAAACTGATCGCATGGCTGAAATCGCCGGATTGTGAAGTAAAAGAATTTTCCGGACAGCTGTTTATAAAGGCAAAATATGGAAACTGTTTCTTTTTCTTTGACTGTTTAAAGGAAAACAGAAAAACAGACCGGAACTGGTGTGCCGTGATCCACATGCCGGAGTATTCCCTTTATGAAGCAGAAGATCTTTTTCTGAAGCCGATCGGGATACCGGATGATTTTGGTTTTCCTGTGCGTGAGGATCTGATCCCGAAACTGGAAACACAGATAAGCCGCATTGGAAAGAAACTTATCCGGGAACAATGGGATGAACTTTTGTTAAAAGGCGGGTATGCAGCTGCACAGATGATCCCGGAGATCAGCAGGGTTTATATCCAGCTAAATGCAGACCGTTTTATTAAAAAAGGAAAGCGGCCGGAGGATCTGATCTATCAGCCGCAGTTTCATTTTGCGGATATGAAGTGGGAATTTTCTGATTGGATGTTTCTGGAATATTTAAGCAACCCACAGCGGGCAGCAGAGCTTTTCGCCCAGAAGTGGCTGCTTGAAAAACTTCCGGAGATCTCAAAAAAGAAGATCTGTATCGGATGTATCCGGGAGGAAATGGAAGAAATGTTAAAAAAGACTGGGACAGGGCCGGAGGTAAGCCTTCCGCGTTCTGCTTAGTATAAAAAATGAAAAAATCAGGAGGAAACGAATAATATGGGTAAATACAATTACATGAATCTGAACCAGAAGATGATCAGGATCCGGAAGAAAGTGCCGAAGCTGATCCGCAAACGGTACAGTGAGGACGTTACTTATGATTTTGTAAAACTGGATGATATTTATGAATGCCTGACACCGGCCCTTAATAAATACGGGGTCGATTTTGACATCTTAAGTGAAAGACCGACACAGATGGACGAACAGGGCAATTCCGTGTTTTTAAAGGAAATGGGAACACTCTGGAGATATGAGGCTGACCTGGAGCTGTGCTGGACCAATGCAGACCGTCCGGGAGACAAGGTAAGGAGCTTTTTGCATGTCATTGGAACCAATGAAGCACCGGATAAAGCAAAAGGTGCGGCATGGACGTATGGCCTGAAGTATTATTTCTTGAATAAATTCAATATCATGCAGGCATCTGGAATGGACGATCCGGACATGCGTGGGACGGAAAAAGAAGAAATGCCGAAGCAGGAAGCTTCCGTAAAACCGGAAAAACCGAAAAAGAAACAGGAAAAGGCAGAAAAAAAGGAAACAGCCGCAAAGCAGGAACAGGCAGAACCGGTCAGGGAAAAGAAAACGGACCGTAAAAAACTGCGTGATGGAAATGCCATATCAGAAGGTACTGTAAAAGTGGAATATGCAGTGACGGATACAGAAGAAAACCTTCCTGGACAGATGACTTTTGGAATGGAAGAAAGTGAAAGCGGACTGGAAGAATTTTCCGATGAAGAAACCAAAGCGGAAGATCCGGTTCAGACCGAGGAAATCTCCGTAGATGAGGAAATTACTGCCGAGACGGATGCAGACGGTTTCCGTGCAGTAAAAGAAACGGATGAAGTTCCATTTGATGAAGATGATGAGATTTCTTTTGATGCAGAAGAAGAGGAAGAAACACCAGAAGAGACTGCAGAGGAAGTGTTGGAGGATATGGCTCACGAAGAGGATGCAGAGGATGAAGTGAAATGGGCAGAAAAGGTTATCTGCAATTTTGGTGTCTATGCCGGGACCCCTCTCGGGGAAATGATGCAGGATGCCAGAGGTTACCAGACGATCAAATGGCTGGTACAGCGTTACAAAGGCCAGAATCAGGAAATACAGAAAGCTGCAAAGATTCTTTTGGATCATGAAAAGGAAATGCAAAAAGCAGCCTGAAAACAGAGAAATAGTTTGAGGTGGCTCCGGGAACGGGGCCATCTTTTATGAAAAGGAGGAAGGCATGTATGCCAGAGAATCGTTTACGATCGCAGAAGTAGCAGATCTTTTGTCAATCCGAAGACTGCGTGATTCTTACCAGGACGAATTTCCGGTGGAATGTCCTTTTTGCGGGGATTTAAGAGGAAAATGCAGTTTTTGCATCCGCAAAAATGGAGAACTGAAGAATGTTTACCATTGCTATCATTGCGGGGCAGCCGGAAACATGCTGACACTGTATGCGGAACTATCCGGCATTTACGGGAGAAACCGGTATAAAGAAGCCTACCGGGAGATAAAGCAGGCACTTTCTTTTTCTGGAATGGATAAAAGACAGCAGTCCACGACACGAAATGGTTTCGCTTCTATCGTTTCTAAAAAGAAACGCATTTCCCTTACGGAAGAGGAATTGGATTACCGGGACCATGTATATAAGGAAATGCTCACTTTTCTTAAGCTTAAGGAAACACACCGGAGGAACCTTCTCCTGCGTGGGCTGACGTTAAATGAGGTCAGACAGATGGAAGAACGAGGTTTTTTAAGTACGGATGATGAGAATTCCGTGACCATTGCCAGAAAGCTCTTAAAAAAGGGATTTCGCCTGGATGGGGTTCCTGGATTTTTCATCAATCGGGATGGTGACTGGGAAGCTGCTTTTTATAGGAAGAATAACGGGTATCTTTGCCCAGTCCGGGATGGGAAGGAACGGATCATAGGATTCCAGATCCGGCTGGATGTTCCTTTAAAAGAACGGAAGTACCTCTGGTTTACCAGCAGCGGCTTAGAAAGAGGCACATCAAGCGGCAGCCCGGCAGGAATGTTTGGGAAAATAAAGGATGGCACGGTTTACGTAACGGAAGGGATCTTAAAGGCAGAGATCGCATGGATGTGTACAGGAAATCCTTATATCGGAGTCCCTGGAGTTTCCAATCATAAAGGACTGGAAACTGTCTTGCGAAAACTGAAAGAGCAGGGGTTAAAAAGAGTTTACGAATGTTACGACATGGATAAAATGATGGAATTGTCCTGTAAGCACGATGAAAAAAGTGCGTGCCGGCAATGTGAACATGGAATTTATCTGTATCATGGAGAATGCCCCAAAAAGCGCAGAAAGCGGGACATGATCCGAAAAGGCTGTATAAAACTATATGAGATCTGTGAGGAACTGAATGTGTCCTGCAAAAGAGTTACCTGGGATACCGATGCATCCGGTACCTGGATGGAACACTACAAAGGCGTGGATGACTGGATCCTTCAAAAAGAGGAAAAAGAACACAGGAAGACGGCATAAAATGTTTGGTCAGATAAAAGGGAAACTGGAATTTTTTTCAGTTTCCTTTTTATCTGGCTGAAAAAGCCGGAAGAAAGGAGAAAGCGATGCAGATAAGAGACGGACCAAAAGAAAACTGCCGGGAAAAAAGCAATCATGAAAGGAGAACGTGCACTTGGAAAAAAACTGGAAGAAAAGATGGATGGCGGGTGCGATGGCTTTTGCTCTGTGCTGCACTACGCTCTTGCAGACGGGAGCTTCTGCAGTATCCGCCGCTGAGGTGGGAGGCGTTTCTGCACAGAGCGAGACGCAGATCGAGGTACAGACAGAAACACAGACAGAAACGCAGACGGAGAAAAGCGAGGAGGAACTGATCGAGGAAACCGTTGCTGATCCGGAACTTGCGCTTATGGTTACCGAAGGGGAGGCCTTTGATATCCAGAATGATTTTACAGGACTGAAACTCTCTGAAGGAGACCATGTGGAACTGAAAAAAGCAGCAATGGAAGACGGGACTGTATTTGATTATAACCATGCGGGGACCTATAAATGCGTATATCTTGTTACGCCCGCATCCGGGGAAGCCTATCTGGTTGCCAGAAACATTACTGTGACACTAAGGGAAGCAGAAACAGACGGATCCAATGGCGGCCAGGAACAGGAAAGCGGCGATGACGAACCGGAGGCAGACCCCGTCCTCCCGACTATAAGCCCGGAAGATGCCCCAGAAACTCTGGAAGAGCCGGAAGAAACGGAGGAGCCAGAAGAAGAGGAAGCAGAAGAATTTTCCGATGAGGAAACAGAGGATGGAAGCCATCAGGTTGACATCGTACAGGGAAATGAATTCAATATTGAACTGGACCACGAGGACGGACGTTACCAGACGGGGGAGACGGTCAACTTTTCCGGTGATATCCCGCAGGGAAGTCTGATCGCAGTGGGAACAAGTCTTGTCGAAGCAAACCAGACAGAGAATACCGAAGATCTTCTGTATGCAGAAGTAAGCTACGATGAGGGAACAAATTCCTTCAGCTTTGAGATGCCGGAAGATGATGTTGAATTAAGTGTGCTATATGACCAGGCTGAGGGCGGTATTAGTACCGTGGCAGCTTCCGATGGAGACTTGTGGGATGATTCAACAGACATTGAAGCTAATACCTATTACTATTATTCAGATGGAAAACTGCATCCTTTTGATTCTGTTATGGGACAGGGCGGAAATGATTCCTATAAGTATATCCGTTACAAAGCAGGCGGAAAGACTTATACCGTCTATGCATACTGCATGCAGCACAGTAAACAGTCCCCGCCAAGTGGAACGACTTATAAAAATATGGTCGAACTGGATGAAGGCGGCGATGACCGTTATTTAAGGAAGGCCATGTTTTACGGATATGGCGGTCCCGGATGGGGCGGCACATTCAACGGCTATAATATCAAATCCATCATGGAAAAATACGGCTGTTCCTCCGAGACCCGTGCAATGCAGCATTATCTGGTCGATTATTTATATGACGGGGAATCCGGATTTGGCGGCTCCCTTTCGACAACTGCCAAAAACATGTTAAAAGAGATCAAGGCAGCCCTTGCAAAGATGCCAGATCCAACGACCATGGAACTGACACCTGGGCTCAGTGCTTCTGCAAATGGAAACCAGAGCCCGACATTTACATGGAAGGCAAATGCAGCTTTTGTGATCACGATCCATCTGGAAAACGGGGTATCCCTTGTAAATGAGACGACAGGAAAAACCGGGACCGGAAATGTGAGCGTAAAGGGCGGTGAAAAATTCCATCTGGAAGCAACCACCCAGAATATTGGAAGTCTGAAAGGAAAATATGCGATCACATCCAACTATCCGCTTAATTTCCATGCCATGCTCTTAAAGCTGGCGAACAGCCAGGATATCGGATTTGGATATTATACCGATACACTGGAGCTGAACCTGGAGGTAGACTGGCCGGATGAAGCAACGGTCAAGATCATCAAAAAAGATAAGGGAAGCAACGCTCTCCTTGCAGGTGCCGTTTACGGCATCTATGCAGATGAAGCCTGCACGAAACTTATCAAAAAAATGCCGGCAACAAATGCAAAAGGGGAATCCGAAGTAAAGATCACCAAAACACAGGATACCGTTTACCTTCGTGAGATTTCAGGCCCGTCCGGATATGTGCTGGATACGAAAGCCTATGGGGTAAAGCTGGTCGTGGGGCAGACCGCTTCCAAGAACTTAAAGGATAAAGAGCAAAAGGGTGCATTCACCATTTATAAAGAAGGAGAAGTGCTCACCGGAGCTGCCGTCACGGAAAATGGTGTGACATTTACCTACGAAAAACGGAAATTGAAAGGAGCCGTTTACAGTGTTTATGCAGGTGCAGATATCAAGGCGGCAGATGGCACCCTCATCTATAAAAAAGGTGCGCTTGTCAAGGATAATCTGGTTACCGGAGATGACGGAAGCGTTACGTTAAAAGATCTCTATCTTGGCACCTACACTGTAACCGAGACGAAGGCTCCGGATAATTATGTATGCAAAGGAGAGACCAAGACTGTTGAGCTTGTGTATGCAGGCCAGACCGTAGAAGTGCAGACCGGCAGTGCCACCTTTTTAAATGAACGCCAGAGGGCCGCTGTCCGTGTGGAAAAACAGGACGAAGAGACCAAAAATCCGCTTTCCGGAGGTATTTACGGGCTGTATGCAGCAGAAGATATCAAAGTTGATGGTAAGACCGTTGTTCCCAAAGGAACACTGATTGAAAAAGCAACGACCGGAGCCGATGGAAAAGCTTCTTATAAAGCGGAACTTCCGATCAATTACAGCTACAGCATCCGGGAGATCCAGGCACCGGAACTTTACCTTAGAAACAGTGAGGATACTTACACCTTCATTTTTAAGTTTACCAATGATAAGGAAGAAAAGGTAAACTTTAGCCATACCTTTACAAATAAGCGTGTAAATGCAACGATCGACCTGGTAAAAGAAGACAGCGAGACAGGAAACGGCGCACAGGGAGATGCCGTATTTGAAGGAGCCATTTACGGGCTCTATGCAAGGGAAGACATTAACCATCCGGATGGCAGGAGCGGAGTCCTTTATAAAAAGGACGAGCAGGTAGCTACCCTGACGACCGATAAAGAGGGAAAAGCAAGCGTAAGCAACCTGTATCTTGGAAAGTATTATTTGAAGGAGATCACGCCTCCAGTAGGTTATCTTCTGGACGAAGAGGAGCATGATGTAAACTGCGACTACGAAGGAGACCAGGTAGAGACGGTAAAACGAAATACCGTTTCCAAAGAAGACGTGATCAAACAGCCGTTCCAGTTAATCAAAGCAGCGGATAATGATAAGACCGATGCGGATCTTTTAAAAGGTGCCGGATTCTCTGCTTATCTGATCAGCAGCCTGACTGTAAAGGACGATGGAAGCTATGACTTTACAAATGCGACCCCGACCGTTCTTACGGAAGACGGAAAAACAGAAATGTTTACCGATGAACGCGGCTATGCGTGCAGCATCCCGATCCCTTATGGACGATACATTGTCCGTGAGACCACAACACCGCATAATTTCATGCCGGTAGATGATTTTATCGTAACCGTAACCGAGAACAGCAGCACACCGCAGGTATGGAGAGTCCTTTTGGACGATGAGTTCAAAGCAAAGCTTAAGATCGTGAAACAGGATGATGAGACCAAACAGCCGGTCCTCCTTGCCAATACAGAATTCAAAGTGTACGACCTGGATGCGAAAAAGTATGTGGAACAGGTAACGACCTATCCAAATACGGTTGTCCATAAATCCTATTTTACGGACGAAAATGGTTACCTGATCCTTCCGGAATCCTTAAAATGCGGAAATTACAGGATAGAGGAAGTGAGCGCGCCGGATGGCTACACTCAGAATACCCAGTATGTGGAGATCAAAGTTGACAAGAATACAGCTTATCAGATGGATTCTGTCAGCGGGGATTCCATCATTACCGTGACCTATGAAAACCATCCGGTCAAAGGTAAACTGGTGATCCATAAATCCGGTGAAACCTTAAAATCCTTTAAAAAGGATTTTGTATACGAAGAAACTTCCCTGGAAGGGGCAGAATTTGAAATCTACGCAGCAGAAGATATTTTCACACCGGATCATCAGGTGGATGAGCAGGGAAACCGTCACGTGATCTATGCAAAGGATACCCTGGTAAAAACAGTGACCACTAATAAAAATGGGGAAGCTGTTATCAAAGACCTTCCGCTTGGAAAATACCGTGTGAAAGAAACAAAAGCAACGTCCGGATTTGTCTTAAATCCAGACAGCCAGGAAGTATCCTTTATCTATAAGGATCAGAACACACCGGAGATCGAAGAAAAACTGGAATTTTCCAATGAACGCCAGAAAGTAGAGCTGAGCGTGGAAAAACAGGATGCCGAGACCGGAAAGGCTTTAAAAGGTGCAACCTTTGGATTATACAATAAAGAAGCGATTTCTTCCGGCGACAAGGTGATCGTAAAAGCAGATACACTGCTTCAGGAGATCACAAGCAACGAAAAAGGTAAGGCAGCGTTTACGCTGGATCTTCCGCTTGGCAGATACTATCTGAAAGAGCTGCAGGCGCCGGCGGGTTATGTATCTTCCGATGAGATCCTGGAATTTGATGCCACATACCAGGGCCAGGACGTAAAAACGATCAAATTAAAATCCGTGAAGAAAAACCAGCCGACAACGGTAGAAGTAACAAAAGCAGATATCACGACCGGAACAGAACTTGACGGGGCTTCCATGAGTGTACTGGATAAGGATGGCAACGTGATCGATTCCTGGACATCCGTAAAAGATTCCCCACATGTGATCAAGCGACTTCAGGTTGGAAAAACTTACATTCTGCGTGAAGAGCTTGCACCATATGGCTACTTACGTGCAACAGACGTAGAGTTTACGATCTCTGATACTGCAGAAGTACAGAAAGTCAAAATGGAAGATGAAGTCCCGGTAGCAAGACTTCTGGTAAACAAGAAAGGGGAATTCTTAGACAGCGTATCCCTTCTTGACAATGCAAAAGGCATGATCGAGCACCTGTTCAACTATGTGACTGGAAACCTGACTGATGTAACCTTCAATGTTTACGCGGCAGAAGCCATCCGTGCAGCAGACGGGGTAAGTGCAGATTATTATGCGGCAGATGAACTGGTCGGCTCCATTACAACAGATGGAAATGGCATCGCCCAGATGGATAACCTTCCGCTTGGACGTTATTACATCGTGGAAAAAGAGACCGCACATGGCTACGTTCTGGATAATGAACCAAGATATGTGGATCTTACATACCGTGACCAGGATACACCTCTGGTTACTTATAGTGCCGACTGGCAGAATGCGCGCCAGAGGGTACAGGTGGAAGTCCTGAAAAAAGAAAAGGACAGTGACAAAGTACTTTCCGGGGCAATCTTTGGCCTCTATGCAGCAGACGACATCGTATCTTCAAAAGGAAAAGTACTCCTTGCGAAAGACACCCTGATCGAACTGAAGACCACAGATGAGGAGGGAAAGATCCAGTTTGTTGCAGATCTCCCGGTTGACAGCAGGTACTACATTAAGGAACTTGCCGCCCCGGATGGCTATGTGACAGACCAGGAACCGCAGGAATTCACTTTTGAGTACCAGGGCAGTGGAACCAGTGTTACAGAGTATGCGTTCACCTTTGAAGATGAACAGACTACGGTAGAACTTTCCAAAGCAGACCTGACGGACAAAAAAGAACTTCCGGGAGCATCCTTAAAGGTAACAGATGAGGATGGAAATACGGTGGATGAATGGGTATCCAAAGAGGAAGCACATATCATCAAGGGTCTTATCGTAGGAAAGAAATACAAGATGACAGAAACAAAGCCGGCAGATGGTTATGTGACTGCGGAAAGTATTGAATTTACCGTCGAAAACACAAAAGAAGTACAGAAACACCAGATGCTTGATGATGTGACCAAAGTGGAAATCAGCAAGAAAGACATTACGGATTCCAGTGAGGTACCGGGAGCAAAACTGATCATCCTGGATAAAGATGGAAAGAAAGTTGAAAGCTGGACGTCCACGGATAAACCGCATATGGTCGAAAAACTTCCGGTAGGCGAATATACCCTTCGTGAAGAGCAGGCCCCGGATGGATACCTCATTGCGGAAGATGTGAAATTTACGGTAAAAGATACTGGAAAAGTCCAGAAAGTCAAAATGAAGGACGCACATCCATATGGAAAACTGGTCATCAAAAAGACTGATTCCACCAGTAAGGCAGCCCTTTCAGGAGCAGAATTTGAACTGCGTGAAAAGGAAAGCGGAAAAGTCGTAGAAAAACTGGTAACGGATAAGACCGGAACAGCGACAAGCGGCAAGATTCCGATTGCTACTTATAAAAATGGAAAAGTAGAGAAAACCGTGGAATATATCCTGGTAGAGACCAAAGCACCAAATGGTTATGAATTAAGCAGCAAAAAAGAAGAGATCCGCTTTGAATACAAAGACGGAAAAACCAAGGTGATCGAGATCGTAAAAGAGATCAAAAACACCAAATCCCCTTCCGGCAGCACACCGACAGGAAACAGCCCGAAAACAGGGGACAGCACCAACATCTGGCTTCCGATCCTTCTGGCAGTCCTTTCTGCCTGCGGCATTGGCGGCGTGATCTGGTATAAGAAGAAAAAAGGAAATTAAGGAATACGGTTCAGGGCTGCTCGATTTACCGGCAGCCCTCTTTCCAGGAAGAATAATCGGAGGTTTGTATGAGACACATAAAAGAAATCATGATCGTGGCAGTCTGCCTGATGGTACTCAGCTTTTGCGTATGTACCGGTTTTGGCATTTACTTTATGTACCGGGAAGGTGTGCAGGAATATGAAGACCTGCGTACATACGTCAAGGAAACAGATGAGGATGACCACACAGAAGGAACAGACGGAAGCGATGGGAAACAGACCGTGGTTGATTTTAAGGCATTAAAAAAGATCAATCCGGATATCGTTGCATGGATCCGGATCCCGGATACCAGCATTGATTATCCGGTAGTCCAGGGAAACGATGACTCCTATTACCTGACGCATACTTTTAAGAAGACAGAACATGTGGCAGGGGCCATTTTCCTGGATTCCGATAACAATGCCGATTTTTCTGATGACAAGAACATCATTTATGGCCACAATATGAAAGATGGCAGCATGTTCCGCGGACTTCGAAATTTCCTTGACGATGAATTTTTAAAAGAACACCATATCCTCTATCTGTATCTTCCGGATGAAGGGGTATGGATCTTTGTGATCGTAAAATGCGAGTATACACCGGCAGATGGAGATGCTTTTTTACTTGGAACGCAGGAAGAAGTTCCGACGCTTCTGCTTTCTACCTGTGGAACAGATGCCTCCAAACGTCTGGTCGTATGGTGTGAAAGGCAGGAAGAGAAAGGTGAACAGATAGAATATTCTGACGAGGAAACAGAAGTACAGGAAGCCACGGATGCTCTTGCTTTCTTTGATGGGGAGTTTGTGGAAAACAAAACCCATGATTTTATTTAAATGCTTGCAGAAATTTAATGGATAATTTCTAAAAAATATAACATTTTTATTTTCAGGTCTTTCTGGATGGACAGGAACAATCATGGTCTATCCGGGAGGGCCTTTTTTTATTGCAGGAATGGCGTAAAATGGCTCTTTTGATGGAAATATGATTGCAGAAAAATGAAAAAAGAAATGTTAGTTCTGACTATCATGTCCAGTATGCCGCAAATCATTTGGAGAAGGCGAAGGATGTGTTTATGAAAGTGATGAAGATCCTCTGGATTTATATAGCCCAGTGGAAGGAAAAATAGAAATTAAACTGAAATGATAAAAAAATATAGAAAAAAGAATTGACAATTGTATTCTACAGTTGTAGAATACAATTAACTTCTACAGATGTAGAAAATAAAATTCTAGGAGAATCCACGATGAAGACAAAATTTATGACACTTATGACGGTAGCAACACTTGGGATTTTTTCAGCTGCAACGGTTATGGCAGCAGGAAATAACGATTTCTATACACAGCCGCCGGCTGGATCTGAATGGGAAAAAGCAGATACGGAAGGTACCTATGCAAGCTATACGAACGGAAATGATTATGTAAATATCTATAAATATTCACTGGAGGATGTCAAAACAGGGATTGCCAAATGCAATGACACATACGATGCCTGCTATCAGACAATTTATTCAGAGGGAAACAGCCTGTATATGGCAGTGGGATATGCAAAAGATGCAGATGACATCAGTGACGTCAGAAAATTTGTAGAATATATTTCGTATCCTGGAAATCCTTCACTTACCAGACAGGAGAATGAAAACCAGACCGATGATTCTTCTGATGATTCTGATAAGGCAACTACAGATACTGCCAGTCAGAAGTCAGGAGGAGATTCAGATTCCTCCGATACAGAAGAAAATGCTTCTGCAAAATCCTCGGACAGCAATGATGATTCCGATATCCTTTCTACCTCACCAATGACATTAGTTGACAGTGATGGAAATACCATTGAGATTAATTACATTCTTCACAAAGATTATTCTTGTGAATATCGTGGAGATGATGGAATGAACTATACCGATAATGGGGATGAGACTTATACCGACGAAAATGGAAATACCTACTCAGCTCTGAATGATGATACTCATCATCTGGGACATACGTTGGAACAGCATGACCTTCAGGATGCAAACGGTAATACTGTGACGGTTACGGAAACTACAAATGGTGATTATTATTTCCAGGATGAAAATGGTACAGGATTTACGGACAACGGAGACGGGACATGGAGTGATGAAAATGGCAGCAGTTATACAGAAATAGACTGATAGTGGTCAGTAGCTGCAGGAATGGCAAGGGCATTTGCAAATTGTGCAAAAGCCCTTGCCATTTCCGTGAACTGTGGTAAAATAGAGTTATTCCTACATTTGTAGAAAATATGTAACAGGAGGTATGAAAAAGTGAAAAAAACTTACCAGAGACTTCCGGAATCAGAGCTGGATATTATGCTCGTTCTTTGGAATAATACTCCGCCGATGACCAGACCGGAGATTGAGAAAGTGATCAATATGAAGAAAAATCTTGCATCAACAACAATTTTGTCATTGCTGACCAGACTGGAGAACAAAAATTTCGTGGAAGTGACGAAACAGGGAAAAATGAATCTGTATACACCCCTGGTTTCGCAGTCAGATTATCAGGCACATGAAAGCCAGAGTGTTCTTGAGAAGCTTTATGGGAATTCACTAAAAAAGTTTGTAACTTCACTTTATCATGGAAAGAAAATCAGCTCGGAAGAAGTCCAGGATCTCAGTGAATTTCTTAAGAACCTGGAGGACAGGGAGGAATAGCAAATTATGGAGGTTTTCATTCTGCACATTCTGAAACTGAACATTATTGCAGCAGTAGTAATTTTACTGGTAAAAGTGCTTGCGACTCTGTTTAAAGGACGTGTATCAGCGAGATGGAAGTACTTTATCTGGCTGTTGATTACGATAAGCCTTTGTGTTCCGGTGCGCCTTCCGGAGAATCTGGCACTGGTGGATTTCAAAGTACTTAGAAGCAGTCAACAGAATACGCAAAACCCGAAGATAACGGATTACGCAGTCAGACCAGAGAAAAGTCAGAAGATAACAGAAACCGTATCATCTGCGAGCAATGACATGAAAAATCTGACAGAAATCCCGGAACAAAAGAGAACTGTCAGGTACGAATCAGATAAATGGCTGGGAATTGTGGCTTTGATTTTTGCTGCTGTCTGGCTGAGCGTAACGGTACTTAAACTGACAGGAGAATTGCTGGCATATTATTTTTCTATAAGGAATCTGGAACGGATGAGTCTACAGGTAAGTGATACGGTGAGTATTCAGATGTACCGTGCAGCGTGTCAAAAGAAGCACGTACGCAGAATACCGGAACTCAGGCAAAACGCAGGTCTTACCACACCGCTTCTTGCAGGACTTTTACATACAAAATTGTATCTACCAGCAACCGGGTATTCAGCAGAAGAAAGAAAACTTATCTTTTACCATGAACTTACACATTATTGCCATCGGGATCTCTGGTATAAGATGCTCCTTCGAATCTGTGCATCGATATACTGGTTCAATCCCTTTCTTCTTATCATGCTGAAAGAAGCGGATAAGGATATTGAAAATCTGTGTGATACAGCGGTTGTTCGCAGAGTTAATAAAAAGGAACATAAATTATATCGACAGCTGCTTCTCAGGACAGTGGCCATGGAAAATCAGATTCCATATGTGACAGCAAGTCTTAATGACAGCGAAATGGTGTTTAAAGATCGGATTCTGTATATGGTGAACATTCGGAAACTCCGCAAAGGAATTCTTCCGGGAATTCTTGTGACGCTGCTGCTTGCAGGCGGTAATCTGGTATTTAATGTCTCTGCCGGGACAGATACAGTTTCAGTAGAGACGGAGAAGTCTGGTATTGAAAAAAATGCAGATCCAGAGAAAAATAATGTACCGGATTATGCACCGTTTTCTGAAATGGTAACTATGCAGAAAGCTGCTGAAACACAGGACGAAGGAGGAGTGACAGAGAATACAGATACAGAGGATTCTGTAGACGAAGAGGAAAAAGCGGATGCGGAAACAAATGATGAACCTGCCATGGAAAACAGCGGACAGGTAAGTGAAACGACCGATGAACCTGCCATGGAAAACAGCGGACAGGTAAGTGAAACGACCGATGATGGAATTACCTCTGACAACAACGGGTCTGTTTCATCTTATGAAAATCTGCCAGCAGGCGTACCATATACCAGTGGATTCACTACTACTTCCGGTGTAGCATCAATTGTAGCACCGGGTGGAGGAGATGAAGAATCCAGAGTTCTTTACGATAACGGAGATGGGACCTATTCTGATTATTATGGGAGCCGATACAGTTATCAGGGAGATGGAAACTGGGCAGATGCCAATGGAAATTCATATCGTACCTGGAATGACGAAGGTTATCATTTCGGAAACCAACTGGAACAGCATGAACTTCAGGGCAGTAACGGTACTGTTAATGTAATAGAAACAACAAACGGAGATTATTATTATTGTGACGCAGATGGGGTCGGATACACAGACAATGGTGACGGCACCTGGACGGATGAGAATGGGAACATCTATACAGAATAAAGGATTTGTCCGATCGATGCATATTCAAATGATATTATTTCAGAAGAGGTATTGTATATGACCTACAATTTAGTAGAAATTCAGAAAAGACAGGAATCTACTGACAAATTTGTTCAGAAAGTTGGTAAAACTTTATGGCATTACACTTCTTTTCCAGCCTTGGATGGAATTTTAAGGAAAAAAGAGATTTGGTTTGGCAGCGCAACGAATGTGAATGATGCAAAAGAAGTGATTGGGTTTATTGATAACCTGAAGCAGAACATTGAGAACGGTCTTACCCAAAACAATATAAAACCCAAATGTGATGTTGATAAAATATTTAAAGAAATATATGACAGAACATCGCAAAAACACCTTTTTATGTTCTGTTTGTCACAGGCATTAGACGATGCAGCTCAATGGGACCGCTATGCCGATTATGGACGTGGTGTTGCAATAGAATTCAATACCGAAGCATTGCACAACTTGTTATATTATCATGGGATGATCATTGGCGAACAGTATTATACTCAGGAGACCAGGGATCATGAATTATACAAATTATTGTCTTCATATATTTCCACTGGAATTCTGGAAGGATTTTCCAACTTAGATGGATTTATTGATAATTTAGCATTATGTGCCCTTATTCACAAACATCCTACATTTACTGCTGAAAAGGAAATCCGAATCGCACCATATTTTGTAACGGACAACGATTCTAATATCGAATACAAAACATTCAATATAATAAAAGAGTTCTACATTTTAGATTTACAAAAAGTCTTAGAAACAGAAAATATGCACAGGGAAGATATTATCAATTCAATTATTATCGGACCACGTTCATCCCAGAATCCAAAAGATTTGGAAAACTACTGCAGACATCTTGGATTGCATAAACTGGCTCAAAATATAAAAGTATCTGATTGTCCATTGCGTTAATAGATAAGAGGTTCCACTTACAGTGTGGAATCTCTTTTTCTGTCAAAACTCATCTAACGATTTTTGTTGTTGTCGGTTGCTTCATATAGTACACTGTCGTTATAATTATTAACCGGCAATGGAAAGAATGAGGAAATCGTATTGGATACCACAGATTACACTTCATGTGCAGAGATCGAAGAAGCAAAGAAAGCGTTTTTCGAAACCAAAAGGAATCGAAAAACGCTTTTTCATATATGACATATAAAAAATGGGATCATAAACGATAGCATATATTATTTGCGAATATCTACTAGTCCCTTTTTCAGTATATATTCAGAGAACTCATATGAAGCTCCGTCTCCAGTCACATTCAGATACAGATTTTTGAGGTCGCTTTCATTTACGATCCAGGCCATGTTCAGCTGTACACTTTCGCCTGGTTTTATAGAGGAAATGTAGTTTCCACCGTTGCCATAATTTTCAGAGACACTATAATATACCATTTCTCCAGTCTTTGCCACGCCGGTCCAACTAATGTAGTCATAACATGGCAAGACAAAAGAAGCCTGTACATCGTAAACGGTGAAACGGTTACGTTTTTCCAGCTTTTCCAGGAGCAGGTGGAAGCATAAACGATGGAATATTGAATGCTGCACTCACACCGAAGCTAATACAGCCAACAACATTTGCAGAGATATCGGGAAATACATCTGAAAGAGCGAAAAAGTTTTCAAAGATATTAAAACATTCCCATATACCATATCAGCAAGGTAAAAGATATGCATATGTGGCAGCTTTGCCATCTGGCTATGGTAGTTCCGATTGCAGATGCATATTATGAAGCAGATTGTCCAGAAAAAGCAGGAAAAGAATGGAAGACCGAGAGAAAAACAGCAAAAAGACTGAAAAGAAATTTTTGCTTTTTAAAGAAAAAGTTTGGCAGACTGTCACCATGCAAAATGAATATTTCTCGTTTTTTGCCATTGCCAATTTTAACTATTGTGTTATCCATTACATTTGAAAGCCGATTTGGAAATAAGCTCATGTATCAACATGCGATGAAAGCGCCAGATGAAATGCGAGGACTACATAGACTGTTTTATTTATATACAAAAAATATTTCTTGCAGAAAAGGTAGGCGTTTTGTACAATAAATGTTGATCTGATGGCGCAGGAAAAAGAAGGAAGATAAGGAATCATAGATGCAGAGGAATGACAGAAGCTATAAAAACTTAAAACAAAAACAGAAAAGTGCAATAGCTGATAAAACATACAAAATGTATCTGAAGTTTTACCTTGAAAATCAGAGAATGCCGGATGCTGCTGAAATGAATGATATTTGCAAAAGTCTGTTTGCGACTGTTCAAACACTTGCTCCCCAAACTGAATATGAAGACTTCTATAAAATTGTCGAAAAGCGTGAGAGGGGATATGAAGAACGTATCCTGAGAGATATTGAGAGCGGAATTACATTGGAAATACTTACAGCAAAAAAGCATAAGAAGACGCCAGAAGAAAAAGCTGTTATTATAAAACAGAAGAAGCAACAGAGACAGGCAAAACGGAAGAAAGAAGCAAGAGAAAAGTCGACAGCAGATGAAATCTTGCAGGATGACAGATTTTTCTTTATTGCAGGTTATACCTCCGGAGGTGCACCATATGGTGTCACCTGGGAGGAAATGGAAATGGAACCATGGGAGGATTTGAAAGAAAAATGAGTGAGTTGTCAGTGCAACATCATTCATCTCTTGAAACAGAATCTGATTCCCGTTTTGGCTGAAACAAGTCAGAATAGATATCATAAATCTTTGAACGATCCAAATACAAAATATAGCAAAAGTGCGATTGACGCCAACAATATCTTGTGTTAATATGATTGTGAGTTTTGTATTTGTATCTGTAGACACAGATAAGAAACGCTGGTTCCGGATCTGACCGGGAGTAAAACATTAAGGAGCCAAAAGCCTCCTGCCTTTGTAATGAATAAGGTCATTTAGAATGAAAATTTCTAAATGGCCTTTTTTTGTTGCAAAAATATGGCAGACAACAAGTACAGATCAGCAAATAAGGAAAGGAGGATTATAAAAAACACAAGAAAACTCAGAATGCAAGGAGGGCGTTATGAAACGAAAAAAGATGGAAAAGGAGGTAGTGCACCTTCTTGAATGGATTATCGAATATCCAAGAGTATGGCAGATTGTATGTAATCCAGATGGAAAGGAAACTTCGCCTGAATCTTTTAAGATGGCATATGATATGCTGGTCAAAAAATCTCTGTTTTATCTGATACCGGTATTGTTTGCAACACATCCGGGAGAAGAATCACTGGAGATGGCGAAAAATTTATGTACGGCTGACTCTGCTGCCCGCGAGATCCGAAAAAATGGTATGGGAGCATTAGTCAAATGTATGCGGGAACATCTGGAATGAAACTGGAAAACTTTATAAAGTTATGGGAGGACAATTATGAACAAATCAATCATGATGGGACGAGTAGTAAATGAGCCTGATTTACGCTACACACAGACAGAGAATGGAGAACTTGCCATCGCAAACTTTCGCTTGGCGGTAAACCGGAAATTTGTACGAAGAGGAGATCCGGAAGCAGATTTCTTTAGCTGTACGGCTTTTGGCAGAAAAGCAGAGTTCGCGGAAAAATATCTGTTTAAGGGTATCAAGATTCTGGTAGAAGGTCGTATGCAGAATGACAACTACAAGAATCGGGCTGGTGAAAATGTCTACGGCATGCGGCTTATGATTGAAGAGATTTCTTTTGCAGAAAGTAAGAAAGCTTTAGAATCTGGAAATGACGAGCGGGAAGAGCCGGAAAGAGAAACAAGGGCATCTTCTAATCGAAACCGTTCTGACCGTGCAGAAAACCAGCGTTCAGCTTCCAGAAGCACTAGAAGTGAAAGAGCAGCAGAAATGGATGACCGTGACTATGACAGGGAACGTGAAAGTGGAAGATACAGAAACAATACCAGGACAGATGCATCAGATGATAGACGGAGATCAAATTCTGGCGGGACAAGATCCAGAGGAACTTCGGCAAGAAGCCGGGAGCGTAGTCAGGATATTGATGACCGGTACATGGAAACAGATGATGAAAAACTGGATTTTGACTGAGCAAATCATAGGAGGAAATGCTTATGATAGAGAAAATGAACAAATGGTTGTCTGCACATAAACAGCTGTGCGTGATAACTGGAATTTTTGGTCTGTTAGTATCACCATTTTTATGGCCGGTATTTCTGGCAGTGATCATACAGTCCCTTTCATTAGTCATTCCGGTTGCAGCAGGATTGTTTTTCTATGAAAAATTTATTATGAAAAAGGACAAGGAGGAAACGAATGAGAATGATGATGACAATAAGCAGCAAAAAAAACATGCAGATGCCCGTAAAGTACATGCAGATGCTGAAAAGACCGAGGATTTACCGAAAAATCATGAGAAGGGATCGGAAACGGTAAATTTCGATAATCAGGAGAAGCAGGCAAGATGCAGGGCACAGGCTGCCATATGGTACGAAAAGGAAGGCTTTGAGCGGATCCAGGCGATTCGGAAAACTCTGGAATCTGAAAATCGAAACCGTTTTTCAGTAAACAGGGAAGGAATCTGCAGTATTTCTATTGGAAAAAGAAAATATCGGAGGGTTGGAGTCTTAAAAGGATATCCTTCCGGGCAGACAGACGTGATCCGGGAAAAATTGAAGAAAGATGGTTTCATCACCAGTATGGGATGCAATAACTATCTTTGGATCTCATGGTAGAGAGGAGCTGGAACATGAGTATTTGCTGTAAAGCCATCCGGCAGATCTATTATAATGCAGGAAGTGGATATACGGTAGCTTCCTACATGACCAATGAAGATTTACCGGAGGAAGTAAAAAAACAAAAGAATGGAAATTATGGAATATTTCAGGCATTTGGAACCGAACTTCCGACAAACGAAGGCCTGGATGTGGAACTGACGGGAGACTGGAAACCCACAAAATATGGAATGCAGTATAGTGTGAGCAATTTTTCAGTAACCATGCCAACCACAAAAGAAGGTATTCGGACTTATTTGTCGTCATCCCTGATCAAAGGGATCGGACCGGCAATGGCAGCCCGCATCGTAGAAACGTTTGGGGAAGACACACTGAATGTTTTTAATGACAGCCCGGAGAAACTTCTTCAGGTAAAAGGAATTACGCAGAAACGCTTAGAAGATATTCTGGAAGGATATCAAAAAAGCAGTTCCATCCGGGAACTGATGATGTATTTGTCCCCTTTTGGGGTGACTCCTGCAAAAGTTTCAAAAATACAGGAGAAATTTGGCCCTGCTGCAGTTATGATCGTGAAGGAGGAGCCTTTCCGGCTCTGTGAGGTTCATGGATTTGGATTTCTGACTGTTGACCAGATTGCAGTAAAGGCAAAACATTTCCGTGCAGATGATCCCCTTCGCATTAAGGCTGCTATTTTGCATATTATGTCAGAAGCAGAAGGCGAAGGACATTTGTATTTAAAAAGAGAGGACATTATAGAACGCGTCGAAAAACTTTTAAATCACAACAAAGATGTTTCACCGGTCTCTGAACGGGCAATCCGGGATACAGGCAATGATATGATCCATACAGATGGAAGCCTGGTCTGCCATGATGGAGGGTTTTATACACGCAAAAGCTTCCAGGCCGAACTGGGAGCTGCTGCCGCATTAGTCAGACTCCATATGCAGACGGGAATGGCTGTAAATGTTGACCGTATTTTAAGAAAGATCCAGAAAGAACAGGATATTATTTTGAATGCGAAACAGCAGGTGGCAGTAAAAAATGTCTTTGAAAACCCGGTATCCATCATTACAGGAGGACCCGGCAGAGGAAAGACTACGGTGATCCGTTTCATCATTGCTGTACAGGAAGCATTAGATAAAAATGCGGTGATCCTTTTATGTGCACCTACAGGCATCGCCAGAAGGCGAATGCGGGAATGTACAGAGTATCCAGCAATGACGATCCATAAATCCATAGGGCTTACCGGAGAAGCTGGAGAGGAAGAATGGAAGAACGAGCAGCCAATTCCAGATGACCTGATCATAGCAGATGAGTTCAGCATGGTCGATATGTATCTGGCGGATAAACTGTTTTCCAGTATTAAATCCGGTGCCAGACTGGTTCTGGTTGGTGATAAAGATCAGATCGAATCCGTAGGGCCTGGAAAAGTATTTCAGGAGATCATTGATTCCGGCGTATTTCCGGTAACTGTCTTAGATGAATGTTTCCGACAGGAAGGGAATTCCACTATCAGCCAGAATGCCATTAAGATCAATAAGAATCAGCTGGATCTGGTGTTTGATGATACCTTTCAGTTTATTCCGGCTTCCACACCGGAGGAGGCTTCGCAAAAGATACAGAAGATCTATCGGAAAGAAGTACTGCAGAGAAACGGTTCTCTGGAAGAAGTGCAGGTGATGTCACCGCTTCGAAAAGATACGGAAGCAGGTACGGATGCATTGAATCTGGTATTGCGTGACATTGCGAATCCAAAGCGTTTCGGTTATCCGGAAATCACAAATGGCAGGAATACTTACCGGGAAGGTGACCGGGTCATGCAGACAAAAAACAACGATGAAGTAGCAAATGGCGACATTGGAGAAGTCATAGGGATTTTTCGGAAAGATCAAAAAATGGTCATGCGTGTAGATTTTGGGGATGGCCGGGTCATGGAATATCAGGAGGAAGACTATTGGCCGCTGACACTGGCATATGCGATTACGGTACATAAGGCTCAGGGCAGTGAATATCCGATGGCAATCCTTCCAATGCTTCCATGTTTCCGGTGGATGCTTCGCAGAAACATTTTCTATACGGCAGTAACAAGAGCCAGAGAAAGGTTTATAGTTGTGGGAAGCAAACGTGCAATCGCACAGGCTATCCGGACGGATTACATCAGCCGGCGAAACACCATGTTTGGGTACCGTATCCGAAAAATATATGAAGCAATCCTGGAACAGGAAAAGAGCGCATAAAGAATGAATGACAGGCAGACGTTGGAAAAATCCAATGCTCTGCCTGTTTCTTTCCTTCGTATGCAGAAAATTACATAATGAAAGAGGAGGGAACAAAATGCCAGATCTTTGTTTTTATGCACCATGGATTATGAAAGAACCCATTCCGGACCCATTTCGGATGATGTTGGAAAAAGCAGGGAAAAAACGGATCAGCTATGATGAAGCAGATTGTTCCATGCGAAATATCAGGAAGCAGGGAAAAGTCTCCCGCCTTCATGGGCCTACGTTACAGGCACTTCTGACACTGATTCAGATCCGGAAAGAAAAAGACTCTGGTGCTGCCGGTATACAAAGGGGCAGGGATACCATAAATTATTTCTGCATGGAATATCCTGGAAATCAGGGAAAGTATGTAATGACTTATAATTCGAAAAACGGACGTTTCAGTGGGATTTTAAAGACAGAAGAAAAAAACGAGAAGCTTCCGGGAATCCGGGAGGGCAAAAACACAGGCGAGCAGTACCTGGCCCTTTTGGCTTATGCCAATCTAGTCCCGGATAATCCTTTATTTAACGAAGAGTTCAAAAAAAATTTCTACATACTTGAAGAACAGGAAAAAAAGGAATGGGAAGACACGGAAACTGCACTGCGGGCGGCATTTATCTGCTGCGATGCCATGTACTGCGAAGTAATAGCAAATCCGCAGCAGGCAATCCCTCTGGAAAAGAGCCAGTTCCGTGCAGAGGAACTGGAGGATGTGCTTCCGGAATATAAAATTGCGGCCGGGGTATATGCACCAAACGATGAAATCTATGGAAAGTTTCATGTGCTTTTGCCTGTAAATGAGAAGACAAAAAGAACACTTTTTGAATTAAAACAGATCTACTCTGGCAGATGGGATGTAAATGAAAGGACAAAAGAAAGGATCCCTTCGCTTCCAGAAGACTATCTGGTAAGTAAGGAAGCTGAAGAAATCCTGCAGATGGTGGATAAGACACCGGCAAGGCTGTTTATGCTGACAGGCGATGCCGGTACTGGAAAGACAACGGATGCCAGAATGATCGCCCAGATATTAGGGCTTCCATATTATGTGTTCACCTGTGGACCTGGAACGGATGAACTGGAACTTTTAGCGACCACCGTGCCAAATATGGGCGGAACAGCACATCTGGAAATGGAATTGCCACGTCTGGAAGACATTGAAATGGATCCGGCTTCAGCTCTTGCAACGGTAAATGGCATTTATGAAGAGGGGATCAGCCGGGAAAAAGCTTTTCAGGAGATCCTGAAAGCAGTTTATGAAAAAGGCTATGAAAAGTCGAAAAATGAAAAAGACTTTCTATTAAAAGAGTCAGAAATCGTAAAGGCTTGCAGGGAACCATCTGTGATTGAAATTCAGGAGCCGGCCATGATTGAAAAACCTGGGACACTTACGAGATTAAACTCCCTGTTTGACGATGGAGCTGTAACCGATCTGGTAAATGGAGAACAGATACGGAGAAATCCGGATACCATTGTGATCATGACCACCAATCTGGATTATGTTGGCTGTCAGAACTTCAACCAGTCAGTTCTTTCCCGAATGAATCTGATTCAGCCAAAGGAAGCCCTGACAGAAGAGGAAATGGCAAAAAGGGCAATGAAAAGAACCGGGTTTAAAAACAAAGAACTTCTGTCCTTTATGGCCGCCACGGTCTGCAAGATCCATGAATATTTGATCGAACAGGACATTACGGATGGCGTATGCGGATACCGGGAATTGGAAAACTGGGTGTTAAGTTACATGGTTTCCAATGATCTCAGGAGGTCAGCATGGACAGCACTGCTCAGTAAAGCATCCATGGACAGGGAAGAACAGGAAACTATGGAACGCGTCTTTCTTCTTCCTCATTGTGCTGTGGATTAAAAACGGATGGAGGAAACGAATGAAAAAGGCTTTATACCGGAAACGGATATGTGCAGAGAAAGAAAAACTGACACCGGAAAAAGTATTTCATACGCCGCAGTATCGTGATCTTTTGACCTCGATCGGGCATGAAATCACGGGTGGAAAGTTGACTACATTACGGTTATACGATGATAAAAATTCAGGGATTGCAGGATGGAATCAGGGAGAAACAGTTGCCGTAAATCTTGGAAACCAGATTACGTCAAGTTTTCTGACACTGGAATTAAAAAGTGACAGCCTGATCGGGATTTTGGGACATGAATGCGGACATTACCGGTATACGGATTCTGCACTTAGAAAAAGGTATGCCGAGCATATGTTAAATGGCAGCTGGTATCCAAAGGAGCCAGTACCGGAAAATGCACAGGAAAAAGAGGCATTGGATGCGATGAATGTCTACTTTGAAAGAAAAGATAAAGCAATCCTTTCTATCTTTCTGCAGACAGCATCTTATCTCAGCAATCTTTTGAATGATATGTACATAGAAGAGAAGATGTGCGCCCTTTTTCCGGGAAGCATCCGCAGGGGAATCCTTATGAACCGTGACCGAAATGTGGAATGGCTTCCAACACTTAGGGAAATGCTGGAAACGGAGAAAGACAGGTTATCTATTCTTATGAACCTGTGTGCACAGTATGCCTTGTCTTCAAGGGTCAATGCCTGGGATGGTGCGGATTACGAGCTTATTGATACACTAAAACTGCTTATGCCGGTCATTGATGAAGCGGGAAAGGCAGCAGATGACATGGAGAGATATCTTGCCACCAACCATATCCTTCTGATGATCTGGAAATATTTTGCGGAAATCATAGATGAAATAGAGAAGAACAGTACAGAAAATGAAGAGCAAAAGCCAGAACAGGAAGAGCGTGAAGGGCAAAAGGAAAACCCGAATGAATCCGAAGAAGAACCGGAGGAAGAAAAGCAGGGTAACACAGGGGCACAGACTGAGCAAAATGAAGATAAGATCAGAAAAGAGGATGCGGAACAGGAGTCGGAAACAGAAAACAAAGCAGAAAGAAACGGAAAGGATCAGGAAATGGAAGACCATGAAAACGGGCGCACTGCAGAGCTTCAGAAGTTTCTGCAGCAGCTGTGTGAAAATCTTCCGAAATGTGTCAGGGAGTCTGGTGGCTTCGAAGACAAACAGAATGAATGTGGCATCCCTGCCTCAGAAACGGAAGCATCCAGTGATAATGCCTTACAAAAGATCCTTTATGAAATGGCGAAAGAGACGCTTGATGAGAAGATACAGAAAGAAATTTTCGTACATCTTCAAAAGGAATTGATGGAGATACCGTTTGAAGAAGGCCATGACCTGGTACAGAAAAAACTTTGCCGTAAGACCGAGATATCAGATTTTTTAAAATTACAGACAGAAAAGTATGAGGGGCAGCTTAAACAGGTAAAAAAGAGACTTCGCCTGAAACTGCTTCCTATATTGAAAAATCAGAAAGAACGCACGGAACATAAGCTTTTTCTTGGACGTCGGGTAGATCTTCGAAACATAGCTGAACCGTCTGGGGCAGTATTTAAGAAACAACAGCCAGGAAAAAATCTGGATATCTGTGTGGCTGTGCTGGTCGATAATTCTTTTTCCATGTGTGGGGAACGGATGGATCATGCCATTCTTGCAGCACTTTGCCTGTATGATTTTTGTATGGAATCAGAAATACCGGTTTTGGTGTGCGGACATCATACAGATGGATACCGGCATGAGAACCTGAAAGACGAAACGGTGTATCTGCATTGCTGCGCAGATTTTGAAACGGATGAAAAGGATCGGTTCCGGATCGCTGGTATGCAGCCTTATGGAAGCAACCGGGATGGAACTGCATTGTGGTATGCTGGCAGCCGTCTTTTGGAACGACCGGAAAAGCAGAAACTGTTGTTTGTGATCAGTGATGGTGCACCTAATGCAAACCAGTATGGAGGCACAGGGGCAAAAAGGGATCTTCAGAAGATTCGGAAAAAGTTGCTGCAGCAGGGAGTATTCTTTCAGGCAGCTGCGATCGGAAGCGACAAGGAAGCAATTCAGGAAATTTATGAGGAATCTTTTCTGGATATTACGGATCTTGAACAGCTTCCGGCTCTTCTGACAAAGAAACTGTTGCGTTTTATCAGGAGGTAAGGATGAACAGGAAAAACAGGAAAGAAAAAGAGCAGAATGCGGATGTATCAAAACAGATCTGTGTTCATAAGACACAGAACACGTTACTGGAATTTAATAGCTTTTTGCGGATGGCAGAACCAAAGGATTTCTGGCATCTTCACGAAGACTTTGCCAGCGATTATTCCAGGATCCGGGCGGTCATGGTTGACTACAGCAAAGAAGACAGCATCAGCGTTTATGCAAATCTGAGTCCGGAAATCATAAAATACGTGTATTCCCGTATATGGAATAATGTACAGGAATTTAAATTCTTCCAGCAAAAGATCTTTTGCGAGGATAAAAATTTCAACATGGGAAGAGTTACAGTATTTTCTATACAGAGGAAGGTTCACAACAACAAAGGAGAAGTTTTGAATTATCCGTGGGTTGTCAGGATACAGAATGGCACCGGTGTAGCGATGCATAATTCCAATGGCGGCCAGTATTGTAAAAAAGACAGCTACCGGAAAGAAAAAGAGGTTACCATACAGCTGAAAGATGAGGAAATCTTCACACTGTTTGCAAGAACTTCTGCTGTGATCCAGGCATTTGAACAGGATTGCATGACACGCCGCAGACAGGCTGGAAATTTCCGGAATTTGTACAGAATGATAGAAAAACTCATTGTGGGAACTGAGGAGGAAAAAGATAATGCTGCGTAAAAGAATAAAGAAGAACACATTGAAATGGAAAAAAATCTATGCGGAACAGCTTCTTGATATGATGGACGAGGAAGAAAATGCTTTACAGAAGATTTATCTGACAGGGTATGTACTTGAACTGAAAAAGAACCGGTATTTTGCCGGATGGTACAAAGACCGGATCGTTTGCCGTTCCCTGGAGTATGCACGTTATTTTCCAAGTGCTGAGGCAGCGGAAGAGTATGTACATAAGTATCTGGGATTTGCAGGCATGACCTGTTATGTCTGCCATGTAAACTGGACGCTGGCTTCCTGCGGGAGTGAAAATATGGAAGATAACGAAGAGAACTTGTTAGAGGAAAATGGTAAAATCCTTTCGTTTGCAAATTATGCAGATGTAAAGCAATACCAGAAACAGCGAGGCATGGAACATTCTACAATGGCGATCACTTATGCAAGCCGGAAAAAGAAGATTATCCTGGCAGCATAAGAACAATTTTGGGGGACTGGCGAACAGTCCCCTTTTTATATGGGAAAACAGGAGGAAATCGGATGGAATGGAAGATTTATGAAGAATGGCTTGATATTACCCTGTACCGGCAGATGACGAACCTGATCTATAAGCTGTCATCTAATGAGGAAAAATATAAAATTTATATGCAATTAAAAGAAAATGACATGTTTCTGGAAAAGCCGAAAGTAGACATGGAAACCGCTTATGGACTGCATTATCCGGGAGAAGTCCTGGAGCGCATCGGAGAACATCTGACCTTGACAAAGCAGACATACCGTGCCCTCGGACTTGCCCTGGCAAGGATGATGCCTTTGCAGGAGACCTGTATGTTCAATGGAACTCAAAAGGATCTGTTTTGGAAAAAGATAAAACAGATTCTTGGAGAGAAAGACCTGTTTTTGATCAGTATCAATTATATCTGTGAGGAAAAGGAAAAGAATCGGTGGAAACAGGCCATGCATGCGTATCCATTTGAGCGAGCAGAAGAAATGCTGTTTGCCATGTCCATCCTCCCAGATGATGAAACACTGTGGGAAGGCATAAAACAGAAACTTGCTGACAGCTTTTCAAAGAACCGGAAGATATCCGTATTTACTGAATGGAATCTTTTCGTGTGGATGGTAGGCAAAGTAATGAAAAAGCTTAAAGGGTATCGCAAAAAGGATCTGGATATCCTGAAACTGCTGGTAAAGTTAACAGGCACAAATGCTAAAAATGCGGATGCCGTTTTGGAAAAACGTATGCGTATGTTTGGATATTCCGACAAAGAGACCGCTTTTTTAAATTTTGTACTGATGTATTTTGTAGAGAGACCCGATCGGATAAGCCTTTCAGGGTTGACAGCAGAAAAAATTGGGCTGAATGTATTAGAGGCATTTTTGCCCGGAAAAGAGACATATCCAGAAGAAGCTTATGTACTTTGTTCACGGATTTTAAGAACATATGGGAAACTTTCTGTCCGTATCGACGGTAGAGAACGGCTGGAAAAATGCATGAATGAAACGTTCAGGGTGGAAAATGTAAAAACGTTTCTTACGTTGTTTCCATTTAGAAGTAATGAACCGGAAGAGTGGCACTACATTGATCTGACAGAAGAAAAATGGGATCCTCTGGTAAAAGAACTCTCTTCGGAAGAATTTGAAGCGTGTGTTACAGATACTCTGAAAGGCAAAACATACAGCACGAAAAGTTTGCTGAAGTATCTGGAACGTTATGAAAACCTTACAGGAAGTAGATACCAGGATGTTTTCTGGAAAAAGAGTGAGCGGGAACTTTACGCGGTTTTCAACCGGCTGATCCTGCATGGGATTTTGGATGGAAAAAAGTATCTGGAAGAGTTTGTAAAGGATTATAAAAATGAAGAACCAGATTTGGAAAAGAAATGGGAATTTATGGCAGGATATTTAAAAAGTGAAATAAAGGGTCTTTGTAATGAGCATTCCTATCCTATGCTGAAATTTCTGATCAATGAGATTGGAATGGATGGATGCGAATTCTTAAGCCCCTGGAGGATTTTAAAGGAAACTTTCTCCTTGGGATACTATGCTATCCAACATAGAGAGTGCGAATTTTTTTCGCCAGTTCTGGGAAAAGAGGAACACCGGGAACTGTTTTCAATAGTAGAAAAGAAGTTCTTTTATGAATATCCGGATATTTATCCAGAATACCTGACGGCCTTACTTTTAAAGGAAAGTACAGCACTTTGGCTGGAACAGTCAGAAGCATATGAGCTTTCCAAATTGCTTCTTCCATTTATAAGTGATTCTTATCGAAGAGAAACCCTGTATCAGAAATATATGACAGAAGAGGATCGGAAAAGATATCAGGAACGGAAAGAATGGCTAAAGGAACAGAAAAAACGGATAGATCACTGGAAAACTGAAAAAAACATCAAACAGCAGTTTAATCAGATATTACGGGAAAACAGAAAAACGGATAAGGAGATTCAGTCTATTTATGAGTTTTACAAGAACGGGCAGTATTCATATGGCCATAAAAAACTCTACTGTAAGATCGTTTCCTCGTATTTAAAAGATAATTTTGCAGGAACAGCGAAAAAGCTTATGGCAAAAAAGGAAGCTCTGTATCTTCTTAAGCTGGCAGAAAATATGTACCAGGACGAATGCATGGGGTTACCGGAGATTACTGAATTAATAGAAAGGGCAGAGGTAGCGTGATGATCGAAAGAATCTTAAAGCACATGAATATTTACAGGGAAATGAAAAATGCAGCAATTCCCATGAACCTAATAGGAAAGAAAGGGGAAGATTCCTGTATGAATGCGGCCAGACTGGTAAATCAGCAGGAACTTTCCAGTCTGATGGAGGGATTAAATGAGGAGACGATTTCTTCTCTGATGGACGATCCGGAATTACTCAGCTATTTGGGGAAAATGAACAAAAAGGATTTTCCTATTTTAGAACCAGACCGCATCAGAATGGTCATAGAATGTGCAGGAAATGAAAAACTGTCCGAATTCCCCTATAAAAAGATTGAGAAAGTACTGGCAGATAAAGAAATCCCGGACCGGATCGTATATGTTTATCTGAAATATTATGCTTTTCTGGAACCGGAAGAAGAGTTAAAGAAACAGCTTGTAGCAAGTCTTGAGACCTGCATTGGTGAGTTTGATGTTGCCCGTGCGGGAATAAAGATACGCATGCTTTTGATAAATCCGGCTTTTTCAACGGAGCTTCTTTATGAGCTGCTCAAGGATGAGGAATCATTGGCATTACTTTTGAAGCAGGATCTGATGGAACTTGTAAATTATTTATCCGAGTTTTGTAAAGAAGCGGAAAGTTTAAATAAGAAACAGCTGGAAGAACTGAGCCGGCATCCAAAAGAAATCCGGAATGGATTAGAAGTGGTTCTTGCTCATATCCCAAAAGAATGGCAGGCCTCTTTTCTTCACTTGTGGCTTTGGAACGAATCATTATATGCAGATATTCCAAAGCTGATAAGATTTTTGACAGGTCCGGATGCAGATTTTGAAAAGATTTCAAATGGAAAGGCAGCCTATGTGAACACTCTGTATGGAAATCCGCTTCCAGATATGGATCTTTATGAGCTGACTTTGGAAAAGACAGAGCTTATCCTGTATGCCATTACGAAACGGAAGAAACATTTCCTGGAACTTTTGCGAAAGAATGGAGACTGGCTTATAAACCTTGACAGGAATTCGTTGATTCTGGATGAAGAGGTTTATAAAAGATGCCTGAATCTAAATACTTTAAATGAGCAGAATTTAAGGGATTGTGAATATATGGTAGTTCTCTGGAGAAAGAGTGAAGAATCACTGTTTTCGAAGCCTCGTGTATTTGAAGAATTGAAAATCCTGTACAATGTAAAAGCAGTCTATATAGACCTGTATGATCGTTTAGCATACTCCAAAAGTGATGATCGTCTTCGGGTGATCCGTGAGTTGATAAAAAGAGACTGCCTGACAGATGCATTAGAGGAAAATCAGATTGAGCGATTGGCAGAAGCTTTGTCAAAAAAGTCGCTTTCCAGATGGATGCAGGAGGATTTTAAAAACATTCTGGATCTTCGGCATGAAACAGCCATATGGATTCTGATATTTTTAATGGATTTTACTGAACTTTTAAAAGAGCTTACAAGGGATAATCAGGTTTACTTCCTTTTACATAATCAGAATCTTTTAAATGGCTGTTCCGGATTACCTGCATTGATGGACAAACTGCTGGCCCAGGATCCTTCCTGGAAGAATTTAAAGACAGAATTGAATATTTCGGATGCTTTTGTCGCGGAAAATAAATCCAATATCCAGAAATTCATTTATGAAGGTGGCGCTGAGATCATGACTTCCTTTCTGAACAGGCAGCCGAAAAAGAAGGAAGAAATCCGAAGAATCGTAAATGCTGAGTTATTAGGAAAATTCATGGAGCTGAAATACCATGGAGGAGATCTGGGACGGGAAATTGCTTTTCCAATAAAAAGAGATACAGAAGAAATCTGGAAAGAAAAGCTGCTGCGCGTGGATTGTGGATGGGAAATCTGGGAAGAGGACAGCCTGCTTCCGGTCATGCAGATAGGAGAAGTACCGCTGCGCAGCTGCATTTCCTATCGGAATGGTCCAAATTGTGATTGTCTGTTATCCTGTTTTGATGCAAATAAAAAAATTATATTTATCAAACACAATGGTAAAATTGTATTTCGCGCAATCCTCCGTCTGACAAAAGGTTCTTTTGTAGCTGCGGATGAAAGGAAGACGATTGAGTTTGTTGATGTGACTGCCAAAAGCGAACCACATGAAAATAAAGCAGAAGAACTGGTTTTGTTTTTGGAACGTTATTATCAAAGCGGACTTAGCGAACAGGAAATACGAAAAGCAGTAAATTTAACTGCTATGCTGGTAAAAGAAAAAGCAGAAAAACTTGGAGCAAGGCTTGTACTTAGCAGCAGTTATAAGAATGTTCTGGAAAATAAAAACTATGTTTTGACAAACTTTTATATGTATATTTCCGCATCTAAAAATGGAAGCCAGTATCTGGACAGCCTTGGAGGGGCCGCTGGTGTCAGTGCTTCCGGAAGCTATACCTGCAATATATTTTTGCTGGAAGCAGAAGAGAGGAGAGAAGAGAGCTTATGAATATACGAAGAGCAGGAAGAAAAGTAGTAAAAAACCTACATAAAGGGTATGGCATATATCGGATCGGTTTTGTAAATATTTATGGTGAGGAAGATGAAACAGAATTGGATGCTATGAATATCAATGATCTGGAAAGATTATGGCTGTCTCTTTGTCCGGAATTTGAGTGCAAGGGAAACAGTGTATGCTATGTGGAACGGGTAGGTTAAAAAACACCCGATCCAACTCGGGGAAAAAGTGTCTTGTAAAGGTCATTCATTGATGCTAAGATAAAATAAACAAAAGCTTTTTCGAAAATTTCTTCATAACATAAAAAGAATAAAGAGGGAGGTGACAGCGAACGTGGCAGATGAAAAAATTGTGCCAGAGAACGGATTGGAAGTACGTTACGAAAGATATAAAGGTATTATTAAGAATTTTACACTCATGAGTAACATATTTATGAGAAATGTTTTCAAACAGAGAGAATGCCTGGAATATGTTCTGCAGGTCATTATGGAAAAACAGGATCTGAAAGTAATTGATCAGATCATCCAGAAGGATTATAAGAATCTGCAGGGACGATCCGCAATCATGGACTGTATTGCCAGAGATTCCGAAGGCAAACAGTTTGACGTGGAGATCCAGCAGGATAATGAAGGTGCATCACCTAAGAGGCACGTTACCATATTGGTTTGATGGCCATGAACACTTTAAATCCGGGTCAGGATTTTGATGAATTACCGGAAAGCTATGTGATCTTTATTACCAGGGATGACATCCTTGGGTATGGCTTTCCTATTTACCATATTGACAGGCATATCAAAGAAGCCGATGATAGCTTTCAGGACGAAGCACATATTATATATGTGAATTCCAGAAAACAGGAAGACACAGAACTTGGGAGACTTATGCATGATCTGCATTGCAAGAATGCGGATGAAATGCACAGTCCAGTTCTTGCAAAGAGGGTACATGAATTAAAAGACACGCAGAAAGGGGTTGAGCTTATGTGCCATGAAATGGAGAAAATTTATAGCGAGGGAATGGAAAGCGGCGAAAAGCGCGGTGAATTAAAGGCTAAAAAGGAAACAGCCCTTTCACTTGCTGAAATGGGATTACCTGTTGAAAAAATCGCAAAAGCTGTAAACCATAATGTGAAAGACGTCCAGAAGTGGATTGACGAAACTTTGTGTGTAACAAAATAATTGAAAAATTATTATAAAAGGGCAGGTCTGATTAGACTTGCCTTTTTGCAATACAGTATATTTAGTTTTTTCAAAAAAGATGAAGGAGCAAATATGGGAAAAAGATCTGTTCGAATAAATACTTTCTTTGTCTATAATTTGTGATTTTTGTTGTTTTATTTCGTATTATTTTTTAA
>NZ_QRNF01000035.1 GCF_003474435.1 Ruminococcus sp. AF46-10NS
GGACCGGTTGGCTTGCCAAAGCCATGGCCGGGTAGCCAAGTCCGGAAGGGATAAACGCTGAAGGCATCTAAGCGTGAAGCCCCCCTCAAGATGAGATATCCCATTCTTATGAAGTAAACCCCCTTGAAGACGACGAGGTAGATAGGGCAGAGGTGGAAGTGTGGTAACACATGGAGCTGACTGTTACTAATCGGGTGAGGGCTTGACCAAGAAACGCAGGTTAAGAATTGATTCAAAAAGTTTGATTGACCATCAACAAGCATGTATGTAGTTTTCAAGCTACAAGGAAAGAGTAAAACAGGTAAGTAAACCATTTAAAATCGGTTTATTTACCTGTTTTTTATTACTCATTTTTTCTCAAAAACCCCATAACATACATATTTACACCCATTTTTCCATGTGCTACAATAGGTAAGACCAAGGGAGCCTGACAGGCTGAGAGGAAGCACAAGCTTCGACCTTTGAACTTGATTTGGGTAATCCCAACGTAAGGAGGAGAGCTGTTCTGACCGGTTACTGGTATGGTGTTAAGGTTGGAATTCTTACATCTTAAAGCAAGTTGTGCTATGATAAATCAGACAGAAAAAACATTCGATTTGCGGCAGATATCATATATCTGACAATATAAAAAACAAAAGAAAAAGCAGCAATACAACTGCGAAAAGGAGAAGAAAAAATGGCTAAAAAGATTGAAAGAAATGATCCGTGCTGGTGTGGAAGCGGAAAGAAATATAAGAAATGCCATGAAGCATTTGATGAAAAGATGGAGCTCATGAAAAAGAAAGGATATGCAGTTCTTGACCATGATCTGATTAAGACCCCTGCACAGATCGAGAAGATCAAAGAGAGCTGCAAGATTAATATTGCAGTTCTTGATTATGTTGCAGAGCATATCGGAGCAGGCGTGACCACACAGCAGATCGATGACTGGGTACATGAGGAAACGGTACGCCATGGAGGAATTCCGGCACCACTTAATTATGAAGGCTTTCCAAAGAGTGTGTGTACCTCTATCAATGAAGTAGTATGCCACGGAATACCGGATGAGGAGATCGTTCTGAAAGAAGGAGATATTGTCAATGTAGATGTTTCCACAATTTATCAGGGATATTTTTCTGATTCCTCCCGTATGTTCTGCATTGGCAAAGTAAGTCCTGAGAAGGAGAAACTTGTCCGTGTAACAAAAGAATGCGTAGAGCTTGGTCTTGAACAGGTAAAACCATGGACTCCGATCGGAAATATGGGAAGTGCAGTGCACAAACATGCAGTTGAAAATGGCTACACTGTAGTCAGGGAGATCGGTGGCCACGGAGTAGGTCTTGAATTCCACGAAGATCCGTGGGTAAGCTATACATCAAAAGAAGATACCGGCGTACTTATGGTTCCGGGAATGATCTTCACAATCGAGCCGATGGTTAATATGGGATCCGATGAGATCTATACAGACGAGATCGATGACTGGACTGTACGTACGGAAGATGGCCTTCCGTCAGCACAGTGGGAGATTATGGTACTTGTCACAGAGACAGGGCATGAGGTACTCTGCTGGTAAAACCCCTCGAAAATCCAGGAAAAAAGTTCTTGCATTGAGAACTTTTCTAGTGTATAATCACTTATGTTGTGAAAAAAGATGGTCCTCTGTTACCATATGGGTATTAAGAACATCCAGTATAATTAAGGAGAGAAAGACATGAACGAAATTATTAAGAACATTGAGTCCGCTCAGCTGAAAGCTGAAGTACCGCAGTTCCGCGTAGGAGACACAGTAAGAGTACACGCACTTATCAAAGAGGGAACACGTGAGCGTGTTCAGATCTTCGAGGGTACAGTACTTAAGAGACAGGGTGGAAGCACAAGAGAGACTTTCACAGTTAGAAAGAGCTCCAACGGTGTTGGTGTTGAGAAGACATGGCCGCTTCATTCTCCACACGTAGTTAAGGTTGAAGTTATCCGTCGTGGTAAAGTACGTCGTGCTAAACTGAACTACCTGAGAGATCGTGTAGGTAAAGCAGCTAAGGTTAAAGAGCTTGTAAAATAATTTCATATGTAAAGAGTTGGGGACAATAACATTTGCTATTGTCCCTCTTTTTACATCAGCAGGCATAAAATCATATCCGATATTTTCATGCTGTACAGGGGACTGAATATGAGATTAAAAGAAAAAATAAAAATTGACAGTCTGAAGGAAAACAGAACTGTATCTGAAGCAAGGGAGAAACTTCGCGATGACAGGACACGAGGGATTGTCAAATGGATATTTGAGATCGCTGTAACCATCGTTTTTGCGATTTTGGTGGCAATTTCCGGATTTCAGAGTGTGACGCTGCAGGAGAGTGCCATGGAACCCACTTATTCCGTAGGGGAGAAATTTTTTGTAAACAGGGCTATTTATAAATTTGGTTCTCCGAAGCGCGGTGATGTGATCGTGTTTAAGACAAGTGCTAGCGATGATGCGGCACTCCACATCCGAAGAGTGATCGGACTTCCGGGAGAGACTGTCCTTATCAAAGATGGCCAGGTATACATCAACGGAAAAGTGTACGATGAGAACGGAGCTTATGCGGACATCACCAATGCAGGGCTTGCAGAAAGCTCTATCACACTGGAGAGTGGGGAATATTTTGTTCTGGGAGATAACCGGAACAACAGCGAGGACAGCCGTTTCAGTGATATTGGAAACATAAGCAAGAAATACATTGTAGGAAAACTGTGGTTTACAGTTTCTCCGAAGAGTAAAATTGGTTTTATAAAATAAATGAGGTGAATTATGAACGTACAGTGGTATCCTGGACATATGACCAAAGCGAAACGTCAGATGCAGGAAGATATCAAGCTGATCGATCTGATCATTGAGCTTGTAGATGCAAGGGTTCCTCTTTCCAGCCGTAATCCGGACATTGACGAACTCGGAAAAAACAAGGCGCGGATGATCCTTCTTAACAAGGCTGATCTTGCCGACGAGAAGCAGAGCCGCGCATGGATGGAATATTTTAAGGAAAAGGGATTTTATGCAGTCAGCATAGATTCCAGGAATAAAGGTTCCATGAAAGCTGTTTCTGCAGCTATTACAGAGGCTTGTAAAGAAAAGACCGAACGTGACAGAAGACGTGGGATCAAGAACCGTCCGGTACGCGCCATGGTAGCTGGAATTCCAAATGTAGGTAAATCAACATTTATCAATACCTTTGCAGGAAAAGCCTGTGCAAAGACTGGAAACAAGCCGGGTGTTACAAAAGGAAAACAGTGGATCCGTCTGAACAAGAGCGTGGAGCTTTTGGATACACCAGGTATCCTTTGGCCGAAATTTGAGGATCAGGAAGTTGGTATGCGTCTTGCGTATATCGGTTCCATCAAGGACGATATCCTGAATATTGAGGAGCTTGCACTTGGACTGATCGGATATCTGCAGGAGTTTTATCCGTCATCTCTTTCAGAGCGATATGGTCTGGAAGGAGAACAGAAGCCTCTGGATATTCTTACAGCTGTATCGAAAGCAAGAGGATGTCTTAAGAAAGGTGAAGAACTTGATTATGAAAAAGCTTCCCGTCTTTTACTGGAAGAGTTCCGTTCCGGAAAACTTGGCAGGGTAACGCTGGAGTTTTCCGGAAAGATGGAGGAAGCATAATGGAAACAATGAAAGATATCAAGGCGCGTTTTGCGTTGGCGAAGGAGGGCGAATATAACGCCCTTTTTCAGCATTATGAAAATGACGAGAGAAGCGGCGTACAGAAGCTGATCCGGCAATACTGCAAAAAGCTTGATGCCCTGGAAAAAGAGCACGAGCGCACAGAAATCATGAAGGAATATGAACATAAATATGAGCATCTGGGTTATCTCTGTGGTATTGATGAGGTAGGAAGAGGTCCTCTTGCGGGACCTGTGGTAGCCTGTGCAGTGATATTGCCGAAGAACTGCGATATTCTTTGGCTTAACGATTCCAAGAAGCTTACAGCGAAAAAGAGAGAAGAACTTTACGATGTGATCCTGGATGAGGCAGTTTCTGTTGGAATCGGAATGGCAAGTCCGGAAAGGATTGATGAGATCAACATCCTTCAGGCAACTTATGAGGCTATGCGCCAGGCTGTAAGCAAACTTTCTGTGCAGCCGCAGCTTCTTTTAAACGATGCTGTCACCATACCAGAAATTACCATTCCGCAGGTTCCGATCATTAAGGGCGATGCGAAAAGCGTGTCAATAGCAGCGGCAAGCATTGTGGCAAAAGTGACCAGGGACCGGATGATGGAAGAGTATGATAAGGTTATTCCTGAATATGGTTTTGCATCTAACAAAGGATATGGTTCAGCGGCGCATATTGAGGCATTGAAGAAATATGGCCCAAGTCCGATACACAGAAGAACTTTTATTACACATTTTGTATAAAAACAGAATTACAGAAGATACCCACATTAAAATAGAAAGGAATCTTTTTTCTGGCAGAAAACAGAAGAGCGAAAGGTGCTTATTATGAGGAAATAGCGGCGGAATTTCTGAAAAAGAAAGGCTTGCGGATCATGGAGAGAAATTTTCGCTGCAGGAACGGTGAGATCGATCTGATTGCCCGGGATGGAAGATATCTTGTATTTATAGAAGTGAAATACCGGAAGGACCGGAGAAGCGGAAGTTCTTTTGCAGCAGTGGGGAAACAAAAACAGCGGACTATCATCAAAGTCGCGCTGTTTTATCTTATCAGGAATGGATTTCAGGATGACATTCCCTGCCGTTTTGATGTGGTAGGGATTGACGGAGAAGAGATCCGGTGGATCAAAAATGCGTTTGAATACAGGCAAAGGTAATAATACAGATTCGTAAGGAATGGGCGCTGATATGCTCATCTTGCAAATGAAAGGGTTGGTATACAGAATGGAGATTAAATGGTATAAGAACAGACAGCTGATGAACGTAAATCAGAGAGAAGGAGTTACCTGGCTTACATATCCGGCTTTTGAGTCACTTCCAGGAGTGGTGCATGGTTTCAGCACACGTCTTGGCGGCGTCAGCAAAGGTATTTATGAATCTATGAATTTGAGTTTTACAAGAGGCGATGACGAAGAAGCAGTAAGGGAAAATTACCGCAGGCTTTCCGGCGCGATGGGATTTTCCATGGAGGATATCGTAACGTCGGATCAGACACATACCACCAATGTACGTGTAGTAACAGAAGAAGACAGAGGGAATGGTATTACGAAACCAAGACCATATACAGATGTGGATGGAATGATCACCAATACACCGGGGCTGGTACTGGCAACTTTTTATGCAGACTGTGTGCCGCTGTTCTTCTCAGATCCGGAGAATAAGGCTGTTGGACTTTCCCATTCAGGATGGAGAGGAACTGTTGGAAAAATCGGTAAAGTAACTGTGGAAAAAATGGCAGAAGAATTTGGGACAGACCCGTCACAGCTTTATGCAGCTATCGGTCCGTCTATCTGTCAGGACTGTTATGAAGTCAGTGAAGATGTGATCGAACAGTTTAAAGAAGCTTTTGATGAAAAATACTGGGATGTCCTTTTTTACGGGAAGCCAGATGGCAAATATCAGCTCAATCTGTGGGAGGCCAACCGCAGGATACTTCTGGATGCAGGTATAAAAGAAGAGCGGATATCCATGCCAGGTATCTGTACCTGCTGTAATCCGCTCTTTCTATATTCGCACAGGGCTTCTCACGGGAAGCGTGGAAACCTGGGAGCATTTATTACTTTTCGTTGACTTTCTTCATGAGATCCATGATCTTCTCGTTACTGGAACGAACTTTCTCAACAGATACATCATGGTTGATGATGTCCATGATGCTTGCAAGATATTTGCTCATGTTGGCTTCGATGTAATATGGACGGTCAAGAAGATCAGGAACACGATAGTTAAGGTTGGTTGTGATAACTCTGTCAAGCCAGCCTTTTTCGTAGTATTCGTCGAATTTGGAAACGCCGTCTGTGAACAGACCGTAAGTGGTGCAGACAAATACACGTCCTGCCTTGCGCTCTTTCAGCTGACGGGCAACATCCAGCATACTCTCTCCGGAAGAGATCATATCGTCGATGATGATAACATCCTTGCCTTCTACAGAGTCGCCAAGGAATTCATGAGCTACGATAGGATTCTTTCCGTTGACTACAGTGGAGTAATCGCGGCGTTTATAGAACATACCCATATCAACTCCAAGAATATTGGAAAAATATACAGCACGTGACATGGCGCCTTCATCCGGGCTGATGATCATAAGATGGTCATTGTCAACTTTGAAATCCGGAACATTCTTAACCAGTGCCTTCAGGAACTGATAAGTCGGGAAAAAGTTGTCAAAGCCTTTTAACGGAATGGAATTCTGTACACGTGGGTCATGGGCATCGAAAGTAATGATGTTGGAAACGCCCATTGCACTTAACTCACGAAGTGCAAGTGCACAGTCAAGAGACTCTCTCTTGGTACGTCTGTGCTGACGTCCCTCATAAAGGAATGGCATGATAACGTTGATACGGTGTGCTTTACCGGTGGCGGCAGAAATGATTCTCTTCAGATCCTGATAGTGATCGTCCGGAGACATGTGGTTCTCATGGCCGCATACGCTGTAAGTAAGACTGTAGTTAGTTACGTCTACCATAATGAAAAGATCTGTTCCGCGGACGGATTCCTTGATGTAACCTTTACCTTCACCGGTTCCGAAACGAGGACACTCGCAGTCTACAAGGAAAGATTTCTCTGCATAGCCCTGAGGGATGATTGCGGACTTTTTGGCTGCTACAAGTTCTTTACGGAATTTAACCAGCTTTTTGTCAACCTCCTCGGCCAGTTCGCGGCATCCGGCAAGTGCGGCGATGCGGATCGGGGCAACAGGCATAGACTTCTCCAGCAATTCTATGTTTGGCATAATATTCCTCCTAAGTGTATGTCATAAAAAAATTCTCAGTCTATTTATAACATCAGATACACATGTCAGTCAAGGTGTTTTCTCAAAGTGTTGCTTTTTGGCTGCAAAGTTGTTATTATAATAGGTGCTATCCTCAGGTGATATTCCGCGTGCTGTTGGCTACATTGCGAACAGTAGCATTATATACGGGATAGAAAAGGGAGATAATGATGAAATTAAGAAAGCATATGATTTCCAGGGTGCTGCCCGACAGTATTGCCGAGGAGCTGGGGCTGGAACCGGGAGACAGACTGATATCTGTCAACGGACAGCCTGTGGAGGATGTCTTTGATTACCGGTATCTTATGAATGAAGAGCTTGTCGTACTTCTGGTGGAGAAGCCTGACGGTGAGGAATGGGAGCTGGAAGTAGAGAAGGAATATGAGGAAGACCTTGGAATAGAATTTGAGAACGGGGGACTGATGGATGATTACCGCTCCTGTTCAAATAAGTGCATATTTTGCTTTATTGATCAGATGCCGCCTGATATGCGGGAGACGCTGTATTTTAAAGATGACGATTCCAGGCTTTCTTTTCTGCAGGGAAATTATGTGACACTTACCAATATGAGTGAGAGGGATATCGAACGTGTGATCCGGTATCATCTGGAGCCGATCAATATTTCGTTCCAGACCATGAATCCGGAACTCAGGTGCAAAATGCTGCATAACCGTTTTGCGGGAAAGGCTTTGGAGAAGGTAGATACCCTGTATAATGCAGGAATCACTATGAATGGCCAGATCGTACTGTGTAAGGGAGTAAATGACGGAGATGAGCTGGATCACAGCCTTGAGAAGCTTTCTGCTTATGCGCCGATCCTTCAGAGTGTTTCGGTTGTGCCAGTAGGACTTACGAAATACAGGAAAGGCTTGTATCCGCTGGAGCCTTTTAACAAAGAAGATGCAGAGGAGGTTTTGGAGCAGATCCACCGCTGGCAGAAGATCATGATGGAGAAGCACGGGATACACTTTATCCATGCTTCTGATGAATGGTATATCCTGGCAGGCAGAGAACTTCCAGAGGAAGAAGAGTATGACGGCTATCTTCAGCTGGAGAATGGTGTGGGAATGTTGAGACTTCTGGAAACAGAGGTGAAAGAAACCCTGGAGGATCTGAAAGGAGATGGCCGTAAGGCGACAGGAACTGTTGCTACAGGTAAACTTGCAGCTCCGTTTATCAGCCATTATATAAAAGAAATACAGAAGAAATTTCCCGATGTACAGATTCAGGTCAGAACAATTGAGAATCGCTTTTTCGGTGAGAAGATCACAGTATCCGGCCTGATCACAGGACAGGATCTTAAAGAACAGCTTTCCGGGATCGAACTCGGAGAGAAACTTCTCATTCCATGCAGTATGCTGAAAGGTGATGAGGAGATATTTTTGGATGATATGACGCTGGAAGAACTTTCTGATGCACTTGAAACAGAAATTGTAATTGTAGACACAGGAGGAAAGGATCTGGTAGAGGCTGTGATCAATCCTCCGGAACATAAAAAAACAAGAAGGAGACAGATTTATGAGCAAACCAGTAGTAGCGATAGTGGGAAGGCCTAATGTAGGTAAATCCACTTTATTTAACGCTCTGGCAGGTGATAATATTTCCATAGTAAAGGATACACCAGGAGTAACACGTGACAGAATCTATGCAGATGTCACATGGCTTGACAGAACATTTACCCTGATCGATACAGGCGGTATCGAGCCGGACAGCAGTGATATCATCCTTTCCAGGATGAGGGAGCAGGCACAGATCGCCATTGATACAGCAGATGTGATCATTTTTATCACAGATGTGCGTCAGGGGCTTGTGGATTCCGATGCCAAAGTAGCAGATATGCTCCGCCGCAGCGGAAAGCCGGTACGCCTTGTGGTTAATAAGGTAGACAGCCATCAGAAATATATGATGGATGTCTATGAGTTCTATAATCTTGGAATCGGTGAGCCGATTCCGGTTTCAGCAGCTAACAGACAGGGACTTGGAGATATGCTGGATGAAGTGATCAGAGAATTCCCGGATAAGAGTGAGGAAGAAGATCAGGATGATATTCCGAAGATCGCCATTGTAGGTAAGCCTAATGTGGGTAAATCCTCCCTCATTAATAAACTTCTTGGTGAGGAGCGGGTGATTGTATCCAATATCGCAGGAACACACGTGATGCCATTGATACCAAGGTTACATGGAACCATAAGGATTATGTATTTATCGATACAGCAGGACTTCGCCGTAAAGGCAAAGTAAAAGAAGAGATTGAGCGTTACAGCGTGATCCGTACAGTAACTGCAGTGGAGCGTGCAGATGTGGTAGTTGTTGTGATCGATGCTTCTGAGGGAGTTACAGAGCAGGATGCCAAGATCGCAGGTATCGCGCATGACAGGGGTAAGGGTATCATTGTAGCGGTAAATAAATGGGATGCCATTGAGAAGAACGACAAGACTATCTACAAGCATACAGAGAAGATCCGTCAGATCCTTTCCTTTATGCCATATGCCCAGATTATTTTTATCTCTGCAAAAACAGGCCAGAGACTTCCGAAACTTTTTGAAAATATTGATATGGTCATTGAGAATCAGACACTTCGTGTTCAGACAGGTGTTCTCAACGAGATCCTTTCCGAGGCTGTAGCTTTGCAGCAGCCGCCGTCTGACAGAGGACGAAGACTGAAGATCTTCTATATGACTCAGGTTGCAGTAAAACCGCCGACATTTGTTATCTTTGTAAATGACAAGGAACTTATGCATTTCTCCTATGTAAGATATCTGGAGAACAAGATCAGGGATGCTTTCGGATTTGCAGGAACTTCTCTGAAATTCATCATCCGCGAGCGCGGGGAAAAGGAATAAGCTATGGAACGTATTATTTGTCTTGTTATTGGTTATGTGTGCGGACTTTTTCAGACAGGCTATATTATAGGAAAGGTTCACAAGACAGATATCAGAGAACACGGCAGCGGAAACGCAGGAACTACCAATGCGTTTCGTACTTTCGGAAAAAAAGCGGGAGCACTTACCTGTTGGGAGACTGTCTGAAATGTGTGCTGGCGATCATGATTGTAAGGATTATTTATGGCGGTTCCATGAGCAGCATTCTTCCGCTTCTCACATTGTATGCGGCATTAGGATGTATCCTCGGACATAACTTCCCGATTTCCATGGAATTCCGCGGTGGCAAGGGAATCGCAGCTTCAGTTGGTATGATCATTGCCTTTGACTGGCGGATCTTTCTTGTGTGTGCAGTGATCTTTTTTACACTGTTTTTTACAACGCATTATGTATCTTTATGTTCACTCAGTGCATACGCGGCAGCTTTTATCCTGGTCCTTGTTTTCGGACAAATGGGAAAATACGGGATGGATCAGCCACATACAATTGAACTGTATATTGTAATGGCGGTTCTTACAGGAATGGCATTTTACAGACACAGAGCAAATATTGGCAGACTTATCCATGGAACAGAGGGAAAAGTGTTTCTGAGCAGTAAGAATAAAAAATAAGAGGTAAGATTTATGGCAAAAATCAGCGTACTTGGTTCAGGAAGCTGGGGGATGGCTCTGGCTCTCCTTCTGCATAATAACGGCCATGAAGTACTTCTCTGGTCGGCACGGCCGGAAGATGCCCGGAAACTCCGGGAAAAAAGAGAAAATCCCAGTAGGCTTCCAGGTGTGGTGATTCCTGATAAGATTGAGATCATGACAGACCTGGAACGTGCACTGCGGGACGCAGATGCAGCAGTGCTGGCTGTAGCTTCCCCGTATATCCGAAGCACAGCACATAAAATGGCGCCTTATGTCCGGGAAGGACAGAAGATCGTCAATGTGGCAAAGGGCATCGAAGAAAAAACTTTGAAAACACTTAGTGAAGTGATCGAAGAAGAGATTCCTCAGGGAGATGTGGCTGTTCTTTCGGGACCAAGTCATGCAGAGGAAGTTGGCAAGGGAATTCCTACAACCTGTGTTGTGAGTGCACATACAAGAGAAACGGCAGATTATCTTCAGAGTATTTTTATGAGCCCGGTATTCCGGGTGTATACAACACCGGATATTCTCGGAGTGGAACTTGGAGGAGCACTGAAAAATGTGATCGCTCTGGCGGCAGGCACAGCAGATGGACTGGGATATGGAGACAACACCAAGGCTGCACTGATCACCAGAGGAATCACAGAAATCGCAAGGCTTGGAAAGAAAATGGGAGCACAAATGGAAACTTTCTATGGACTTTCCGGGATTGGAGATCTGATCGTTACCTGTGCAAGCGTGCACAGCCGTAACCGAAAAGCAGGATATCTCATTGGACAGGGAAAGACAATGGAACAGGCCATGGACGAAGTTCAGATGGTTGTGGAAGGTGTTTACTCTGCAAGAGCTGCAAGAGAGCTTTCTGAGAAATATGAGGTGGAAATGCCGATCATTACAGAAGTGAATAAAGTGCTTTTTGAAAAGAAACCGGCAGCAGAAGCAGTTATGGATCTGATGCTGCGGGATAAAAAAGTAGAAACACCAATGCTTCCATGGAAATAAATATTTAACCAAATCAAGTAAATCCTCTGTGAGGTTGCGAAAAGTAATAAGCAGTGGGGACTTGCAAAAAAGGATATCTGGCAGGGCATATGACATAGTTTTGACCCTGTGCAGATATCCTTTTTTGGTTATTTACTGATCTGTTGCACTGTAGTGTTTCTTCAGAACTGAATATCCCTGAGATCTTTCGGAACATGAGAAGTGTGCAGATCCTCATTCAGAGTATCGATGATCGCCATATCTTCATCTTCAATATTAAAATCGAAGATGTTTCCGTTGCTTCGAATCCGTTCTGGATTAATAGATTTCGGAATTACGGAGATACCTTTCTGGATCGCCCAGCGAAGACCGATCTGTGCCGGTGTTCTGGCATATTTCGTGCCAAGAACACACATTACATCATTATCCAGATATGCACCTCTTGCCAGAGGAGCATACGCCTGAACCTGAATACCGAAAGCCCTGCAGTATTCGATCAGCTCAGAAGGATAGCATAACGGATGACATTCAATCTGATTTACAGCAGGGATAATGCCGGAAACTTTACGAAGTTCTTCCAGATGACGGATGTCAAAATTGCTGACACCGATACTGAGAGCACGCCCGGATTCCAGAATTGATTCCAGTTCTTTCCATGTGCTCAGATAACATCCGGGAACTGGCCAGTGGATCAGATAGAGATCAACATAGCTGAGTTTCAGACGCTCAAGGCTACGGGAAAAAGCCCCCTGTATATCGCCAAGGCGCTGGGCTGTATTCCAGATTTTGCTTGTGATAAAAAGATCTTTGCGGGGAACGCCGCATTTGGCAATGGCACGTCCAACGCTTTCTTCGTTCTTATATACCGAGGCGGTGTCGATCATGCGGTATCCGGCGAAAATCGCAGAAGTAACGGCAGCTTCGGCCTGTACGTCATCGGGCAGCTTATATACACCAAGCCCCAGGAGGGGCATTTCTCTGTCGTTGTTCAGAAAAACAGTTTCTCTCAAAATAATTCCTCCTTGTTTGCTCTGTCTCCCATGTTTTTGCTATTATAGCACAAAAATATGAAAGAATCACATCAAATATATTACAAAAGTGATAAAGCTTACAGACAGAATAGGTACAAGTATAAGTAATAACTGATGGTTTGGAAAAACTAACTTCGTTAAAATAGAACAATCGGGTTAATTAGCTGTCAAAGTTTTTGAAAAAACGAGAAATAAGGGACTGAAAATTGGCTATTTTTTATAATAAATTCCTTGATAATGAAAGGAAAAAGATGTATAATGAATTTAATTGATAAATTCTTGTCATGAACGTGCCCGCCATACGGGCACAGGAAAGGGGTATTTATGCATTTAATCAAAGATGAGAATGGCAATCTTGTACAGCATGGCCATGCTGACAGCCACGAACATACACATGAACATACACATGAAGATGGTATGACTCACAGCCATACACACAGTCATGCGGAAGGAGAGGGACATTGCCATACACACGGTGACGGACATTGCGGATCCTGCGAGTCCGGTGACTGCAAGAATGAGACAGTTGCACTTCTTACCTATATGCTGCAGCATAATGAGCATCATGCAGCAGAGCTTGATCAGATGGCTGATAATCTTAAGAAGCTCAATATGGATGCAGCTGCCAGGACGATCAAGGAGGCTGTATCTGATTTTCAGAAAGGCAATATGAGACTGGGACTTGCCCTTACACTTGTTAAGGAAGAACTGAAATAAATTTGACAGAGTGATTTTGACAGCATAGCGGAAGACAAAAACCGCTAATTGGAGGAATTGAATATGTGTCTTGCAACTGTATATAAAGATGAAGATAATTCGGTGATTTTTAAAAATGTGAGCCGGATCGATGTAGATGGAAATAAGCTGATTCTTCGTGACATCATGGGAGATGAGCGCGTGGTAGAAGGCAGTATCCTTATGGTGGATCTTGCAAATAGTATCGTTAAACTACAGTGTGACTGATTTTTACACCAGATGACTGAAATGTGAAATGAGAAAATGATAAAAATCATTTCTATGATAAAAGGCTAAGACGTGGAGGAACGATCAATGAAATTATCAGATGCAATGAGAGAAAAAATGTTGCTTTCCTTTGAGCTTTTTCCACCAAAAACAGAAAAAGGCATGACAAATCTGCCGGGAACCATCGAGCATCTCATGAAGTACAAGCCAGAGTATATTTCCTGTACATACGGTGCAGGCGGAGGAAATGTCGGAGCCAACAGAGAAGTATGCCAGATGATCAGGAATGCAGGAACAATTCCTGTAACACACTTCACAGTAATCAAGAATACAAAAGAAGGAATTAAAAAACAGCTTCAGCAGTATCTGGCTGAAGGTGTTGACCATATGCTTGCGCTTCGCGGTGATATTCCACTTGGTGAGACAACAACATGCGGCGATTTTAATTATGCGACAGACCTTGTTAAATTTGTGCGTGATGAGTTCGGCGATGAGTTTGAGATCGCAGTAGCCGGTTCACCGGAAGGACACATCGCATGCCGCAGTCTGGATGCAGATATCGCTGTTTTAAGACAGAAACAGGATAACGGAGCTGACTACATTATGACTCAGCTCTGCTGGGATATGGAGCAGTTTAAATACTGGCTGGACGCGATTCGTGAAGCTGGTGTTACAATGCCTGTGGATGTTGGAGTTATGCCGATTCTTGATCAGGCTGCCACCATCAATATGGCTCTTTCACGTAACGGTTGTGTAATGGACAGTGAGCTTTGCAGACTTATTTCCAGAAATTGGCTGTTCCCGAATCCGTTCAACGCAAAAGATGCTGACGGAAAACCGTTTGATATGTTCTATGAGGACAAGCTTAAACGTTTTAAAGAAGAAGGAATTGAATATACTATCAGACAGATTGATGAATATCGTGCACTTGGTGTTGACGGAATCCATCTTTATGCATTAAACAAGTGGAAGGATGTATCCGAGATCATTGACAGATCCGGACTTCGGACACTTATCTAATTATCAACAGAATAAATAAGAATTCCGGCACGATGCGGAGGTGTCAGAACAGTATCAGGCACCTCCCTTATGCGCCGGCATAACAGATATTAAATCAGGAGGTGCCCGTTTTATGGCACATGTTATTGCAGTCGCAGGAAAAGGCGGCGTTGGAAAAACTACATTATGCGGAATGCTGATCCAGTATCTCTGCGAAAAGAAAAAAGGACCTGTACTGGCGGTAGATGCAGATGCCAATTCAAATTTGAACGAGGTTCTTGGCGTAGAAGTAGATACAACTCTTGGCGATGTACGTGAGGAGATCGCACATGCTGAGATGACAGAGAAAAGCCCGATTCCAAAAGGAATGTCCAAGGCAGATTATGCAGAGGTACGTTTCGAGGATGCTCTTGCTGAGGAAGATGATTACGATCTTCTTGTGATGGGAAGAACACAGGGAAAAGGATGCTATTGCTTTGTAAACGGTCTGCTTCAGGCACAGCTTGCCAAATACCAGAAGAATTATCCATATATTGTTGTGGACAATGAAGCAGGAATGGAACATATCAGCAGAGGAATCCTTCCAAGTATGGAGACAGCGATTCTTGTAAGTGACTGTTCCAGAAGAGGAGTACAGGCAGTCGGAAGAATAGCAGAGCTTATTAAGGAATGTGATATGAAGCCTTCCAGAGTGGGTCTTATTATCAATCGCGCACCAAAAGCAGAACTGAATTCCGGAATTCTTGAGGAGATCCGGAATCAGGGACTCGATCTGATCGGTGTGGTACCACAGGATGAAGCAGTTTATGAATATGACTGCGATGGTAAACCAACCGTTACTCTTCCTGAGGACAATCCGATGAGAAAAGCAGCTTTTGAAATTTTTGATAAATTAGGTTTATAATTAATATAAACCTTTTTTTAAAAAAGAGAATAACCCATGGGTGGGGATGGGTTCCTGCCCAGGGGCTTATTATAAAAAAAGAAAAAATAAATAGATGTGCTATTAAAGGAGGTCTATAATGAGTGAATTCAAATTAACTACAGTGGAGGAATTTGAAGCCGCTACAGCCCGTCTTCTTGAGACAGGTGCAAAGGTAGGAGCAGATGCATGGCAGATCCGTGCAAAGAACCAGACTCCGCACTGTAAATTCGGTGAGCAGGGTATCTGCTGCCGTATCTGTGCAATGGGACCGTGCCGTATTACACCGAAGGCTCCAAGAGGAGTCTGCGGATGTGATGCTCATGGTATCGTAGGAAGAAACTTCCTTAAATTTACAGCTGGTGGTGCAGCTACTCACTCCGATCATGGTCGTGAGATCTGTCATACACTGTACTGCGCAAAAGAGGGCGGAAATTATCAGGTAAAAGATCCTGAGAAACTGCTTCGCATCGCTAAAGAGTGGGGCGTAGAAACAGAAGGCAAGGATATCTATGATCTGGCTCATGAGATGGCAGAGATCGGTCTTATGGAATATGGTAAACCGTTCGGATATCAGAGATTCCTTGACAGAATGCCAGCAGGACAGAAAGAAAAACTGATCGAGAACGAAATCGCACCACGTGCTATTGACCGTGAGGTTGCAAGTTCTCTGCATATGTCTCATATGGGATGTTCTTCTCTTCCGGAAGCACTTGTAAAACAGTCTCTTCGTTGCGGCATGGCTGATGGATGGGGCGGTTCCATGATGGGAACAGAGTTCTCTGATGTATTATTCGGAACCCCGAAGCCGCTTGACACAGAGGCTAACCTTGGAGTAATGGTTGAAGAGAACGTAAACATTGTTGTGCACGGACATGATCCAAGTCTTTCTGAGATGATCTGTGAGTATGCAGACAGCAAAGAAATGATCGATTATGCAAAATCCGTAGGAGCAAAAGGAATTACAGTTTCCGGTGTATGCTGTACTTCTAATGAGGTAGCTATGCGTCGTGGTGTTCCGATGGCTGGTAACTTCCTGCAGCAGGAGAACGTAGTACTGACAGGTGCCTGCGAGGCGATCGTAGTTGACGTTCAGTGTATCTTCCCTGCATTAGGACCTCTGAGCAAATGCTTCCATACCAAATTTGTTACAACTTCTCCGATCGCTCAGATGCCGGATTCTGAATTTATCAGATTCAACGCTGAGACAGCCGGAGAAAATGCTAAAGCAATCGTTAAGATGGCTATCGATAACTTCAAGAACAGAAAACCTGAGCTTGTACATATCCCACAGCTGAAACAGAAAGCTACTGTTGGTTACTCAGTAGAAGCGATCGTTAAAGTTCTTGATGGTGTTACAAACTCTCAGGTTGACGTAACAGGAACAACCAAACCATTACTTGAGTGCATCACTTCCGGTGTTATCCGTGGTGCTGTCGCTATGGTTGGATGTAACAATCCTAAGATCCGTCCTGACTATGCACATATCGAACTGATGAAGAAGTGTATCGCAAATGATATCATTATCATTGCTTCCGGATGTTCAGCACAGGCAGCTGCAAAAGCTGGTCTGATGGACAAATCTGCAAGAGATCTCTGTGGTGCAGGTCTTAAACGTGTCTGTGAGCTGGCTGACATCCCGCCGGTACTTCATATGGGATCCTGTGTAGATATCTCCCGTATGATGATCCTGGCTGCTGAACTTGCAAAAGATTCAGGACTTCAGATCAATCAGCTTCCGGTAGTAGGATGTGCTCCTGAGTGGATGTCTGAAAAAGCTGTATCCATCGGTAACTACGTAGTTGGTACCGGTATTGATACATTCCTTGGTGTTGATCCATATGTTTCCGGTTCTTCAGAAATGTGTGAACTTCTTACAGAGGGAACAAGAAAATGGACAGGTGCTGCTTACACAGTAGAGACAGACATCGAGAAATTAGTTGATCTTATGATCGAGAGAATTGAAGAGAAGAGAACAGCATTAGGAATCTAATCCGTTGCGATCTTTAAAATGTTATAAAAGGTGGAAGACGTAAAATGAAAATAGCAGTAACCGGTAAAGGCGGAGTAGGAAAGACAACTTTCGCAGCAACACTTGCAAGATTATACGCAGATGAGGGTAAAAAAGTCCTTGCGGCGGATGTGGATCCGGATGCGAACCTGGGTCTTGCCCTTGGATTTGACGAGGAAACCTTGGATTCTATTGTTCCAATCTCAAAAATGCGTAAGCTCATAGAAGAACGCACCGGAGCCAACAGCCAGAATCAGTTTTATAAACTGAACCCAAAGGTAGACGATATTCCGGATACTTATGGAAAAACCTGTAATGGCGTAAAGCTGCTTGTCCTTGGAACTGTGGAAACAGGTGGAGGCGGATGCGTCTGTCCTGAACATGTGATGCTTAAAAGAGTGATCAATAACCTTGTGATCCACAGAGACGATGTGGTGATCATGGATATGGAGGCCGGCCTGGAACATCTGGGCCGGGGCACCACGGAGAGCATGGATGAATTTATTGTAGTGATCGAACCAGGGGCAAGAAGTGTTCAGACCTATAAAAATGTCAAACGTCTTGCGAAAGATCTGGGAGTTTCCCAGGTCAAGGTCGTAGCCAATAAGGTAAGAAATCCGGAAGATGAAGAATTTATCCGGAATAAGATTCCGGCAGAAGATCTGCTTGGAATGATCCACTACAATACAGAAGTTATAGATGCTGATCGTCAGGGAAAATCTCCCTACGATTTCAGTGATACTGTAACAGCTGAAATCAGAAAAATCAAAGACAAAATTGATCAGAATTCAATTCTGTAAAAATAGGAGGTATTACAGTGACTTTATTTGATAGAGTATTCGGCGGAAACGATGCTGTATATGGTTTAACAGAGGGTGCTATTGACGGTGCGATCGCTCAGTATGGCGAAGACAAAGCTGTCAGCTTCCCGAACACCGCTTACAGCCTTCCTTGCTACTATGCTGTAACAGGAACAAAAGTTACAACATTAAAAGAATTAAAAGAAGCTCTTGGCGTTGTAAAAACACTTATGACAAGAGAGAAAAGACTGAATGATGCATTTATGTCCGGTGTTGCTACAGCACTCTGCGCAGAGTTCATCGAGGTTCTTAAATATATCGACGGAGCAACTCCTTATGAGGAGCCATGCTATGGCCATCTTGGTGATGCTGTTATCCGTGAGCTCGGTGTACCGCTTGTAACAGGCGATATCCCAGGCGTTGCAGTTATCCTTGGTGCTGCTCCTACTACAGAAGAGGGTGTTGCCCTTGTAAAGAGCTATCAGGCACAGGGTATCCTTGTAACACTGGTTGGAGGAATCATCGACCAGGTTGCTGAAGCCGGAATGAAGACAGGCGCTAACGTACGTGTTATTCCTCTTGGAAAAGATGTTACATCTGTTGTTCATGTAGTTTCCGTTGCGATCCGTGCAGCTCTGATCTTCGGTAATGTAACACCTGGAGATGCAGGAACACTTATGAAATACACAATGGATCGTGTACCGGCATTCGTTAACGCATTCAAACCTCTGGATGATGTGATCGTAGCATGTGGCGCAGGTGCTATTGCACTTGGTTTCCCGGTTATTACAAATGAGACAGAGAATATCTTCCGCGTACCGAAGAGCCTTATCGTTCAGGAGGACGTAAGCAAATTCAACGCTACTTCCCTTGAGGCACGTGACATTAAGATCAAGATCACAAATATCGATATTCCGGTTGCTTTCGCATCTGCATTCGAGGGTGAGATCATCCGTCGTAAAGACATGCAGGTTGAGTTCGATGGTTCCCGTGTAGACTGTGCAGAGCTTGTACATACCTGCGATGCTTCTGAGATCGAGGATCACAAGATCACAGTAATCGGACCTGAAGTAGACGAGATGGAATTCGGCAGCAAGAACAGCATTGCATATGTTGTTAAAGTTGCAGGTAAGAACATGCAGGCTGACTTTGAGCCGGTTATCGAGCGTAAATTCCACAACTACATCAACTGTATCGAGGGTGTATACCATACAGGACAGCGTGATATGCAGCGTATCCGTATCAGCATTGACGCATTTAATGCAGGATTCAGAATCAAACATATCGGTGAAGTTCTTTATGCATCTGTTAAAAATGAGTTCGATGCAGTTGTTGATAAATGTGAGGTTGTTATCTATACAGATCCTGCTGAGTGTACAAGAATCCGTCATGAGGTTGCAATCCCGATCTTTGACAAACGTGATGAGCGTCTTGATACTCTGACAGATGAATCTGTTGATGTATATTACAGCTGTATCCTTTGCCAGGCATTCGCACCAAGCCATGTATGTGTAGTAACACCGGAGAGACTTGGACTTTGCGGTGCGGTTTCATGGCTGGATGCAAAAGCTACTCATCAGCTTGACCCGGCTGGTCCTTGCCAGATCATCACAAAAGAGCGCCCGATCGATGAGAATCTTGGTTCTTATGAGGACGTTGATGAGGCAGTTCAGAAATTCTCCCAGGGTGCTCTGGAACACGTTACACTGTACTCCATCATGCAGGATCCGATGACTTCCTGCGGATGCTTCGAGTGTATCTGCGGTATCGAGCCATTCTCCAACGGTGTTGTTATTGCCAACCGTGAGTATGCAGGCATGACACCACTTGGAATGACATTCCCTGAGATGGCATCCATGACAGGTGGTGGAGTTCAGACACCTGGATTCATGGGACATGGTAAACATTTCATTTCCTCCAAGAAGTTCATGAAGGCTGAGGGCGGTATCGAGCGTATCGTATGGATGCCGAAAGAACTGAAAGAGTTCGTAGCTGACAGACTTAACAAGACTGCAAAAGAGCTTTACGGAATCGACAACTTCACAGATATGATCGGTGATGAGACAATCGCGGAAGATCCAGAGACACTGGTAGCATTCCTTACTGAGAAGGGACACCCGGCACTGGGACTTGATCCGATGATGTAATTAAGTAAGGAGAAAGGATGCAAAAGCGTTCTTTCTCCTGAAAAATGTTAAAAAGTTTGTTGATTTTTTAACGGAAATACGCGGCTACACCTTGCCAATAACTGGTATGGTGTAGTATAATATATAAAGCTCTGTAGTTTTTAATTATTATTTTTAAGGAGGCTAACGAAAAATGCCGTTTAATCAGAAACCACAAAAGTTCAATGCAAAGATTAATGCTGTCACAATCGGAAGCGGAGATAAGACTGTGACAATTGGTGGGGATTGTACATTCCCGTTTTATTCCTTTGACGCAGAGTCAGAGAACTGCCCGAAGATCGGTGTAGAGATCTCTGATATGGGTCTTGAAGGCGTATCTGAAGGTATCAAAGCTTACTATGAAGGCGCTACTACAATGGCTGACATTGCTAAGAAAGCAGCAGCTATGGAGGGTGCTGACTTTGTTGCACTTATTCTTGAGGGCGGCGACCCGAATGGTGTTAACAAATCTATCGATGAGCTGATCGCAGTTGTTAAAGAAGTTGCAGATGCAGTTGACTGTCCACTGGTTGTAGAGGGCTGCAAGAATGTTGAGAAGGATGCAGAGCTCCTTCCGAAGGTTGCAGAGGCTCTTCAGGGCAGAAACGCTCTGATCCTTTCCGAGAAAGAGGAAAACTATAAAGCAATCGGTGCAGCAGCAGGTCTTGCTTACAATCAGATCGTAGGCGCTGAGTCTGCCGTTGATATCAACCTTGCTAAACAGCTTAACGTTGTTACTACACAGCTTGGCGTAGATGCTAAGAAGATCGTCATGAATATCGGTAGTGCAGCAGTTGGTTATGGATATGAGTACGTAGTATCTACTATGGACCGTATCAAAGGTGCCGCTTTAGGCCAGAATGATAACATGCTGCAGATGCCTATTATTACACCTGTATCCGCTGAGACATGGAATGTTAAGGAGGCAATGGCTTCCGAAGCAGACATGCCGGCATGGGGACCACAGGATGAGCGTGGAATCGACATGGAAGTTGAGACAGCAGCTGCTGATCTTGCAGCTGGTTCTGATGCAGTTATCTTAAGACATCCGGAATCTGTTAAGACAATTTCCAAGCTGATCAAAGCACTTGCGTAATAAATAGGAGGATAAAGAGCTATGGCACTGAATGGTATTCAGATCTTTAAATTAACACCAAAGAAAAACTGTAAGGAATGTGGATGCCCTACATGTATGGCTTTCTCTATGAAAGTTGCACAGGGCGCACTGAAAATTGAGCAGTGTCCTCATATGTCCGAGGAAGCACTGGCTTCTCTTTCTGAGGCAACTGCACCGCCAATGAAAACTATCAAGATCGGAACAGGCGATGGAGAGTTTACACTTGGTGGAGAGACTGTTCTTTTCAGACATGAGAAGACATTTGTAAGCAAAACAAGATATGCCGTATCACTTTGCACATGCATGAGTGATGAAGAAGTAGAAGCAAAACTTGCAGAGATCCCACACGTTGATTATGATCGTATCGGTGAGAGAATGCATGTAGAGCTTGTATATGTAAACTGCGATGAGAATGCAGATGCTGCAAAATTCACAGCACTTGTAGAGAAGGCTAAAGGTCTTGGAAGAACACTGATCCTTGGCTGTACAGATCCTGAAATCGCAAAAGCTGCCCTTGAAGTATGTAAGGACGGCAAACCGGTTCTTAACGGAGCAAACGCTTCCAACTACGAGGCAATGAGCAAGGTTGCTACAGATGCAGGTGTAGTTCTCGGTGTATCCGGTAAGGACATCAATGAGTTATATGATACTACAGCAGCTATTGAGAAACTTGGCAACAAGAATCTCGTACTTGATACAACAGGAGCTGACATCAAAGAGACTTTTGCAAATACTGTACAGGTTCGTCGTGCAGCTCTTAAGAATCAGGATAGAACATTTGGTTATCCTTCTATCGTTAACCTTGTTAAACTTGCGAAGGGTGACAAACATTTACAGGCAGCACTTGCTTCCATGTTCACTATGAAATATGGTTCCATCGTTGTTATGGAGCAGATGACATATGCAGAAGCACTTCCGCTGTTCGGTCTTCGTCAGAACGTATTTACAGACCCACAGAAGCCAATGAAGGTAGAACCGGGTATCTATCCTCTGAACGGAGCAGACGAGAATTCTCTCGTTGTAACAACAGTAGACTTCGCTCTTACATATTTCGTAGTGTCCGGCGAGCTGGAGCGTTCCGGTGTTCCGCTTAACCTGGTAATCAATGATGCAGGCGGACTTTCCGTACTTACATCCTGGGCAGCAGGTAAATTCTCCGGAAACAGTATCTCCGAGTACATCAAAGAGAATGTTGAGCCGAAGGTTAAATGCAGAAGACTGGTTATTCCTGGTAAAGTAGCAGTTCTTAAGGGCGATCTTGAGGCTAAGCTTCCTGGATGGGAGATCATCGTAGGACCAAGAGAAGCAGTACAGCTTGTGAAATTCTTAAAAGACCTTGACGCGTAAACTTAAGGTTTAAGAAATCAGCTGTCAGGCAATACCGCCGACAGTTATAAGCGGCTGTGTAGGATTGCTGCACAGCCATATCCTACTAATATGTAAAGGAGAACACGAGTATGGCAAAATTTGTAACAATTGGGGAGAGACTTTCAACAACAGCACCGGCAGTAAATAAAGCATTTACTGAGAGAGATCCTGAGCCGATCATCAAAAGAGCAAAACAGCAGCTTGATGCTGGAGCTACATATCTTGATGTAAACATCGGACCTGCTGAGAACGATGGTGAGGACCTTATGAAATGGGCAGTACAGCTCCTTCAGTCCGAGTTTGACAACGTTCCGCTTGCTCTGGATACAACAAACCAGAAAGCAATTGAGGCCGGTATTTCCGTATACAACAGAAGCAAAGGAAAACCGATCGTAAACTCTGCAGATGCTGGTGACAGAATCACTAACATTGATCTTGCAGCAGCTAATGACGCAATCTGTATCGCACTTTGCTCTTCCGGTATGGTTGCATCAGACAATGACGAGCGTATGATGCACTGCCAGAACATGCTTGAGAGAGGTCTTGGCCTTGGTATGGAAGCAGAGGATCTCTGGTTCGATCCGCTTTTCCTGGTTGTAAAAGGAATGCAGGACAAACAGATGGAAGTTCTTGAGGCAATCAAGATGTTCTCCGAGATGGGTCTGAACTCCACTGGTGGTCTTTCCAACAACAGTAACGGTATGCCAAAACATATCCGTCCGATCATGGATTCTGCTCTTGTAGCTATGGCTATGATGAATGGTCTTACATCTGCGATCGTTAACCCTAACGACCTTCGTCTTATGGAGACAATCAAATCCTGTGACGTATTCAAGGGTAACACACTTTACGCAGATTCTTACCTTGAGATCTAATTTGGCGTGTGAACAAAACAGGAGCGCTGTTTCAGGGGCTGGGGGCTTCGGCCTTCAGTCTCTTTTTTACTAATATAGTTTAGTCTAACTCCCAACGCCACAGGTGGAAGACGAATAACTTTTACGAGGCGAGAAAGGTGGTTGCCGAATGTTTAAGGTGACTTTTGCTTTTGAAAATGGCAGTACGGTAGAAGCATTTGCCAATGCGGGGGATAATTTACTGGAGGTTGCTCGTGGTGCCAATGTGGCTATCGATGCACCATGTTCCGGAAACGGAGCCTGTGGAAAATGTCGGGTACAGTTAAAAGGCGGAGAACTGGACTCAAAGAAAACTCTTCATATTTCTGATGAAGAGTACAGTGCCGGATGGCGTCTGGCCTGTATGAGCAAGATCAGTGCTGATGTCGAGGTGCTTGTGCCGGATATCGCATCCGCGTATAAGAGCAGAATGAAAGTTGCTGACTTAAGCTCAAAAGAAGAAATCGCAATTTTTGAAAAAGCCAAGCATGATGTTGAAATGGCTGGCATAGAACTTACAAACAGTCTTGATGTTGTAGAACTTAAGATGGATGTTCCGACACTGGATGATACCATGCCGGATAATGAGAGACTGACCCGTGCACTTCAGAAATATATGAATTTAAAGCGTGTCAGAATACCATATGCAGTACTTAAGAAACTTCCGGATGTACTCCGTGAGAGTAAATTTTCTGTGAAATGTGTAGTTCGTACAGCACCAAACGATATGTATGTATACGATATTTTTGACAGTAAAAAAGATGTTGTGATCGGTGGTCTTGCTGTAGATATCGGTACTACAACAGTTTCTGCAGTTCTGATCAATATGGAAACAGGAGAGATCCTGGCGAAGAGTTCTTCCGGTAACGGTCAGATTCGTTTTGGTGCGGATGTTATCAACCGTATCATCGAATCTCAGAAACCTGGCGGAAAGAAGAAACTTCAGGATGCAGTAATAAAAGAGACCATCAATCCGATGATCCATGAAATGTGCAGAAGCATTCATTTTCCGGAAGACCAGATTTACCGGATGTGTGTGGCTTCCAATACAACCATGAATCATCTGTTTGCAGGAATCAATGCGGATCCGCTTCGTATGGAACCGTATATTCCGACATTTTTTAAAACAAATTCTCTGTTTGCATCGGATGTGGGAATTGAGATCAATCCGGATGCACATATTATCATGGCTCCGAATATCGGAAGCTATGTAGGCGGAGATATCACTGCAGGTACATTGGTAAGTATGATCTGGAACAGACCGGAATTCTCCCTGTTTATAGACCTTGGTACAAACGGAGAGCTTGTATTCGGTAATTCCGATTTTATGATGAGCTGTGCATGTTCCGCTGGTCCTGCCTTTGAGGGCGGAGATATCAGTTGCGGTATGCGTGCTACAGACGGTGCTATCGAGGCATGTACTATTGATAAAGAGACTATGGAGCCGACTTATAAGGTTGTGGGTGAGCCTGGAACAAAGCCGGTAGGACTTTGTGGATCAGGAATCATTGATGTGATCAGTGAACTCTTTATGACAGGTATCATTAATCCTAAGGGTAAATTTGTCCGTGAGGGAAAGAGAGTCCGTCACGATCATTATGGCATGGGAAGCTATGTGATCGCCTTCGAAGAGGAAGCTGGTTCTGCCAAGGATGTTGAGATCACAGAAGTAGATATTGATAACTTTATCCGTGCCAAAGGCGCTATTTTCTCTGCGATCCGTACTATGCTGAATTCTCTTGATTTCGATGTTTCCATGATCGATGACGTATATGTTGCCGGTGGAATCGGAAGCGGAATCAATATGGCCAATGCAGTGCATATCGGAATGTTCCCGGATATCCCTCTTGAGAAGTTCCATTACATTGGTAACTCTTCTCTGACAGGAGCTTATCTGATGCTTCATTCCACACCGGCAGAGAAAAAGACTTACGAGCTGGCATCCAATATGACATATCTGGAGCTTTCCACAGTTCCTACCTATATGGATGAATTCGTAGGTGCATGCTTTATTCCACATACAGATACAGGACTTTTCCCATCTGTTACGGAAGAACAGCAGAAGAGATGAGACAGACTAAAATGGCAGAGGTAAAACATGGCTTTTAGTATAAATGATTTGAACTATGAAAAAGACAGCAAGGAAAGAATGCCCTGGGAGCATTATACAGAGGAGTTTGGAAAGGCAGATCCGGCAGAAATTGCCGGACGTCTCTCCATTCCTTATGATGAGGAGAAGAAAGAACTGACTCTGAAATTCCTGGGGACGGTTTATCACATTTCCTGGCCGGATTTTCAGGTAACTCATGATAAAGATGATATGGGATTTTATCCTCTTGAGGAAATGCACTATGCGAAGATCCTTACCATCCGTTTTCTGCTGAACGGGAATATCTCCCAGGGAAGCGGAAAGTTTAAGACCTACCGGGAGATGCCCTGGGGAGAGGTATATCTCCGCCAGTTTGATGGAAGATGTATCAAGCGGCTGGCTTTTACATACGGAAACAGGCTGAAGGATTTTAAAGGGATCATGGAGCATATCCATGCAGTTCCTGTAAAGCATGGAGATATTTCCTATCAGGTAGAGATTTTTTCCGGATATCAGATTCAGATGATTTTGTGGGAAGGTGACGATGAATTTCCACCGTCCTCACAGATCTTGTTTTCCGATAATTTTCCGGTTTCCTTTGCAGCTGAGGACATGGCTGTTATGGGAGACGTTATCATTGGGTCTTTAAAGGCGTTTCTGAAATGTCTTTAAATCTAAAATAGTTAAGAACAGGATGGGACCTGTTTTTATAGAGATGCAGTTTTAAGGGATTAAAAACTGTAAAAATACCTAAAGGGAGGTAACATTATGGGATTCAAAAGTGACATCGAAATTGCACAGGAGTGCGAAATGCTTCCAATCACACAGATTGCAGAGAAGGCAGGTATTGACGACAAATATCTGGAGCAGTACGGAAAGTACAAAGCAAAAATTGATTACAATCTGTTAAATGAGAGTGACAAAAAAGATGGTAAGCTGATTCTTGTAACAGCTATCAACCCGACACCGGCAGGAGAAGGAAAAACAACTACAACAGTTGGTCTTGCTGACGGAATGCAGAAACTTGGAAAGAACGTAATGGTTGCACTTCGTGAGCCGTCCCTGGGACCGGTATTCGGCGTAAAAGGCGGTGCAGCAGGCGGCGGTTATGCTCAGGTAGTTCCGATGGAGGATATCAACCTTCATTTTACAGGCGACTTCCATGCTATCGGTGCAGCTAATAACCTTCTTGCAGCAATGATCGACAACCATATTTTCCAGGGCAATGAGCTGAATATTGATCCGAGAAAGATCACATGGAGACGTTGCGTTGACATGAACGACCGTCAGCTTCGTAATGTAGTAGACGGCCTTGGCGGAAGAACAAATGGTATGCCGCGTGAGGATGGATATGATATCACAGTTGCATCTGAGATCATGGCAGTTCTCTGTCTTGCAAGTGACATCAAGGATCTGAAAGAGAGACTTTCCAGAATCATTATCGGATATACCTATGGTAAAGTTTCCGAGCAGAAACCGGTAACAGCAGGTGATCTTCATGCAGAGGGTGCTATGACAGCACTTCTGAAGGACGCCCTGAAACCGAACCTTGTACAGACACTGGAGCATGTTCCTGCAATCGTACACGGCGGACCATTCGCTAACATCGCTCACGGATGCAACTCCGTAACAGCTACAAAGATGGCTATGAAGCTTGCTGATTACGCGATCACAGAGGCTGGATTCGGTGCTGACCTTGGTGCTGAGAAATTCCTTGACATCAAGTGCCGTATGGCTGGTCTTACACCAAGTGCAGTTGTTATCGTAGCAACCGTACGTGCGCTGAAATACAACGGCGGTGTTGCAAAAGCTGATCTTAACAATGAGAACCTTGAGGCTCTTGAGAAGGGTATCCCGAACCTTCTGAAACATGTTGACAATATCAAGAACGTTTACAAGCTTCCATGTGTTGTTGCAATCAACGCATTCCCGACAGATACTAAGGCAGAGCTTGACCTGGTAGAGGCAAAATGTAAAGAGCTTGGTGTTAATGTTGCACTTTCCGAAGTATGGGCAAAAGGCGGCGAGGGTGGCCTGAAGCTTGCTGAGGAAGTTATCCGTCTTGTTGAGGAGCCGAACGATTTCACATATGCTTACGAGCTTGAGGGTTCCATTGAGGATAAACTGAACCAGATCGTACAGAAAGTATATGGTGGTAAGAAAGTTGTTCTTACAGCGAATGCTCAGAAACAGGCAAAACAGCTTGAGGCACTTGGATTTGGTAACTGCCCGATCTGCGTAGCTAAGACACAGTACAGCCTGACAGATGATCAGACAAAACTTGGTGCACCGAAAGACTTTGAGGTAACAGTACGTAACCTTAAGATCTCTGCTGGTGCAGGATTTATCGTAGCTCTTACAGGTGAGATCATGACTATGCCAGGTCTCCCGAAAGTACCGGCTGCAACTAAGATTGATGTAGATGAGACAGGAAAGATCACAGGTCTCTTCTAATCACAATATAAGATTATGAAACAACCGGAGGGGGCTTTTTATAAAGCCCCCAATGGGCTCTCAGGAGTGCTAAAATAAGAATATAAGGAGGAGAGTCCTATGGGATTTTCTACAAGTACTTGTACTGAATTTGTTGAGGTATTAAGCTCCAAGGCACCTGTTCCCGGCGGCGGCGGTGCATCTGCCTTGTAGGTGCTGTTGGTACAGCTCTTGGAAACATGGTTGGAAGCCTTACTGTTGGTAAGAAAAAATATGCAGATGTAGAAGATGAAATGTGGGAGCTGAAAAAGAAATGTGATCAGCTTCAGAAAGATTTCCTTCATCTGATCGAGAGAGATGCGGAAGTTTTTGAGCCTCTTTCCAAGGCTTACGGAATGCCAAGAGAGACAGAGGAAGAGAAGGCTGAGAAGGCTCGGGTAATGGAAGCTGCCCTCAAGGAAGCATGCTCTGTTCCTATGGAGATCATGGAGAAATGCTGCGAGGCTATTGAACTTATCGTTGAGTTCGGAGCAAAAGGTTCCAAGCTTGCAATCAGTGATGCCGGTGTAGGTGCTGCATTCTGCAAAGCAGCTCTTAAGGGAGCAAGCCTGAATGTGTACATTAACACAAAATCCATGGCTGACCGTGCGTATGCAGAGGAATTAAATAAAAAAGCAGACGCTATGCTTGAGAAATATACAAAGATTGCAGACGAGACATTTGACAGTGTTCTCGGAAGATTGAAATAGGAGGAACCAGACAAATGGCAAAGCAGTTATTAGGTAAAGAAGTTACAGCAGCTCTCAATGAGAAGATCAAAGCTAACGTTGCAGAGCTTCAGGCAAAAGGTGTAGATCCTACACTTTGCATCATCCGCGTTGGTGAGAACCCAAGCGATATTTCCTACGAGAGAGGTGCTACAAAGCGCTGTGAGACTCTTGGTGTTGCATGTGAGAAGATCCTTCTTCCGGAGGATGTCTCCCAGAATGAGCTTCTTGCAACAATTGATAAAGTAAACAAAGATGACAAGATCCACGGAGTTCTTCTGTTCCGTCCGCTTCCGAAACATCTGGATCAGGCAGTGATCGAGAATGCACTTGCAGCAGAGAAAGATGTTGACTGTATGACAGATCTTTCCATGTCCGGTGTATTCACAGGCAAGAAGATCGGATTCCCACCATGCACACCGCAGGCTTGCATGGAGATCCTTGATCATTATGGAATTGACTGCACAGGCAAAAAAGCTGTTGTAATCGGAAGAAGCCTTGTAGTTGGCAAACCGGCTGCAATGATGCTTGTTAAGAAGAATGCGACAGTTACTATCTGCCATACAAGAACTGTTGATATGCCGTCTGTTGCAAAAGAAGCTGATATCGTGATCGTTGCAGCAGGCCGTGCTGGTGTTGTCGGTGCTGATTATGTCAGAGAGGGACAGACCATTATCGATGTAGGTATCAATGTTAATGCAGAGGGTAAGCTTTGCGGTGATGTTGATTATGCGGCAGTTGAGCCGATCGTTGATGCGATCACACCGGTTCCTGGCGGAGTTGGAAGCGTTACAACTTCTGTTCTTGTAGGACACGTAGTTGAAGCAGCAATGAGAAAAGCGCAATAATAAAGGATTGATTATTGATATATGTACAGATTCCGAAATAGTTTTTGTTTACGGATGATGATGCTTGCAGGCGTTCTGGTGATCGGAACGCCTGTGGGTGTTTTTGCAGAAGAAGTGGATCATTCCATGGAGGGACAGATCTCCAAGCCGCAATCATCCGGAGAGAGTGATATAGATAGTTTTGTGGATGATTCCACAGATAATACTTACGGATATTATACGATCATGGGATGTACCACAGCGACTGAGGAGGATATGGTGGCGCAGTATGAGGCGCAGAATGTGGAGTATCCTTCCGGTATCCTGACAGAGGGCGGTGCACCGGACATTGATACGTTTTGCACAATTGTGATAGAGGAAGCGGATACGGAGGGTGTCCGTGGTGAAGTTGTTTATGAACAGGCAATGCTTGAGACCGGATGGCTTCAGTTTCAGGGAGATGCCAGTGCCGGGCAGTTTAATTTTTCCGGACTTGGGACTACCGGCGGCGGTGTTGCCGGAAATTCCTTTCCTGATGTAAGGACCGGGATCCGGGCTCAGGTACAGCATTTGAAAGCTTATGCGTCTTCGGATGAACTGAACCAGGCCTGTGTGGATAACCGTTTTCAGTATGTGACCCGGGAAAGTGCACCTTATGTGGAATGGCTTGGGATTCAGGAGAATCCTTATGGTGGTGGATGGGCCACCGGGAGAAGCTATGGATATAAGCTCAGAAGCCTTCTGGCAGATCTGAAAGGTGAAGAATATACCTGGCCGGAGAGCACAGAGACTGTGGAGAAATGATGAAATGGAGATATGTGTCTTATGTAAGATGCATGTCTCTTTTTTGTTCACAAAAATTATCAAAAAAGTGATATTTACCATTGGAAAAATGGAGGAATATGGTAAAATAAAAAGAAAAGAGCACAGGGAGGAAAACTATGCGAAAAAGAAAAATATTCAGTGTATTAATGGCAGCTGCAGCATCTGCGTCCATGCTTCTTGCACCGGTTGTTGCGAAAGCAGATGGAACAGAAAGCTGGGTACGTAATTATCAGTCACTTGTAAATGCTGCAGGAGGAAATTGTACAATAGCACCGGAAACACCATTTGGCTGGCCTGGTAAAAATACAACTGTAAAGCTTGGAGCCTTTAATATTGGCTGGGGTTCTTGGGTTATTCCTAAACAGATCACAGTAAATCAGAAAGGTGATATGGGATATACCAAGGATGTGGCAGTGATCATACAGGGAAAATGGTTTACAGATGGTGGAACGTATCATGGAAATGTAATTATTGATAATGGTGGCTCCATGACTGTAAAAAAGGCAGATATGTCTGGTGGATGGAATTGGTACGATAATGTTACAGTAAAAAATGGAGGAACACTAAATGCGGATGGATCAACAGTAATTGGATATAAAGGAACACTTAATTTAGAAAGAAAGGCAATTGTTAAGTCTACTGACAGATGGTCTCTTCGAATTCAGGGCGGCACTCTGAATGCGGATGATTCTACTATAACTGGAGCACTCTGTGCAGAAGATCAGCAAGAATTAAAAACTGTAATAAATGGAAAATTAACTGTTGATAAATTCTATGGCGGTGCACTTACATTACCAACCGGAACAACTTTAACTGTGAAAGATTATATGGATTTATCACATGATGGAGATAACGAGCAGCTTGTGGTAGAAAAAGGAGCTGTGCTCAATATAGAGGAGGAGCATAGTATATTAAGTCATTCCTGGAAGCTAGGACATCCGGCCAGAATATTAATTAAATCTGGTGGAACTGTAAATATGCAAAGAGTTAGCCTGGGACAAGGTGTTGAGATTAAAATAGAAAAAGGAGGAGTCCTTAATCTGAATAAAGGTTTTTCTACTACATCTGGCAGGGAAATCACAGGTTCAGGAACTGTAAACATTAAAGGAACAGAAGTTACCACAACAGGGAAGCGTACAAACGAGGCTTTCGCGCGTTCTTTAACTATAAATCATAAAGGGGATCATTGTTATGAGTACTATTATGATGCTGCTGCACAGGAAAAGGGATATGGAATTCAGTATTGTCGTTACTGTGGAAAAGAGCAGAAAATAAAAATCGCCACCCCAACTCCGAAACCATCTGCAGAAGCAAAAAAAGGCACAACCTTCAAAGTATCCGGTCTTACCTACAAGATCACAAAAACAGGAACCGGCCGCAGCGTATCTCTCACTAAAGGAGTTTCCAGGGCGGCAGTTTCAGTTCCTTCAAAAGTAACCTACAAGAAACGCAGCTACGCAGTGACCTCAGTTGCTGCAAAGGCATTTTATAATAACAGGAAGCTTACAACAATAACAATCCCGGCCTCTGTAAAGACCATTGGAACCCAAAGCTTTGCAAACTGCACAAAACTGAAAAAGCTCAATGGCTTCACAAAAGTAACAGCAGTAGGAAAACAGGCATTTTATAAATGCACGGCATTAACTCAGATCGGAAGCAAGGCATCAACCATCACACTGCCGGCAGTGCAGAAGCTTTACAGCGGTGCTTTCCAGAACTGCAGTAAGATCAGCCGGATCACAATCAGCAGTAAGAGTTTAAAAACAGTGGAGAGCAAAGCGATCACCGGAATCAATAAAAAAGCAGTAATACGCGTGCCTGCATCAAAACTGACCGCTTATAAAAAAATATTCAAAACTTCAACCGGATATGTAAAAACCATGAAAATCACAAAATAAAGAAGATGTGCGTCTGAACAAAAACAGGCGCACATCTTTTTGTGTCAAAGAGTATTTAATGTTACTGTCCACGGAGTGAACAGTAACTATTTAATTCAATTCCAGATTTTCAAGTTCCTGAGATGGAATCTTAGGGTCTGAGCCATCTACATATTTCTTGAGTGCTTTGGAGGTTTTTGCGAAGCCGGCATTGGTTCCTGCACCGCCGATGCAGCCTCCAGGACAGGCCATTCCTTCGATCATGCAGTTTTTGATCTTACCGGCTTTGGCCAGAGTGAGAACTTTTTTGCACTCAGCAAGGCTTTCTGCGTGTTCGATGTGGACGGGGACATCAGGATAATATTCCTTCAGACAGGCTTCAATAGCACCAGCTACGCCGCCGGCGATGGCGTATCCTCGTCCTGCGGCGGTTGCAGCCTGGGTTTCTTCCGGAATGTCCTCGCATGCAGATGGAATGATATCTTTGGCATCGAACAATCCCCAAAGTTCTTCGAAGGTGATAACGAAATCCACATCACTTCTTACGGAATGACGCATGGCTTCCAGCTTCTTGGAGGCGCAGGGTCCGATGAATACTACTTTCGCATGGGGGTGCTCTTTTTTTACAATGCGGGCAGTTGCCACCATCGGGGTCAGCTCCTGTGAGATGTTGTCGATCATAGCCGGGAAGTATTTCTTCGCCATTACAGACCATGACGGGCAGCAGGAGGTAAGCAGGAACGGGAGGTTGCCGGTGGCTACTTCTTTTGCATAATGATGGGCCTCGGAAATACAGCCGATGTCTGCGCCGAGTGCTACTTCATAAATATTGGAAAAGCCAAGCTGAGTTAAAGCAGAGCGGAATTTGCCGGGAGTAACATCTTCACCGAACTGATTGATGTAAGCTGGTGCAACTTCTGCAATGATCTCAGTTCCCTCACGGAGAGCATGTGCCAGCTGGAAAATCTGGGATTTATCAGAGATGGCACCAAATGGGCAGCTGACCATACACATACCGCAGGATACACATTTATCCTGGTTGATGGAAGCGCGTCCCTGCTCATCGCTTTCGATAGCTTTTACACCGCAGGCACGTTCGCAGGGGCGTTCTTTATGGGCAATGGCATCATAAGGACAGACCGCTTTGCATCTTCCGCAGTGGATGCATTTGTCCTGATCAATAAAAGATTTTCCATCAACCATGGAGATGGCTCCTTTAGGACAGGTCTGAATGCATGGATGGGCAACACAGCCGCGGCACATATTGCTTACTTCATATTTATTGGATTCGCATGCAGAACATGCAGAAGGGATTACCTGCATAAGAGGTGGTTCGTAATATTTCTCATCAATATTGCTTGACTTTACGCCGTCAGTAAGATGGACAGAACGGTTCTCCGGGCGGAGGGAAAGTCCCATAGCCAGACGGACACGTTCACTTGCAACAGCTCTTTCACGATAGATGCTCTCGCGGTATTTCGCGCGTTCCTCTACAATATTGTAAGGGATGGATTCAATATCGTGGATCAGGGATTCGTCCGTGGATTCAAATCCGATCTTCGCAATTTCTGTAAAAATCTTTCGCCGGATCTGTTTAACTGGTGTGTCGAGATTTCGCATAAATGTTCTCCTTTTCAAAAAATGTTTAAAATGTTTTCCACGCACTTTTTATTCATCTTATAGTAAGTGAGAAATAAAATCAATAAAAGAAAATGTTTTTTAGCAAAAACAAAAAGAGATTATTTGTTTCTTTATTGTCATGAATG
>NZ_QRNF01000036.1 GCF_003474435.1 Ruminococcus sp. AF46-10NS
GATTCAAAATATATGCAAAGCTTACTTTGCATAAATGGAACCTTTAGTAAAATCATATGCAAAAAAAAACTTAAAAAAAGAAAAATACGAATGTGCATATATGGATAATGAAGGTGATTTACAAGAAAGCTATAGAGCGGATTATTCATCTGTGGAATTAGCATTTGATCTGAAAAATATAACCTTAAAAATGACTTCAAACCAAAGGGATATTTTAAAATACTTGATTTTAGGGTGGTCAGATAGTGAAATCGCATCTTTCTTACACTTTAGCCGTCAATATGTAAACAGAGGAAAGAAAAAATATATCAATTTCTGAAATGATTTTTTACATAAATAGTAAGTGCTGAATTATTGCTTGAATTTGTGACATAAACATATTTGCAGCAGTCAAAAGAAGAAGCAACATGTTTGAAAGAAAAATTAAGTCAAAAATGCCGCAGCCTTTGAAAATATTGGCTGCGGCATTTAAAATATATGATATGTTTGATGTAAAAAACATCAGGTTCTCAACCAGACATTTGGGTAAGTCAAGATGATGCTTCTGATATAAGATATGCAACATTAAAATCATCATATACTTGAGAATTTAAATGCATATCTTCATATAACTTGATATAGTCTTCGATTGTTTTGGTGTTATCCTCTGCATATATATGAGTGTTTCCATCGTTGTCCTCAACAAATAAGAGAGTAACATCTATTTTATCTTCTGTTAACCAGAAAGAGATATATTTTGAAAGAGTCCCATCAATTTCTGTGGCACCATCCAGAATTTGTTCATCTGATTCCAGCTCATTAATATGTTCCCAAAAAATTTGAGGAGAGAACGCAAGTAATTTTAAGTTTTTTTGAGAGTCTTCTGAGTACCATATATGTGCTTCTGTGTTGAGATAGTCGGTTATATTAATATCCGTATCTGCCGGTAACTCATAAGTTTCACCGGCGTCAGAAGTCAGCGAAAAGGTTTTTGCATGATTAGAATAAGAAGTGACAATCCCCTTGACAAAATAGTAAGTTATATCTGAATCACTATCATAATAAGAGCCGGAACCATCTATATCATAAGATACATATTGCCCCTCAGGCTCCTTAGGGGCGGAAAGGGTGATTAGATCTGAGGGGGCTTTGCCAAAAGCTTGTCCGGATAGCAATATACTACCGAGTACGATACTGCCTGCGATACATAGAATTTTTACATTATTCATGGTTAAATGGCCTCCTTGTTTAGTTATTGAATATTATATCAATTAAAGTGTGAAAATTGTAATTTTGACTTATCGAAATATGTTTTAGATAATATGAAGTGACCCCACATTTGTAGCAACGTGGATTTACCTGTATACTAGAGTTTGCTAAGAACAATGGTAACAGGGATTACCGCAAACGTAGGGGAGAACGAAAAATGAGACTACCGGATAAAATAGCACCGTTTCTGGAATTATTGCACATATACAGAGAAACTGGGTCAGAAAACAGCGAAAGCATATAGGATCGATCTAAGCAGTATTTTGGTTTAGTTGCTTGTGGAGAGCAAGACAAAGAGAAGCTTGAGGAATATATTACGGAATTACATAAAAAATATAAACACAAACAGAACAGAGATTAAAAAATCGGATATTTCGTTGGCAATAGAAGAGCCAACGGAAAAAAATACTTTTATGAGAACCGATTTCCTTTCCGATGCATCTAATTAGTGTAAAAGTAAACATGAATAGTAATCCAGCTGGACAAAAGGAGAAGACAAAGTTATGACAAAAGATGTATTTATTAAGGAGGTTCGGGATGCAGAAGCCATGCTGTATCATATATCGAAGTCCATTCTGAAGAATGACTCTGATTGTGGGGATGCTGTGCAGGAAACAATTCTTAAGGCATATGAAAAACTTTCCACTTTAAAGAAAGAAAAATATTTCCGAACATGGATCACAAGGATATTGATCAATGAATGCAAAGGGATTCTTCGGAAAAGAAAAAATGTTATTCCATATGAAGAATATATGGACAATATGAAAATGACTGAGGAGGACAGATACAGTCATTTGTATATGGCGATTATGGAACTTCCGGAGGATCTGAGGGTTTTGGTAACATTGTATTATTTAGAAGGATTTTCCTTGAAAGAGATCAGTGAGGCTCTGGATATTCCGGAAGGAACGATCAAAAGCAGACTTTCACGTGCAAGAGAGTTTTTGAAGGTGCAGTTATCCGAAGAAGAGAAAAGACCGGCAACTGGGAAAAACAGCAAGCAATTAAAGAGAATAACAGGAAAGGGGAAAATGTCATGTTAGAGAAGAAATGGAATAATATCGCACCGGAAGTACCACAGGATTTTCATAATAAATTTGAAGATACACTAAAACAGATTGAACAGGCGGATTCAGTTGATAAAAAATACAAAAGAAAAAAAATCAGTGGACGATTATTGATTGCAGCAGCAGTAATCTGTACTGGTATGGCTGTCACTGTGGCTGCAAAAGAGTTCTTTAAATGGAGTGATTACCTGGTGAAAAGACTGAATCCATCGGAGGAACAGCAGGAGACACTGCAGGAATCAACTTATATTCAGAATATAGACCAGTCTGTAACACAAAATGGTGTGACGGTTACCCTGACAGATTCTATTCAGGATCAGGGATTCCTGTATGCTTTTTTTGAAGTGAAAACAGATGACAGTATTTCTATGACTGATCATACTTCTTTTGAGGAGATGACACATTTTAAGATCGATGGAAAAGAAGTATATGCAGTGGACGATAACAGATTTGGAAGTTTCAATACTGGGGTAGGACAGGATGTGTTACTGAAAACAGATCAAAATTCTGCACATCTTAAATATTTTAACGCCTGTATATCTTATGACGGTGATTATGATCTGAGTAATAAAACAGTAGAAATCACATTAAAGAATCTTACGGAGGAAGGAGATTATGATACGACTGTTATTACAGATGGAACATGGGATTTTAAATGGACTCTGGGTGCAGTAAAGCCTCCGACAACTCTGGAAGTGAACCGGAAATGTGATTTTGGAGGTTATGAAATCACAGTGAAAAAAATGGAAGTAACGCCCCTTTTATGGTCATTATATCTTGATTATGATGAAGCTATGAAGGTGTATGAAGATGAAAAAAACAAATTTGAGTACGCAGGTACGGATTATGGCATGGATCTTTATGCCAGAACTAGTATTGACCAGGTGCGTTATAAAGATGGAACGGTTTTAACACTTGATAGGACCATGGGAGGCATCGCTGGCGGTGGAGAAAAACAGGATAAGGAAAATGGTGTCATGATCATCAGAAACAGCTTCCCGCAACTGGTTGATGTAGATAACCTGCAGGCGGTACATTTTGGGAACATTGACCAGTGGCTTGAAGTGCGGGAATAAAAGTTTTTTCGGTGATACAGAAAAATCCTCCCATAATTAGAGAATGAGAAAATACAAAAAGAACCGATACAAGGTCTTTGCAAGACTGATATCGGTTCTTTTTGGCTAAGTCTGCCAAGCCCATTACCTTTAGGTGATGGGTAGTTGACTAAATATAGGCAACCGTACAGTCGGAAAAATGACTCTGTAACAAAAGACCGTTTTTCCGGCTTTTCATTTTATCAGCAGTGAGGCATTCATACCGTTTGTAAATCTGTAAGATCTGAGTCATTGGGGTATGTCATGACGGGTAATCAAATATATGACATAGATTCTGCAATTGTAGAAAATGGGATTGACTTTCTAATTCTACAGATGTAGAATTAGAGATGATTTCTACAAAAGTAGAAAAAGAAGGGAGAACACAAGCTGAGGCGCAGACTCACAGACCACTATGATTACGATGTGACCATGTGGGATTCACTTGTGATAAAAAAGTTGCTGCAGCGTATAAACTACATCAAATAGATACGGAGGATAAAATGTGTGGAATCTGTGGATTTACAGGTTATAGACAGGATCAGAAGACAGTAATTGAAAGGATGATGAAAGCCATTGAGCATAGGGGCCCGGATAGTGAGGGCTCTTTTTGCAGGGAGAAGATTACGCTGGGCTTTCGAAGACTTAGTATTATTGATTTAGAAGATGGGCAGCAGCCTATGGAAAGTACGGACGGAAACCTTCATATTGTTTTTAATGGAGAAATCTATGATTATAAGGAACTGCGGGCAGAACTTGAGGATTTCGGCATTTCTTTCTGTACTCATTCTGACACGGAGGTTCTGGTAAATACTATTCAGTTGTATGGGGAGAAGGCACTGAATAAGCTCAGGGGAATGTTTGGGTTTGCTGTATGGAATGAACAGGAGCAGAGTTTGATGCTTGCAAGGGATTTCTTCGGAATTAAGCCTGTGTACTATGCCGAAATAGATGGACACTTTGTATTTGCTTCTGAAATTAAGAGTATCCTTGCATTTCCAGGCTATGAAAGGAAAGTAAATCAGAAGGCACTGGAGCAGTATTTGTCATTTCAATATTCCCCTCTGGAAGAAACTTTTTTCAGGGGGATTTATAAGCTTATGCCAGGTCATATGCTTTTATATAAAAACGGAAACTATGAGATAAAGACTTATTTCAAAACAAAGCTTGCACCAGTCCAATGGGACTGTAAGACGAATATGGAGCAGCTGCGGAATCAGCTTGCAGAGAATTTAAAGGATTCAGTGGAGCACCATATGTTAAGTGATGTGGAAGTCGGCGCGTTTTTATCCGGGGGAGTGGATTCCGGTTATCTGGCTTCTTCATCTGGTGCAGATCAGGCATTTACAGTGGGATTCGATGAGGGAGACCGATATAGTGAAGTAAACAAAGCTGCCAAAGTGGCAGAAAAAGCAGGTTTGAAACACCATGTAAAAATCATATCCAAGCAGGAATTCTGGGATGCCCTTCCAGATGTTATGTATCATATGGATGAGCCCCTTGCTGATGCTTCCGCCGTTGCACTCTATTTTCTCTCAAAAGAGGCGGCAGGTCATGTCAAGGTTGTTCTTTCAGGAGAAGGAGCAGACGAGCTTTTCGGTGGATATAATATTTACAGAGAACCGGAATCATTGAAAAAAATTGCCTGGATTCCATTTGGTGTCAGACGTGTAATTGGAAAACTGGCTGCAAAGCTGCCGGATGTGAAGGGACGGGATTTCCTTATCCGTGCAGGAATGAAAGTGGAAGAACGTTTCATCGGAAATGCATATATTTACCGTGAAAAAGAGAAAGCGCAGATTTTGAAAAATAAAGTAACAGGACCTTCCACACAGGAATATTTAAGACCATTTTTTGAAGAACTTGAGTCAGAAAACAGAGGATTACTTCAAGACATGGAAAAAATGCAGTCTGTAGATCTGAGCTACTGGCTTCCTGGCGATATTTTGCAGAAAGCAGATAAAATGAGCATGGCACATTCATTGGAAGTCAGGGTACCATTTCTGGATAAAGAAGTTTTTGACTTTGCAGCAAAGCTTCCGAAAGAAGCCAAGATTGCAGCGGGTACAACCAAATATATTTTCCGTAAAGCTGTTTCCCAATTCATACCACAGGAAACCGATGAACGTAAGAAACTTGGTTTTCCAATTCCAATCCGTGTGTGGCTGCGGCAGGATGACTGGTATCAGATGGTAAAGGAGTTATTTACCTCGAAAGAAGCAGAAGAATTTTTTCATACAGAGGAACTGCTTCAGCTTCTGAAAGACCATAAAGAGAAAAAGGCAGATAACAGCCGTAAAATCTGGACAGTCTTGACATTCCTTATCTGGTATGATAGATTTTTTGCTACATGTTCGAAGTGAGAGAGTTGGTTATGAGACGGTAAAAATATAAATATACGAAAAATCCGTTGACAATGGTATTCGGGACTTTTATGATAAAACTCTATTTGTTTATATAGAAACTTTCGGATTATTGGAGGAAGAGTTTAAGGAGTATGTGGGGGGAAATCTGAAAGATTTTACGGTTTTGGATGCTTTCGACTCATTGTTCTTAAATGGAAAGGCAAATCAGGAAGCGCAGAATCCATCTAAATATCTTTTGTACCAGGATCCAATGGCTGGTACTTTTGATCGGGAGGTGGTGGAGAGCGGCGTTGGCACTGGTGCCTACTATGAGAAATTAAAGAAGATGATGGAAATCTGCCAGGAGAATTCCCCAGAATATGCTACTCTATTTGCCTATTATGAAAAGCTGGCAGCAGTGCTGACCGATAAGGCAGATCTTGGTGTCCATATAAAAATATTTTAGATAAGAACCAGAAACCGGCTTTAAAAGAAATCTGTGAAAAAGAAATTCCGGAAATCGTAGATAATTTAGAAAAAATGAAAATTTTCAGAGAAGACCTGTGGATGTCAGAAGCAAAGCCCTTTGGTTATGAACTGATGGATGTGAAACTTGGATCTGTGATTACCAGACTTAACAGTACCATCCGGAGAATCAAAAAGTATCTGGATGGAAGCATCCCATGTCTGGAGAAACTGGAAGAAACGCGACTTCCATACTTTGAGAAAAATGCGGACAAACGTGAAAATCACTGGAGTCAGATTACTAGTGGAAGTGATCTGATTGATACCATCTGATTTTTGAAAATTTAAAAAGATGCTTGCTTTTCAAGGTGTATAATGTTATGATTATACAAATGTTTTTTAGAAATTAAACATAAGAAATCCGAAGAAAGTAGGGGCTTTGGCATAATATCCTGCCGAGGATTGTAATATTAGCAGAGTTCGTTCCTTTTGGAGGGATGGCTCTGCTTTTTTTTGATTACGAAGGAAGGGTATGGAGTGATTGAAAAACTTACAACGGACAGCTATTTAGAATGTCTGATAAAAACTATGGTTTTTACGGCTACCATTTTTATAGAACTAGTGTGTGGATTTAGCATGACAGATATAAAACCATTTTATATTACGATATTATTGCAGGCAATTAACAATATGTATGATGCTGGGTGTTCGATTGCAAAGAAAAAACAGGTATTTCAAGTGAATTTATTGCAGGGAATTACGTTTTTGCTTGCATTGATTGATTTGATTTCAGCAGTTTGCTTCCTTGGAAATCCACAATTGCAATCTGTGGCATCTAGGAAAGGAGTTATATTACTATCCTGTATATTTGTTGGATTTATTCTTTTGTTACTTTACAGAGAAATATTTGTTCATCTTAGCATAATTTACAGAAGAGAAAAATATAGTGCAGGTAGTAGTGTAAGAAATGTGATTGAACCAAAAGACCTTGGGATGCAGTCCGATTGTGACGATGCATGCAACTGGGATGATAAGGAGAATAATTATGATTGAAGCTGTAGCAGTACTTCTTTTTTTTATAGTTGCAGGAACTCTATGGGGGATAGTAGAAACTTTTAAATATAGGAAAAATTTTTCAAGAGACTGTGAAAACGGACAAATCTCCACTATTAAAGCGTACCGAATAAAGCGACGTGGATCCTGGCGGATTTTTGGTGACCGTATTCTAGATGAAAAATCGTTTCTGGTAATGAGGGAAAAGGAGTCAAAGTTAAAAATTCATTAATTCAATAGCGGGGTATTTTAAATGGCTGAACAAAATGTTTTTAATCTAATGCAAAACGATGAGATTGGACTGTTGTGGAAAAAGATATATCAATTACATCAAAAAACCAAAATTTATCTACTTACAGCCGAAGAAATATCAGAAAATGGGGATGCATTGATTCAGCCATTAAAAGAGCACCGGGATGCATATGATCATATTGTAAGGATTTTTGCTAGCACAACTAAAAAAGTGCCGGAAGGATACGATTACTATTCTTATATCAAAGGAAATCTTGAGAAAGCATATGGACATGAATATCGTGCTTTTTTTGATACGGCAGACTGGCTTGCATACAATCTGCGGCATAATTTGAGAGAGCGCATAAATGCGATTCCATATAATAAAAGAAATCAATTAATCCCAAATTGCAAAGAAACAATCAAATTATTGAACCAATACCCATTTGAAATTTCTAATCTACGAAATGACAAGGATATAGTAAAAGAGTCTGACTCGGATGAGACAATAAAAGAATATGAAAATTTGCTTAGGCAATTAATAAAGTTATATAAAGAAATTGATTCAATTTGATGTTGCTACTAAAACAATTAATAGACTGATTGATCGTCGAAAGGTATCTGTTTGTCCATATCAGTGATATGTTACTCCATAAGGAGAGTTCAGGAATATGTAGAATATTACACTTGCTAAAAAATCTGAGTGCAGAAGCGGCAGACCTTTTTTACAAGTGTAATACGGTTTTACTTTCAAGAGTGACTCAACGACTTGAATAATTGTGCGTCGCATTCTCGTTATTTCAGTGATGAGTTAGACGTGCAAATCTTTTCTAAAAAATACAAATAGAGGGAGTTTTATTGGACTAAATATTTTATAACAGCAGTTGCAGCCGGTATCTCATGATTTATAAAATGAGAATATCGGCTGCTTTTCATTATTTTTACCTCTAAAAGATAATCTTCTGAAAACCAAAACTGTAGTTGGATCTCAACTGAAAAAAATTAAATTTTTTTGTTACCATCCACTATTTTTTACGATATATAATATGAATGGAAATTTTTTTATTCAGAAAGGCGCCTTATCTGTTGCTGGTCAGATTATGGACAGTGACTTTTATCTTAAAGAAACCCGGAGGACAACCTGTAAATGAATGATGATGAAATTATAAACCTGTTTTTGAAAAGAGATGAGAATGGAATTATAGAATTGAGTACTAAGTATCATCCCTATTGCTACAAGATTGCCTGGAATTTATTGGCGAATAGAGAAGATGCCGAGGAATGTCTGAATGATACCTGGTTTTCAGTATGGTCACAGATTCCACCTACGCATCCTCCTGTATTGGCACACTTTTGCGGTCGGATTACAAGAAATCTTAGTATTGACTGCTTAAGGAAAAAGTTTGCAGGCAAGCGCCGGATGTTCATATGGCAGATGTTATGGAGGAAATGGAGCAGCTAAATGTAACTTATACCGTGGAAGAACAGCTGGCGGAAAAAGAACTGATGGAAACCATAAATCGTTTTTTGGAAGAAATGTCTCCAAAGGACAGAAATATTTTTGTACGAAGATACTGGTTTTTAGATCCTGTTTCTGTAATATCCAAAAGGCATCATATGTCAGCGGGAAGCGTGAAAATGAATTTATCTGTCAAGACTATTGGGACGCGGAGATAAAGATACCGCCGATAAAGTGGCAAGCACCGCATTGTATAGCAGTATTCTGATTGGTGCTATTATCATCCTACTTTCTGCGATTTTCCTTAAACCAATTTTGGTAATGTTGGGCGCGACGGAAACAATTATGCCGTATGCCTTGACATACGCAAGAATTTATGTGCTGTCCTGTGTTTTCAATGTATTTAATGTAACAATGAACAATATTGTAAGTAGCGAGGGTGCAGCAAAAACGACCATGTGTGCCTTGCTATTGGGAGCCGTATTGAACATCGGATTAGACCCTCTTTTCATTTATACTTTGGACATGGGAGTAGAAGGTGCAGCAATCGCCACAGCAATTTCGCAAATGGTATCCACGCTTGTTTATCTTACCTATGTTCTGCGCAAAAAAAGCGTATTTTCGTTCAGCATAAAAGAGTTTTCTCCTACGAGGCAAATGATAACGGAAATTTTGAAAATTGGAGTTCCCACTTTGGTGTTCCAACTGCTAACAAGTCTTTCGATTGCGCTAATTAACCGCGCATCCAGCAATTATGGCGATTCGGTCATTGCAGGCATGGGGGCGGTTACGCGAGTTACTTCTATGGGAACTCTTGTTGTCTTTGGATTTCTGAAAGGGTTCCAGCCTATTGCTGGATTCAGCTATGGGGCAAAGAAGTTTGATCGCCTGCGCGAAGCAATCAAAACCTCAATCATTTGGTCTACAAGTTTCTGCTTAGTCGTAGGCTTGGTGATGGCCGTTTTTTCTACGCAGATTATCTCTCAATTTACTGAGGGAGATAATCAAATGATTTTAGTGGGTCAAAAATCACTGTTTGCAAATGGGATCACATTCATTCTTTTTGGTTTCTACACGGTTTACTCCTCTTTGTTCCTTGCCTTGGGTAAAGGTGCGGCAGGTTTCTTTTTGGGAGCATGTAGACAAGGTGTCTGCTTTGTTCCTGTCGTTTTGCTGCTGCCTATGGTATGGGGAATGAACGGAATCCTATATGCCCAACCCATCGCAGATGTAATTTCCGTAGTAATCACTGTATTTATGGCGTTACACCTTCATCGGGAATTGTCTATGGCTGAAAAACAGGCTATGTCCAATTCGGAAATATAAGGTACTTCTCCTTGATTTTTACTATCAACAATAGTACTATTGATAATAGTAAAAGTTGGAGGTGTAGTTATGTCGTCAATCGATTTAGTCATACTTGGTATTGTATTGGAAAAACCGCAAAGCGCTTATGATATTCAAAAAGATGTGGAGTACCACCATTTTCCACGATGGACAAAAATAAGCGTACCTTCTATTTATCGTAAGGTTCTCCAGTTGAGTGAGAAAGGTTATTTGCATAGCAACATTGTCAAGGGCGATAAGTTTGCAGATAAGGCTATTTATTCTATTACTGACCAGGGCAGAGCATATTTTAAGGAACTGATGGCCGCTTGCGCCGCTGGTCCAGTCCCCCTGCTATTCGATTTCAATGTGGTCATTACCAATCTGAACAAGATGGACAAAGCCGAAGCGTTGGAGCTGGTTTCGACTTTGCGCCGGAGCATACAATCCTCGGTTGAAGCTAACGAGGGCTATGCGCGCGAATTTGCAGACATTCCTTTGGTTGGGAGAACGATTTTTGAGCAGCAGCAGCTTCTCTATCGAGCCCTTATGGAATGGCTGGATCACTTTGAAGGACAGTTCTTAAAAGAATGAGCACGGCCTTCAAAAGCAGTTTGACCATCCTGTTTGAAGCTCCATTTTGGATCGGTCTATATGAAAGAACGGATAGCGGTAAATACGAGGTGTGTAAAATCACTTTTGGTTCAGAACCCAAAGACTATGAGGTCTATGAGTTTCTGCTGAAGAATTGGCATAAGTTGAAATTCAGTCCCCCAATCCAGGCTGAAGTATTCATAGAGCGAAAACTCAATCCCAAACGAATGCAGCGCGAAATTCAAAGTCAACTGCAAGATAAAGGCGTTGGCACAAAGGCACAGCAGGCGTTGAAACTCCAGCATGAGCAATGTAAGCTGGAACGTAAAGCCAAGAGCCGTGAACAGAAAGAGGCAGAGAAAGACCGTCAGTTTGCCATACGGCAGGAAAAGAAGAAAGCCAAGCACAGAGGAAGATAACATGAAGATAGAATGGATTTTATGCCCCTTTTGCGGCAGCAAAACGCGATTAAAAATTCGCTATGATACAGTATTGGAAAACTTTCCGTTATATTGTCCTAAATGCAAACATGAAACCCTGATTACAGTAAGAAAACTAAATTTATCCATCGTCCAAGAGCCAGACGCACAGACGCAGAGCCGATAATACGCAAGGTAAATTCACTTGTGATTATCGGTTCTTTTTTATTTCAATATACGATGAGAGCCTGCCCCGCCCAATGGGGAAAGAAAAAAACCGTAGCTGGGCAGGTTGATTTTGTGCGCTTACTCTACATACTCTGGCGGCGGTTTTGAGAAATCAGAGCCGCCGTTTCTTTTCACCTATCCTAAACCAACGACGATCTAACACCGTGTAAATCCACGGCGGCATATAGGAGGATTGCCGCCGTGTCTATTTTTGCCTATTTTCACAGCATCCATGACCTGCACCAGCTAAAAAAGCCTTGCCCCTCCTCCGGGAAGGTATGACTTCCTATCGGTATTATCGTTCCGCCTAAATCAGCAGAATGGTAGGTGTTTTTGTCGCGCCAGTTTCCCATTGCGGGGAGCTGGCGTTTTTTATTGTCGATTTTTCAGGAAAGCTCCTGAAGTATGTCGCTGCCGATCCCCGCCTCCTTTCGATTCACTCGTCAATCGCCCGTGAATTGAAATGGAGGTACATAATGAAGAAAGTCAATCTTAGGGACTTATATCCCGATGTTTATAAAAATGATTACTTTGTAGAAGTAACAGAAGATGTGCTGGAGACGATCCGAGCCGCTGAGCGTGCGGAAGCTGCTTATGACCGGAGGATGTATCGCTATAAGGCGTACTACTCCCTGGACTGCGACAACGGCATTGAAAATGCGATCCTGATGAAGCCCCAGACACCGGAAATGCTTTTGGAGGAAAAGCAGCTGCGGGAGCAGCTCTATGCTGCTGTGATGGCTCTGCCAGAGAAGCAGGCCAAGCGGATCTATGCCCGGTATTATCTGGGGATGCGTGTGAGTGAGATCGCCACAGCGGAGGGCGTAGACCAAAGCCGTGTCCGTGATAGTATCCGGCGTGGTCTGAAGCAACTGGCAAAGTATTTTTAGGATAGAACTACAAATGGGGCGCAAGGTCTCAAAATGCTTCTGGCACAGGGCCTTGCGCCCCATTTGCACGCTTGTATTCTTCGAGCAAAGGAAATATAATAAACCATATTGGAGGGAAACTATATGGATTATATGACGCTGAAAGAAGCAAGTGAAAAATGGGGTGTTACCCCAAGGCAGATCAATTATCTGTGTGCCAGTGGGCGTATCCCCGGCGCTGTGAAGATGGCTGGTGTTTGGCTGATCCCTAAAACTGCGGAGAAGCCAGTTGATGGCCGGACAAAACAAGGAAAGGTGCAGAAAGCATGAAACTATCTAAAATTATGATAATTGAAGATGATCCTGTGATACAGGGAGAATTACAAACTTTATTGAATGGAAATGGATATACAACGCTTGGAGTAAGGAATTTTTCTGCTGTGACAGAACAGATTCAGGATGAAAAGCCACATCTGATTTTGTTGGACATTAAGTTACCCGGAGAGAATGGTTTTGCTTTATGCTCTAAAATTCGTACCTTTTCCGAAGTGCCAATCATCTTTGTGACAAGCTGCAACACGGATATGGACGAGCTGAATAGCATTATGTTGGGTGGAGACGCTTTTATCACGAAGCCCTATAACACAGCAATCCTGCTTGCGAAAATTGCTTCTCTGCTGAAGAAAACCTATCCCGCACAACAACGGGAGAAGATCGTCTATGGAGATGCGGTGCTGCATCTGGAATCCAGCAGTTTGGACTATAATGGACGGAGCGTAGAACTTACTAAGAACGAATTGAAAATTCTCTATTATTTGTTCAAGAACGGTGGAAAAATCTGTTCTCGCGGAGATATGATTGAGTATTTGTGGGACAATCAGCTATATGTGGATGACAATGCTTTGAGCGTCAATATCAACCGCATCCGGGAAAAACTGGCGGGCATCGGTCTGACGGATTTTATCAAGACAAAGCACCGACAAGGGTACACGATATGAACAGCAGACGATATTGGAAAAACAGGCTACCATTTCTGCTGACGAACCTTGTTTGTATGGCTGCACTCACTGTATTTTTGCTGGTGTGCGGCAATTCGGTTTCCGCAGTAGTATTGATCCTGATTGTATGGGCATTGATTTTGCTGACGGGACTTGTCCTCACTTACTGGAAACGGAAGCGGCAGATGAAAAAACTTCTGGATATGGCGGAGCAGCTTTCCGAAAGATACCTTATTTCCGAAGTGATGGAGCTGCCGGAACAGGCCGAGGATCAGGTTTACTATCAGCTTTTGAAAATGGCTGGAAAATCCATGTTGGAACAGATTGGAGAAGTCGAGCGGGAACGCCTGGAGTACAAAGAATACATTGAGCAATGGATTCACGAAATCAAAACGCCCATTACTGCCATGAAACTCCTATGTGAAAACCACCGGACGGACTGGACAAAGGAACTTCTGCTGGAACTGGAAAAGACCAACCGCTTTACCGAACAAGCTCTTTATTACGCCCGCAGTGAGCATACAGAGAAAGATTATTCTGTCCGGGAAATGGCACTGTCCCAAGTGGTGCATCAGGCGATTGCAGATAATAAATATCTGCTGCTCCAAGGTGGTATGCGTCTGGAAGTGGAGGAAATGCAGGACACGGTTTATTCAGATGAAAAGTGGGTGCGCTTTATTCTGAACCAACTGATTGCCAATGCGGTCAAGTATCGTACGGAACAACCGGTTCTCCGCATTTCTACTCATAAACGGCAAGATCAGGTTGTTCTTGTCGTGGAGGACAATGGAATCGGGATTGCTGCGTCCGATCTGCCCCGTATCTTTGAAAAGGGATTTACCGGTCAGAATGGTCGTATGATCCAGCAGTCCACAGGCATTGGCCTGTACCTATGCAAACGGCTCTGTGAAAAGCTGGGCATTGGCATTGCGGCAGAATCATCGGAACAAGGAACCGCCATTTTCCTGGCGTTTCACATCAACTGTCTGATCCATGAAGTGCAGGGCTGATTGCGGTCCTGCACTTCTTACATTTTTGTTAGAACTTTGTAAGAAAACTTGATACAAACGAAGCCACTCTTATTCTACAATAGAGATCAGAGGTGATAACAATGAAAGAAATTTTGAAACTGGATCATATCCAAAAATATTACGGAAATGGCGGGAATGTTACAAAAGCAATTCAGGACATCAGCTTTTCCGTTCAGGAGGGGGAATTTGTAGGAATCATGGGAGCATCCGGTTCCGGCAAGACTACCCTGCTCAACTGTATTTCCACCATTGATACCGTCAGTGCGGGACATATCTATCTGGACGGAACCGATGTGACGGAAATCAACGAAAAACAGATTGCCCGGTTTCGTCGGGAGAATCTTGGATTTGTATTTCAGGATTTTAACCTGCTGGACACTCTGACAATCTCGGAAAACATTGCCTTGGCACTGACTATCAACAAGGTTCCTGCAGGTGAGATTGATGGGCGGGTGCGGGAAATGGCCGGAAAGCTGAATATCACGGATATTCTGGATAAATATCCCTATCAGGTGTCCGGCGGTCAAAAACAGCGGTGTGCCTGTGCCAGAGCTATTATCAACCAGCCAAAGTTGATCCTGGCGGACGAACCTACCGGCGCGTTAGATAGTCACTCGTCACAAGCCTTGCTCTCCACAATCCAGAGTATTAACGAAAGCCTTGACGCCACAATCCTGATGGTAACACACGACGCTTTTTCGGCAAGCTATGCCAATCGTATTCTCTTTTTAAGAGATGGTGCGATCTTCACGGAAATTCTCAAAGGCAGTGATTCTCGTAGGGTTTTCTTTGAAAAAATCTTGAATGTCCTTACCATGATGGGAGGGGGCATGAATGATGTACGCTAAATTAGCACTTGAAAATGTAAAGAAATCCACAAAAGACTATTTGATATATATTGTCACTCTGACGGCGTGTATATCTATGTTTTATGCTTTCCTTTCCATTTCCAGCAATTATTATGATCCGAATATAGGAGCAGAATTTAATTTAGATATATTAGGTGATGGAATAAAATATGCGATTCTATTGATTACCGTATTGCTGATGTTCCTTATGCAGTATGTAAACCACTTTATGATACAACGGCGAAAAAGGGAATTTGCAATTCAGAGTATTATTGGAATGGAGCAATCAACGATAGCTCGACTTTTCTTTGTGGAATCACTAATAATGGGAATTTTTTCGCTGATTGTGGGGATAGGATTAGGTGGTGTGTTTTCTCAATTCATTACTGCTATGCTGCTTCAAATGTATCATAAACCATTTGAATTTTCATTTATGCTTTTTCCAGATACAATCATTTTGACGATTCTATTTTTCTGCATATGTTTTGCGACAGTTGGTTTATCTCAAGTTCGCACGATACGAAAAACAAAGATAATTGATATGCTAAATGCAGATCGAAAAAATGATATATTGGGAACCCCCCACAAATGGATATACAAACTCTTTCCAGTAAATTTTGTCCTTTATCTGCTGATTACCTTTTATAATATTAGAACCCTGTCTTACTACTTTAACGGAGAATTTGAACTGATAATCAAAATATGGTCTGCAATCAGCATTATTGTACCAATTCTGATGTTGATTATGCATATAAGGGAAAGATTCAGAAGAAAAGAACAAAACACAGTAAAGCAGCTCTTTTTGATTGAATGTATTGGCCTGTTGGAACTAATTATTCTTTCCATATTACCAGTTTTCAAAGTGTACCTTGCAATGCCGATGGATAAAGGTGCTTTTAATGTTTATATGGGATTTCTGTTTTGGTGTGTTGTATTTGGAGTGAGTGTATTTTTCGTTTTGTTTAGTAATTACTTATTGGTCATCAAAGAACGCCAGAAGTATAAAGAAGAAAATCTGTTCTTTTTTGGACAACTGTTATCTAAATTAAAATCGAAAACACTTTCAATGACTTTGATTTGCCTCACACTTACATTGTCCATGGCATTATTTTTTGTAACACCACTCCTTGTTGGATGGGCACAAGGTTTTTTGGAAAAAAGAGTTCCTTTTGATATACAGATTTCTTCGGACTACATTGGTATGCAGTCTGGTTATATCGGCATACAGTCCGAAAAAGAACTACCTGTAACGGATTATAGTTTTCTTGACTCTTTCATTGAAAAGAATATTTCTGTTCGTGATGATTGCTCTTTTAAGACATACTTTGTAAACAAAACTGACTTTTATAACCAACTGGAGAATAGCAGAAAAAATGCCCCACCCATTACAGCAATTTCTTTGTCCGACTATAACCATCTATTAAAGATGCAGGTTATGATGAAATTTCTTTACGGGATCATGAATTTACAACCCAGTGGCTTTCCATAACACCCCAAGATGCTATTTCGACGTATCTTGAAGCTCACAAATCTATTAGAACAGATGGAGGCGATTTACAGCTTGCTGATATTTCTGCACACACAGTAGACTTAGGCGAAGATTTTTATAATTTTCAAAGTGTGATATATATTGTACCAGATCACATTTGCAATAAACTGACATCAGCTAATACATTCCGGTATATGATGGCGGATAAAACAATTTCTTATGATATTGCTCAAGAATTAAAATCATACTTTGAAAATTCAAGCCTTACTGATTCGCTTGTAACTTATAACATTACCATGCGGACAATCGAGGTTAATGATAATTCTGCTATTATTTTCATTATGCAAACTGGATTGACATATAGCGCAATCATCTTGTTTGTAACCTGTTTTACTATCTTGGCTTTGCAGCAATTATCAGATTCCGGAAAATACAAATATCGCTTTCGGGTTCTAAGAAATATGGGCGTTGAAGAACCCCATATACGAAAGTTGATTTTGAAACAATTAGCTGTATGGTTTGGTGTTCCGGTTATACTGGCCCTTATCTTGGCTGGCGCATTCCTTGTATTTTTGATTGTAGGATTCCATATGCAGATTGCAGTGTATATCGGAGTACAGCGATTGGTGCAGCAGCTTTTGATTGTGTTGGCTATTTTAGGTGTCCTTTTAATAAGTTACTTTATTAGTACATGGGTCTTGTTTAATAAGTCTGCATCTGCCTAACTTTTTGCGTTTTACAGTGACCTTATCAACAAAAGAAAATGCAATAGTATTACCCTCCGTTCTGATTTTGGAGGTACATCTATGAATTGAATTGCTACAAAAATGAAGCAATTCAGCCTGTTTTCTTGTCAAAAAAGAAAATGGTTAGGAGATTTCTGCAACATTTGGTCTTTATTATAGAATTACAAGTAAGATAGAAAATGTGATTAAATCTGCCGGACGACGGCAAAAGAAAAAAATCCGTCCGCTGTAACATTTCGCGGACATTTGCCTGTTATACTATCTGAAAAAGATAAGGGGGATTGATATGGCAGCAGTAAAGACAGTATCTTTAACAAAAGAATATTCTAATGGAGAACACTATTTAAGGGCAGTTGATGATATATCTTTCACAGTTGAAGAAAATGAATTTGTAGCTATTATGGGAAGTTCAGGTTGCGGAAAGACCACGTTGCTCAATTTACTAGGTGGTTTGGAAAATCCCACACACGGATGTGTCTATATCAATGATGTAGATATTACACAGTTATCTATGGAGGAAAGAAGTTCCTTCAGAAGATGGCATATTGGGTTTATTTTTCAAAATTTTAATTTAATCCCAGAGATGAATGTATTTGAAAATATAGTTTTACCTGCCAAACTTATGGAAAGAAATATCAGCAAAAAAGAAGTAATGCGGATAGCTGAAGAATTGGAAATTGAGGAAAAACTATTACAAAATCCTATGACTTTATCTGGTGGACAACAGCAGCGGGTCGCAATCGCCAGAGCTATTTATACACATCCTACTATACTTTTGGGAGACGAGTTGACAGGAAATTTAGATTCTACAACCAGTATATCCATTATGAAATTTTTGAAAAAGATGTGTAAAAAATATAGACAGACAATGATTATCGTTACACATGATGAAAGAATAGCAGCTATGGCAGATCGGATTATTCAGATGAAAGATGGGAGGGTTGTATAGGATGGAGAATTACGATTGTAATCAGTCGGCTGAAAGAGTGCTTATGGATGCTTCCAGGAAAAAGAATCAAAACAGAAATCGTCTACTGTTTATCGTAATTACAATTACTGTAGGCGTGATTTTTAGTGTGTTCTCTTTAATCTATGGGAAGATGGAGATTGATATTCAGAAAAATATGAAAGTCGATGGTATGGCTGTATCGACCTATATTGAAAATGGTACAGCGGATATGATACAACAGCTTACACAGCTACCATGCATAGAAAGCATTGGGAAAGAAAAGTTTGCAGGAAAATTATTAGATGATTCCATAAAATATTGTGATTGCGTCATTACAGATGTGACCGGATTTGAAAAAATGATACGTCCTGCATTTACAAATGTGGTAGGGACTTATCCAGAAAAAGAAAATGAAATTATGCTTTCTACGAAAACTCTGCAATATCTTGGAATCAAGAATCCCGAAGTGGGCATGGAAATTGAACTGGATTTTTATTGGAATGACATTTTCAATACCAGTGGAAGCGGTATGCAGAACTTTTTACTTTCTGGGTATTTTACAGAGTATCAAAATCAAACCTCCGGTGCTTCTGTGGCTTTTTTATCAGAGAAATCAATGGAGAAGAACGGACTTCAATGGGAGCCATGTAGGATTTTAATAGATCATACAAAGAAATATTCCAGTGGTTCGCAAATAGAACATATGCTGACAAATAACATAAAGTTGAATGAGGGACAGAGAATTGTAAGTATGAACCCAGCAGAATATCGGGCAATAAGTGAAATGATGGGAAGTTATGGATTTGCAGTCTTTTTTTCGGTTATGGTTTTACTTTCTATGTTTTTGTTTATTTACAATACCCTAAATATTTCGCTGGAAAAAGATTTACAACGTTATGGTCTTTTACAAGTAATTGGTGTGGAACAAAAGCAGAATATTAAAGTCATGAATCGTGAGATGCTAAAAATAGGACTTACGGGAAGTATCGCTGGAGCAGTTTTAGGAGGAATGTTTATATGGGGTATTATGCCATTGTTATTAGAAAAAATGTATGCAGAGAATACATGGAAATTAGAAAGAATGGTTTTATTTCAACCCAAACTTCTTATTCTAGCGATTGTTCTTGTGATTTTCACGTTGGAAGTGGCAGTGGAATGTCTGAAAAGAAAAATGAGGAAATTAAGTCCATTGGAGTGTATGAAATATACGGAGGCGGTCACTTATCATAAAAGCAGGAAGAAACCGAAGATAAAGAAATTCCGCTATTGGGGAAAACATCCTGAAATTTATCTTGCAAAGAAATATTTATTTCGGAATAAAAAAACATTTGGGATAACAAGTTTGTCATTATGGCTTGGGTGCGAATTGGCATTATGTTCTGCGGTAATTGTGAATGGAGTGGATTTACAGAATTATTATAGTAAAGAGCCGGACTTCCAAATAGGAATTACAGAGGAAGCTTGCAATTATTTAATTGAATCATCACCGGACACAAAGAATATGAAGTTTTTTCCGAAGTCCCTTATGAATGATATTGAAACGACCATAGGAAACGAACTTCATTCAGTAGAAAACATTAAAGGATTTTATCCGATCGTCGGAAAAAATGGCAAGGAGAATATAAAGATTCTAATCGATGGAGATAAAATATCCACGGTAATTCAGACAGTCAGTATCGGGGAGCAGGAAGAACTAAAAGACTTTATTCAGAAAAATGATAAGCTAGTAAATTGGGAGCAGTTTCAAAATAATCATGGAACAATCGTGCTACATGATCATAGGATGTCAGATTATATAGCAGGAGAAGTGCAGGATATATAGGAACAGAGATGGAATTTTATGATCTGGTTCCGGTTGGTACGGAAATGAGCAGTTTAGTTCCTGAGAAATTAGTAAATTGTGGTTATCTGGATATAACAGAGGATGATTTCCCAGAGATGAAATTGTGCTGGGATGGTAAAAATATAAATATCCTATTGGTAACAGAGACTACATATGATTGGCTGGTAGAAAAATTAACACCACAAATTTTTGAAATACAATTTAATGTTGACAAAAATCAGGAGTCAGTTATCCGAGAAAGACTGAATCAGATGATTCGCAATTATAATATGGAATTTCAATCAAAATATGGACACGCTGATAAATTGAACTTGTTTTATTTAGATTCTAAATCAGAACGTTTGCTAAAGGAGCAGAACTATATTCAGACAAGTAGATGGCTGCTTATGAGTATTAGTGGAATTTTAATATTTATAGGAATTATGAATTTCGCAAATACAAGAATATCGGATATTATGCTTCGACAATGGGAGTGTAAAATCCTGGAACGTGTAGGGATGACAAAAAAACAAGAATATCGAATGTTTGTAACAGAGGGTCTTTTCTATTGGTTACTGTTATGTGGATTGCTTATGAGTTTTGGAAATTTAGGGATTGGTATCATGCAGTGGTATATGAAAATGCAGATTTCCTATTTCGCTTTCCGCTATCCGGTAAAAGAAATGATTGCGTTGATGGTATTTTTATTATTGTTCAGCATTATTTTTCCAGGAATTATTTATAAAAAACTAAAAAAGAAAAGGAAGTGAGGATATGAAGCAGATTTTAATTGTCGAGGACGACAGTTTTTTGAATAAGATGTTAGACTATAACCTGACCGCAGACGGCTACGGCGTGACTTCTGCCCTAAATGCCAGAACCGCAGCCGAAGCTATCCGTCAGCGGGAATTTGATCTGGTGCTGCTGGACATCAACCTGCCGGACGGGAATGGGTTTGAGCTGTGCAAGCTGATAAAGCCCCAGTACCCGGACACCATCGTAATTTTCCTGACCGCCAACGATCAGGAGAGTGACCAGATACGGGGCTATGAGGTGGGCGCGGTGGACTACATCACAAAGCCCTTTGTGATCGGGGCCTTGCAGCGGAAAATCAAAGCCATGTTCGCCATGCTGGAACATCACAAACCGGCCAAGGACATTTACGACGACGGGCGGCTGTTTCTGGACTTCTCGGAGCAGACGGCTTCCTTAAACGGCAAGCCCCTGACCCTATCCCTGATGGAATATAAAATGCTGAATCTGTTCCGTAAAAATCCCCGGCAAGTGCTGACCCGTGGGCAGCTTTTGGAAAAGCTGTGGGATATAGACGAAAGGTTTGTAGACGAACACACCCTGACAACCTCCATTAGCCGAATTCGCAGCAAGATCGAATCCGACGGCGGCGCGCCCTACATCAAGACCGTTTACGGCATGGGTTATCAATGGACGGGAGGCGAGGCAAAATGAAGTTTCAAAACCTATCGGTAAAGCGGCTGTTTAGCCGGGTGGCAATAGGACTTGTCCTTTCCATGTCCGGGATCACCATAGCCCTGTTTCTTGTGACAAAACAGACGGCGGTGCTGCTGACTGGCGGGGCGCTGCTACTGTGCGCCCTTGTGGGGATTTTTGTACTGACGCAGGCGTTTGGAAAGCGGCTGTCGCAGTTTACCGCTAACCTGTGCCAGACTTTAGACCACATGATCGCCGGAAATGAAGCACCCCAGCGGCCAGAGGACAGCGAAACCCAGCTTGCCAGAATCGGACACCGGTTGGCAAGGCTTTACCAGATCATGCAGGAGAACCGCCGCCGGGTGGACGAGGAACGGCAGGAGTTGCAGACCCTTGTATCGGATATTTCCCATCAAGTGAAAACGCCGGTAAGCAATCTGAAAATGGCGACGGACACCCTGCTGGAAAAGCCTATGACCGAGGCGGAGCGCACCGACTTTATCCGGGGAATCCGCAGCCAGACGGATAAGCTGGACTTTCTCTTTCAGGCCCTTGTGAAAACCTCCCGTCTGGAAACAGGCGTGATCCAGTTGGACAAGAAACCGGGTCGCCTCTTTGATACCGTGGCGCAGGCCATGAGTGGGATCGTGTATGCAGCGGAGAAAAAGGAAATCGCCGTGTCTGTGGACTGCCCGGAGGATTTGACCGTTTCCCATGACAGCAAGTGGACATCCGAAGCCCTCTTTAACCTGCTGGACAATGCGGTGAAGTACACCCCGGCGGGAGGGAAAATCGCTGTGTCGGTGGTGCTGTGGGAAATGTATGTGGAGATCAAAGTGACCGACACCGGCAAGGGCATTTCCGAAAGCAATCAGGCTGCCATCTTCCGGCGCTTCTATCGTGAGGAAGAAGTACACGAACAGCAGGGCGTGGGCATTGGCCTGTATCTGGCCCGCGAGATCGTAACGCGACAGGGCGGCTATATCAAAGTGGTTTCGGAGCCGGGCAAGGGATCGGAATTTTCCATTATGCTGCCTACAAAATAGAACGCGGCGGACGGCCATTCCCGGCTGCCCGCCGTAAATTTTTTGAAATGTCCGAGCGTTGTAACATTTCACCCCGATTTTCAATGAAATTTTTTGGCCGCTGTAACATTTCGCGGACATTTGGGTTTTATAATACCTTTATCAACAGGCAAGAAGCCTTGAAAGGAGTTTTGAATATGAGCGTTTTACAGACTATTGACCTGAAAAAGTATTATGGCACAAAGCCGAACATTACCCGTGCCCTTGACGGTGTGAACTTCTCCGTGGAGGACGGCGAGTTTGTGGCTGTTGTGGGAACATCTGGCAGCGGCAAATCCACTTTACTTCACATGATGGGAGGGCTGGACCCACCTACTTCCGGCAATGTGATTGTCCGGGACAAAGAACTGTCAAAAATGAACGATGAACAGCTTACCATCTTCCGCCGCCGTAACATCGGCTTTATCTTCCAGAACTATAACCTTGTTCCGATCCTGAATGTGTATGAGAACATCGTCCTGCCGGTGGAACTGGACGGGGACACGGTAGATAAAAAGTTTTTGAATGAGATTGTTCATCTGCTGGGGCTGGAAGATAAACTGAAAAATATGCCAAATAATCTATCCGGCGGTCAGCAACAGCGAGTAGCGATTGCTCGTGCCTTGATTACCAAACCGGCTATCGTGTTGGCCGACGAACCGACCGGCAACCTTGACAGCAAGACCAGTGCAGAGGTGCTGGGGCTAATCAAGCGCACCAGTGCAGAGTTCCGACAAACCGTAGTGATGATTACACACAACAACGACATTGCCCGCCTTGCAGATCGGATTATCCGCATTGAGGACGGCAAGATTGTGGAATAAGGAGGTGGCAGACTATGACATGGCCTTTTGAGAATGATACAAGTGCCATTGTAAAAAAATTGGCAGGTAGGAGTATGCAAGCGGATAAGAGAAACAAGGCATTTCTGCTTTTGACAATCGCCATCTCTGTCTGTATGGTTTTTTCGATTCTCCTAATATCAACAGGTACACAAGAGAAATTCAAGAACACACAGAGGAATAAAGCGCAGATTGGCATTTTGGGAGTTACGGACGAACAAACGGCTCAGCTGCATCAAAACGAAAATATTACATGGGTTGGCGAATATTCCGCTCTAGGTGTGTTTTATGTTGAAAATAAAACAATCACTGTTGCTTATGGAAATGAAGATTATTTTTTACATCAGGAAGAAAAAACTTTTCAGGGAAGTGTGCCGCAGAAAGCGGATGAGATTATGCTCCCCCAGAACTACCTTGATTTTTTAGGAAAATCCTATCAGACTGGCGATACAATTTCTATTGACCTGACTGGAACAGGACAGAAAGCAGAATATACACTTTCAGGTGTTTTGAATAATACGAAAGAAAGCAACGGATATTTTATTTATGTTAGTAAAGAGCTTGCCCAAGATTTGGCAAAAGATTCTTTTCAGGTTACAGCATATACGCGGTTGAACACAGACGCCATAAGTTCCACGGCTATTCTTGATTTTGCCGGCAAAGCAATACAAAATACAGGCATTGTCGAGGAACAGGTAATGCTTACAGAATATTCTGCTGTTATGTCGGGTGTGATAACATCGGGTATTCCGATTCCAGTACCACTACTGGCGGCGTTGACGGCTATTTTGGCGGCAACGATTGTCTATGGTGTTTTTTACACAAAGATTGTAAAAAATGTTCAGATGTTTGGGCAACTGCGGACAGTTGGCATGACAAAAAGACAGATTAAACGGATGGCAAGTAAAGAGGGACGTTTATATGCCTTAGCTGGTATTCCTTTGGGGCTTGTCATTGGTGTACTGATTGGATTTATTGGCTGTCCTGATGGATTCCGGCTAAAAACAACAGTTATTTATGCTGTACTGATTGCTGCAGTAGCCTTTGTAACAGTGAATATTGCCATTTTTAAGCCTGTCCGAGTAGCAATGAATACTTCCCCGGTAGAGGGTGCTAAATACCTTGCGTATGCTGGAAAGGCAAAAAGCAGCTCAAAACTGCATCGGAAACTTACGCCGTTTAATCTGGCGAAAATAAATATACAAAGAAACAAACAAAAAGCAGTTCTGACGCTTTTAATGCTTGGAGTAAGCGGAGCTCTTTTACTGGTTACTTCTACGGTTGCTGGTTCTATTGATCCGGCAAAACAGGCAAGTTTCAAATATTATCCTGCCGGTAACATTCTTATACAAATAAGAAATACAGTTGGCAGCTCTTTCGATAACGAAGCGGAGCCATACGGAAGTGCAAAATTGCAACTGGAAGAAAATCCACTTGAAGATCAGGCATTGATGCAGGAATTAGAAAAGGTAGATGGGATAGAAAAGATTACCGCATTTGACAGCGTTTATATGACAGCTACTTTTTCGGGCGAAAGTGGTTCTATCACGAGCATTTCAGACTTCTTTCCAACCTTAAATCGGGAACAGACAGAAGAAAAGCAGGCGGCGTTATCCTCTGGAACAGCAGATTACGATGATATGGTTGAGAAAAATGGAATATTGGTTGCAGAAGATATAGCACAAGTTGGCGATACTTTGAAGATTGAGGGCAGAGCTTTTGATGGTAGAACCTTTGATGTGGAAGCCGTTGTTGTAGGCACATACAATAGATCTGATTTAATGGAGGATAGCCCGGTTGTTCCTGGAAGCCCCTACTTCATTATGACTTATGACACAGCAAAGAAACTGACAGGGATAACGGAACAGACGGGGATTCTGGCGATTAAAAATTCAGAGGGATGTTTTGATGAAGTTTTGACCGCAGTTCAGAAGATTGCGGATAAAAATGAAAAAATAGAAGTAAATACGATTGAACAAACGATTAAAAATATTCAGCATCGATACAGTGCATCTATAAATGCTCTATATATGACTTCTGCTATTCTGTTCGTCTTTGGAAGTATCAGCCTTATGAATATGCTTATGGTTGATTTTCAGAATAGAAAGCGTGAATTCGGTTTGCTTGAAGCTGTTGGAACAACACGGCAACAGTTGAAAGCAATGCTGGATAGGGAGATAGGAATTTACCTCGGAGGTTCATTGGCAATATCTCTTATATGCGGAAGTATTTTTAGCATAATTGTATGCAGACGGTTAGATGCCATCAATCATTGTATTACATTGAAATTACCATGGTTTTTCCTATTGGCGCTGACTGGTATATTATTTGTGATATATTTTGTTTTTTCGATGTATTCCCAAATGGAATTGAAAAAAGCGAGCATTTTATCAGCAATAAAAAGCGAGTAGATTTATTAGATTTTGTTGTATCATAAACTTTATAAATATTTCTGCAAGAGAAGAAAATCTGCCGGACGACGGCAAAAGAAAAAAAGCCGTCGTACAGCAGATACATTTTCACGCGCCTATGGAGCGGCGGCTTTGAGAAGATCAGAGCCGCCGTTTCTTTTTGCTTTTAGGACCGATGCTCATGCAATCAGGAGGGCGGTATATGGGAGGATACCGCCATGTCAATTTTCGTCATTCATAGCACCCATGAGCTGCACCAATTAAAAAAAGCCTTGCCCCTCCTCCGGGGAGGTATGACTACCTATCGGCATTATCATTCCTACTAAAGCAGAAGAATCATAGTCATTTTTGTTGCGCCAGTTTCCCGTTGCGGGGAGCTGGCGCTTTTTATTGTCGATTTTTCGGGAAAGCTCCCGAAGTATGTCGATGCCGATCTCCGCCTCCTTTCGATTCACTCGTCAATCGCCCGTGAATCGAAATGGAGGTACATAATGAAGAAAGTCAATCTTAGGGACTTATGGCTCCGCTGAATTGAGTTATGAGGACTATAACCAGGCAAGTGATGAAAAGGCAAGCTGGAAAAAATATCAATTAGCTATGCCGATAAGCAATTTTACTGTTGTTGCAAGTAAATATGTTTCCGTAATATATACTGTTGCAATCAGCATTTTGGGAAGCATTGCGTTCAATAGTTTATCCAGCATAATTTTTCAAAACTTTGATATGCTTATCTGGTTATTTTCGATTGCAGCAGCAATTATTATCCCATTATTATGGACAGGAATTTGCTTGCCATTAACTTATTGGTTTGGTTTTCGTTCTGCGCAAACTATGGGATTGATTGTGGTAATTCCAATGTTTTACTTTGTAAAATATTTTGAAGATGGGCCGGGAATGGCTGCTATGGTAAATTCTGTTCATTCATATGTGCTAATAACAGGGATAGCGGCAATTTTGATTTTTGGAATTTCCCTCATAATAAGCACCATTGGATATAGTCGCAAGAATTAAATCTGCAATTACCATTCAAAAATAGCAAACCCAGCCGAACCAGTCAACGGCAAGTGAATGGGCTACGCCCGCCGTTGACAGCCCCGCCTGTCCTTGCTGGTGGGTAATCAAGAGGGATTTTCCATGACCGAATATGAAGCCTATCAAGAACATATCCGCTATACCCATGATAGTAAATATTATCTGCATATACCAGTTACCTATGAGGTTGAAGAAAGTAATATTTCTGATATTTGTAATGTTGTAGGTATTGACAGAGGTATCAACTTTGTTGTTGCAACTTATGACAGCAAACATAAGTCCGGATTTGTTAGTGGTAAAGCTATTAAACAGAAACGGGCTAATTATTCCAAGCTTCGTAAAGAACTTCAAATGCGACATACGCCATCCTCAAGACGAAGACTAAAAGCTATCGGTCAGCGAGAAAACCGTTGGATGCAGGATATTAACCATCAGGTATCGAAGGCACTCGCCACCGGTAATCCAAAGCATACTCTCTTTGTATTAGAAGATTTGACTGGTATTCGCAATGCTGCAGAGCGTGTCAAAACAAAAGACCGCTATGTTTCTGTATCATGGTCTTTTTATGACCTTGAGCAGAAGCTGATTTACAAAGCAAAGCAGAATCAATCTTCTGTAATAAAGGTGGATCCTCGTTATACCAGTCAATGCTGTCCTGCTTGTGGACATACTGAAAAGTCTAATGGTAATAAGAAAATACACTTGTTTACTTGCAAAAACTGCGGTTATACGTCTAATGATGAACGTATTGGAGCTATGAATCTGTATCGTATGGGAATAAACTATCTTACTGATAGCCAAGTACCTAATACAGTTGTAACAGAGTAAACTCTGCTAAAAAGGGTGCTGTCAACCATCCAATGATGTAACGCCACTTTAGGCAGCAATGCCTATTGGGGATAAAAGGTCGGAGGCGTAAGCCGTTACTACGACTGGGTAGTTGACAGTGCAGCTAACCTCATTGAATGAATTTATTGTTAAATATTCGTGCAAAGTATTGTTTTCTTCGTGCAAATAGCGTATACTATAATTGCCAGCAGAAAGGGGTTGATCGTATGGCTAGAAATACCACAAACATCAGTATCCGCATGGACGCAGATTTGAAAGCGCAGGCGGACGCACTGTTTACTGAACTTGGCATGAACCTGACTACGGCGTTTAACATCTTTGTGCGTCAGTCGCTTCGTGAAGGCGGCATTCCCTTTGAAGTAAGGCTGGAACAGCCGAACAAAGAAACGGTTGCTGCCATGCTGGAAGCGGAAAGGATTGCAAAAGACCCGTCTGTAAAGGGCTTCAATGACCTTGACGAGTTGTTTGCTGACCTGAAAAGATGAAAGAAACCAAATATACCGTCAAGTACACGACCAGTTTCAAAAAAGACTACAAACGAGCCATCAAGCGTGGCTTGAAGATCGAGCTGCTGGAGGAAGTCGTAGCAATGCTGGCAATGGGTGAACCACTGCCAGATAAGAACCGCGACCATGACCTGTCCGGCGATTGGGCAGGTCATCGGGAATGTCATATTCTCCCGGACTGGCTACTTGTCTACCGCATAGAAGATGATGTTCTGGTGCTGACGCTGGCCCGCACCGGTACACACAGCGACTTGTTCGGCAAATAAACATTCTGCCGCCGTATGGGGAAACCTGTCCGGCGGTTTTTCTGTATGCAAAAGGGATGTCGTGAAACGCGACGACCTTGATAGTGGTACGCCAAAACGCGGTAGCCCTTACCGCTTCGATATTTTGAAAATGGATCGGGAATATCTGCAATGTTGAACTTTGCTTACTCATATATGATAGTTGCCGCTATTGTTGCAATAATAATTTTCGAAATTTCATAAAAGAAACCGATATGCGACGCTATTGCAATTAAGGTAATATTGACATAGAATTCCATGTATTATAGAATGGTATCTGTAAAAAGAAGGCATGAAGAAAGCAGCTTTAAACGGGCTGCTTTTTTTGTGTCTTCTTTTGTCTTTCCTGAGTACCGGAGGAACAGGAGTCTTCTGGATGGAGCAGAGAAGACAAAAATAAATAAGAACAGGAGGAAGTATATGGAGGATACCAAAAAAACAGTTTTGGCGGGAAATGGGGAAAAAGATGTTCCGCGTGCGGTCTACGATGGTGTTTTGACAATTGATGTAGACGCGCAGGTTGAAAGCATGGAGGAACAGGAAGAAGCCAGATGGCATCAGCTTTTGAATGCACATCGTACCAGAAAGATCCTGACGGGCCAGCTTGGGGGCATTGAAAAACTGGAGAGTGGATGGATGGTTGCTGTTACATACTTTAATGGTTTCCGGATCATTATCCCAATGAATGAAATGATGATCAACCTTCAGGGAGACGGGCGTGAAAACGCGGATACCTTAAACCGTCAGGTCCGTATTGCTAACAACATGCTCGGCTGTGACATTGATTTCATCATCAAAGATCTGGATAACAAGAGCCGGAGCGTTGTGGCATCCAGAAAAGATGCAATGCTTAAAAAGAGCCAGACTTTTTATATTGGAGAAGATACAGAAAAACCAATGCTCTATGAAGGCAGGATCGTGGAAGCAAGGGTGATTGCGGTAGCTCCCAAAGCAGTCCGTCTGGAAGTTTTTGGGGTAGAAGTATCTGTCCGGGCCAGAGACATGGCCTGGGAGTGGATGGTAGATGCCGGAGAAAAATTCCAGGTAGGTGATCTGGTGCTGGTCATGGTCAATAAGGTGGAAGCAAGCTCTGTTGACCAGATCATTATAGAAGTGGATGCAAAGAGTCCGACAGCCAATATCAATAAAGATAACCTCCGGAAATGCCATAAACAGGGAAAATATACAGGGATCATTACGGAAGTCTATAAGGGAACCTATTTTATCCGCCTTGATATCGGAGTCAATGCCGTGGCACATTCCTGCAATATGTCCGCACTTCCGGGAAAGAAAGATAAGATCGGATTTGTGGTGACCCGCATCAACGACAACTATGAAGTGGCAGAAGGTATTATCACAAGGCTTATCAAAAGAGCTTCCTGAAAATGTTTTTTTATGATTTTCAAAGAATTCTGTTGACACAGAAAAAGGGATTTCTTTAACATCGGAGATAAAGATGGAAAGGAGTGACGTCAGATGGCAAAAAAGAAGAAAAAACAGATGCGGGAAACCTTGTACTGTCCATATTGCAAAAGACCCGGGGTACTTAGGCCGGCAGCCTATGTCTATGGGGATAACAACCTGGATCCGGAGAAATACCTGTATGTATGCAGCGGCTATCCTTCCTGTGATTCATACATTGGGGCACACAAAAAAAGTATGCGTCCCATGGGAACCATGGCTGACAGCAATCTGCGTAATAAGCGGATCGAAGCACACAGAGCTTTGGATGCAATCTGGAAAAATGGTTATATGACCAAACACAGCACATATATCTGGCTTCAGAACCGTTTGAATCTCCGGGAAAAGGACACACATATCGGGAAATTTTCTTATTACCTGTGTGAACAGACCATCCGGGAATGTACAGACTATATAAAAAGCCGAGAGGAAAAAAAGAAATCCCCGGATAAAATAAGCGTGGCATGACGGAAAGGATGGATGCCCTTGAGACTACAGGCGACAGAAGATGATGTATATCATCTGATGGACCTTAAAGAACAGTATTTTATTATGACAGCAATATGCAGTGTGGCAGAGGGAATCAGCGCATACTTTTTCATATACCAGAAAAGATGCTGGGATCTTGCATATTTGTGTACTGCACTGGCGCTTGCGATAATCCTGCTTCTTCGTCAGGCCATAAAAATCAGCCGGAGGATCATGGAGGCAGAAAACTGTTATATGGCACTTGAAGAGGACAGCCTGGCAGTCTGCCAGCCGGAAAGAAACGGAAAATATGAGTCCTGCAGGATCTTTTACGATGAGATGGATAAGATCGTAGAAGGAACCAGACGGGGAATTCCGGAATTTTATATCGTGATCCGAAAAGAAGGGAAAGAACAGAAAAGCTTTTTCCTTTTGGATGAAGAAGAACAGGAACGGGATGTTTTCTGTGTACGATCCTTTGGCTTTGACAATCAGGGATTCATGGAGTTTTATCGGAAACTCAGGTGGATCGTACCGGGAAGAACAAGGATTATCGGGACCAAAACACAGGAAGTATGGAAACTGCGACGGCCGAATATCGGAATCTGTACGGCAGCAGGCATGCTTTTGGGGTATGTACTTCCAAAACTCCTGGAAATGATGATGTATGGGTAACAAGTTATGAAAGAAAACAGATCAGAAGCAGAGATTAGAAAGAGTGAAAATGACAAGGAGGAAATGTCATGAGATGGTATACAGCAATCGGAATGAAAAAAGATGATGCAGATGGAAGGTTTTGTGTCTGGGTAGATGGGGAAGAAAAAGTACTTACAGAAATGGAAACTATTTTGTGGGCTGCGCTCACCTGGTCTTTCTGTGAAGAGGATAAGGTCCATTCCCAGATGCATCGTCTTCTTGTATTTAGCCTTGGAGAAAAACAGGCACAGGAATGGGCGGACAAAGAGGATTTCCAGTTTTGCCTGAACCGTCTGGTAAAGCGGGGCCTGGTTGTGCTGACAGAAGGATGTACCAGAGAGGAAGCTGTATACAGCATTATCAGCCGGTCAGTCATGGCTCCTATGATCTTTTCACCGGCGGAACGCATGAAGCATTTTATGGAATCCCTTTCCATGGGAAAAGGACTGAAGTTTTCACTGAGGGCCTTTAAAAAGCCGTTGCTTACAGAAGAGGAATACCAGCTACTTTCCTATCTTCAAAGAGAAGGGGATGTTTCCTGCCACCTGAAATGCTTAAAAGAAAAGGCAAAAAGCAGGGAGTCCCATTTGGAAGATTCCCTCCAGGAACAGATACAACGGGAATTTATAAGCCGCGTAGCGCAGCTTTACTATAAGAAACAGCTTGTGATCGACTACATAAGAAGGGAGGACTGCCTTGAAGCAAACGGAACATCCGTATTGGCACAGGCTGTATAGATGCTTGGAAGATTTTGGAACACGTTATCAGAATATACCGGATTTTTTTAAGGACAGGATCCAGCGATATGGTATCCTGTCTCTTTTTATCCTGCTTTTCGGATCATTTATGGGAACATGGATGAAAGATAAAACTTTTATTTTCTGGTCTTTCCTGCTTGGGATTATCGGGTTTATAAGAACATATCTTATTTTCCGCACCGCGGATAAAAAGACCTATGAAATCGTGGAAGGGCTGGTAACCGGGATAGACGGGAAAAATCCCTTTGCGAGATTACGGAAGATCCGGGTAAGTGATCCGGCCGGACGGCAGAGTGAACTTTTGCTGGATAAAAACGTAAAAGTTTTAGAGGGAAAACGTTACCGGTTTTATTTTGGCATAAATGAAAAGAAGCTGGTAGGAATCCGCCGGGTGGATGCAGCACTCAATAACGGGACTTTTTTAGGAAACGAAGAAATATAAGAGGAAGAGATTCCTTTTATAGCAGGGAGGGGAGCACCAGGCATGGTTCGATTCCATGCTGCCCTGTTTCCG
>NZ_QRNF01000037.1 GCF_003474435.1 Ruminococcus sp. AF46-10NS
GAAGGAACAGGAAGAAATTAGAAAGACATTAAAAAGAGTATTTGGAATTGTTGAGTTATGATTCTGTTGAAATTATGAACCTCGAACAATCTTTGCGAGAAAAATATTACAAAAAAATAGTTGCCTGATCGAAGTCTTACAACAAATATGTGAAGAAAATGGTGCTCGAAAATACTATGAGCACTATATGGAGAAAAGTAAACAATTAAAAAAAGAAGAAGCTCAAAAAAAGATAATAGATGACAAAATTATACGACAGAAAAAATCGGTGGAGACTGTTAAAAATGGTCTTCAAATAGCGTTGGCAGAGTATTTTGGACAATCTTCTATGGATGAAATTTATCAAAAAATAGATGCACATGATGTTATGAAACATTTACGTTACGAACTTTCTTTTAATGATAATCAAAAAGGTGAGTTAGTAATTCATGCTATGGAAAACATAGATGAAAATGCGGAGGATTCTAATTATCGACCAGAAATTTATTTTAGCACTGCTCAGTTAAATACTGTTGCATTTAGTTCTTTTTTTAGTAGAGCGCTTAATTCATTTTCCAAGCTGCCTATACAATCTATTTTTATAGATGATCCTATTGGTAGTTATGATGATATGAATGCATTAGGATTTGCTGATTTGATACGTAGCTTATTAGAAAATTCAAAGTGCAGATTATAATGTCGACTCATGATGAAACAATTTTCAAGATTTTACAAAGAAAATTGGATAACAGGTATTATAGTTCTTGTTTTATAGAATTACCTTATGGCAATGGTATAAAATGGGAAATTTAAAAATGAGGTGAAGTGAGTATGGAATTATACCATGCAAGTAAAGAAATCGTTCAATATCCCGAAATACGAAAAGCAAAATACACAAAAGATTTTTCATGGGGATTTTATTGTACGAATAATATGCAGCAGGCTATACGATGGGCAAATCGAGGTGCAGGCGAGCCTATAATTTGAAGTAAATGAAAACTTGAATATTTTAAGATTTTCAGAAATATCGGATGAGTGGTTGGATTTTATTGCATTATGCAGGAGTGGAAAAACACATAACTATGATATTGTAGAGGGGCCTATGGCGAATGATACTGTCTGGAACTATGTAAATGACTTTCTGGCAGGACGAATTAATAGAAAACAGTTTTGGGCTTTGACTGAATTCAAATATCCGACCCACCAGATTAGTTTTCATACATTGTCAGCACTTGATTGTTTAAAGTATGTGAAAAGTGAGGTAATCTATGACTGAAAAAGAACGAAACGATTACTTTTATGTGTGCTCTCTCATTGAGTACATTGCGAGAGAAACTTTGAATCATCGAAGTGATATTGTTAAGACAATAGGAAAAGAAGGCATAGAAAAACTTTTGCATGATGCGGAAGTAGATCATTGTCTTAGCTTTGAACAGGTAAGTGATGAAGTTATTTCTTATTATGGAATAGAGCAGGGAAATTTTGATACTGTAACTGGCTGCAAATATTCCGTGCCAAGTTTTTTGGATATTGGAAAACTCTATAGTATTATGATAGAGGACTGCGCAAATTCTGGGGAAGAAGTACAGGAATTATTAAAAATATTTTCTTCTTTTATTAGTGATGAAATATCAAATTTTAATACAGATTTATATTATCAAAATCCAGACTATCTTGAATGGTCGTACCGTGAAGGAAAGTTATTGGATTAAAAGATACCGTATTTTGATAGCAAGAAAAATTTTCTCATCATGACATCTTGAACCCATTGTTTATTTATGTTAAACTTAATAAGTTTCAAAAATGTAACTAACCACTGCCTGGCCATGTTTCTACACAGTCATAAAGTCGAATTTTACTGTGTCAAAAACATGGTCAGATTTAAGATAAAGGCGGTGTAAAGCCGCATAAATAAGGAGTTTTATGAGTAGTAAGAACATGTCACCGATGATGCATTAGTGAAATTTCGGTATTGTTGAAAAACCGCATAAATACAGGCTTTATAAGAATTTTGAACTTATGAGCATTTAACGATAAGTGGTACTCAGTGGTAAGAAATATGCCTGAGTAGAAACAAGACTGTGGTCAAAATTATCGTCGGAAAACAACCTAAACATTTTTTTTTAAATTTGCATGGCATTGGAAAACGAATTTGCAATTATCTATTTTTTAAGTAATATGAAGTTAAATTTAATACAACCATTAAAAAAATCTTTTATGCTTCAGACGGAAATAATGTCTGCTTCATAAAAGATTTTTTGTAATAATATTGTAATATTTATCTTCCGCGAGAGGAGAGCGCAGGATGATTATACATGCAAGTATGAGAACCGATATACCTGCATTTTATTCCGAATGGTTTACAAATAGAATCCGTGAAGGGTATGTTCGAGTGAGAAATCCCTATGATCCTTTACAGGTTACAGAATATAGCCTTGATCCTGAAGTCGTTGATTTGATTGTATTCTGTTCAAAAAATCCAGTCCCTATGTTGAAGTATATGGATTTGCTGAAATCTTACAGGACATACTGGTATATCACAATCACTCCATATGAAGCAGACATCGAACCAGGATTATTTAAAACAATTGTAAGTAAAAGAAAAATCATTGAAGCATTTCTGCAGATATCAGAAATTGTAGGAGAAGAGCATATTGGCTGGAGATACGATCCGATTTTTATCGATGACAAATATACTGTCAAGTATCATTTGGAACAGTTTGAGGGCATATCTGCGGCTTTACAAGGGTATACAAAAAATTGCGTGATAAGTTTTCTTGATTTATACCAGAAAGTAAAAAGGAATTTTCCAGAAGTGAAAATGGTATCCAAAGAGCAGAGAAAATATCTTGGGGAACGTATGACACGTATTGCCACAGAGCACAAAATGATTTTGCGGCCTTGTGGGGAGGGAACGGAACTTGCTGCATTTGGAGCAGACTGTAATGGCTGTATGACACAGCAGATTTATGAAAATGCCATTCATATGTCACTTGACATGCCGAAAAAACAATTCCTTAGAAAAGAGTGTGCATGTTATTTGGGAAATGATATTGGTGCTTATAATAGTTGTCCGCATATGTGCAAGTATTGTTATGCAAATTATGATGAAAAAAGTGTGCGCCTTAATCGTATAAATCATAATCCGAAATCAGCATTTTTGATAGGTGATGATATGCCAAATGACAAGGTTCATAAAGCAGTGCAGAAAAGTTGGATAAATGGACAGATTAGTCTGAATGAGTTTCTTATATGAAAAATAAATTAGAGCTGGCTTATTGAAAGAGAATGTGATAAGATTAAGAAAGAACATACATTCGAAAAATGGGGCGGTGTAGTAAATTGAGAAAAAGTGAAAAACTAAAGAAAATTCAATTATTGCTGAATCAAAAAAATCTGTATGAGGACCAGTATGAGAGATTATTAGCTGCAACAGGAGACTGGAAAAGCAATTATACGGACTATCTGATCACAGAACCGATTGATTTGGTGGAAGAATTGAAACGTGTTCCGGAAGCTGATTATGAGCTCTGTACGGCATTGCTTACAATGCTTGTAAAGGAAGAAATTCCTGAAAATGCCTCTGATAAAACGTTTGTGGATCATAAAGGTCTTCTGATTTTAGAAAGAATGAATGAAATACTAAGTGTAGGAGCGAGAGAAGATGAAAGCGGGAGATACGGCCTATCTTGTGGAATCAAATAGATTTGTTCATGAGGTAGAAATTCTCAGATGTAATGGAGAATTGTATATTGTGTGTTTTAAAGATAACGGCGTCGGATTGTACTTTAAAGCATATCACTTACTTCTTACGTCTTGGAAAACTGTCAAAAGTATTAGTCAGGCTCCAGAGCATAAAGTTTAGAAAAATTCATATGATTGTTGGCATTGAGACTATTGGGAAAAGAATCAAATTGTTTAAAACTGCTGCTATCTATAGGTGAAAATCATAGATAACAGCAGTTTTTTGTGTGATTCCAAAAAAATCTTAAAAAAGTTGCAAAAAAATTTTATTTTTTACAGAAAATGGTACTTTTTTTTATTCTTTCTATACAGAGGGGAAAATAATTGATGAGGAGGATGCTTATTATCTGGAAAATAGTTTTAGTGATTTTGGTAGTATTGGCATGTGTTATTACGGGGTTATATTGCTGTCTGGTCAAGGCGAGTGAGGCAGATGCTGAACTGGAGAGGTTCTATAATGAAAAATATGGAAAGAAAGGTGGAAAGAAATGCCAAAAGGAAGATCAGGCATTATAACAGAGGAATTTAAGGGAAAAGAAAATACGGCATATCATGACGTGGAGAAATTGTTTAAAATTTATCGTTCGGTAAATTGGAAAATGCAGATTAAGATTAATCAGGTCAAAAGACATTTTCAGTTAGAGTATGGAACCGATGTAGATAAATTTTTGGACAGTTTATATCAGGCGGGCATGGATGTAGATACGGATCTTGCAAGTGAAAAGGAACGGGTGGAGTCGATTAATCATTCCAATAAATTTCTAAAACTGATGGATGAGTCCGTTGATCTGATGAGAAAATATCATCCGCAGGGCGAGAGATATTATTGGGTGCTCTATTACAGTTATATGTCGGCTTACAAAGCAGAAAATGTAGAGGAAATCCTTGATAAACTGGAACCACATTGTCCTCAGCTTACACGGGTTCACAGAACTACTTATTTCCGGTGGAGAGATCAGGCATTCGAGGCAGTTGGAAGTATACTTTGGGGCTGTGAAGGTGAATGTGAAAAAATGATGAAGCAGTTTAGCGAAGAGTTTCAGGAAATATGAGGTACAAAAAATTTTTCTGCGATTCTGTTGACACAGAAATTCCGAAAAAATTATATTGAAGCTGAAAAGACGTACAAAAAGACGCATAAAAATTCGGAATTTTGAAAGGAGAACAGATATGGTTATATCAGTTGACACCGGTAATAAGATGATTAAAACAGAACATTATGAATTTAATTCAGGAATAGATGTATTGGATACGATCCCTGGAGAAAACGATGAAGTGATTGAATTTGGTGGAAAATATTACAGGACAACAAACCGAAGGATATCTTACATGGAAGACAAGACAGAAGATGATCGCTATTACATTCTTACATTGATTGCCATTGCAAAAGAATTGGATACGATGAAAAAAGAGGCGGTTTTAGCACCTAATGAGCTGATCGAGATAGAACTTCTGGTAGGATTACCACCGGCACATTACGGAAAGTACCGAAAAAAGTTTCAGCAGTATTTCCAAAGAGATGGCAAAGTGGTTGGCTTTAAGTATGGCGGTACCTCTTATCAGATTTTGATTCATGAGGTGAAAGTGTATGTGCAGGCCTATGCTGCATATTGTGTGCTGGCAGCAAGACGTCATTTGACCGAACTTCCGAAAGTTCTTGTTATTGATATTGGTGGGTTTACGGTGGATTATATGATCCTCCGATACGGAAGATTGGAGAAGGAACACGTTGATTCTCTGGAAAGTGGCGTGATATGTCTGTATGGCAGAATTCGGGCTGCTATACGCCAAAAATACAGCATTGCACTTGATGAAGAAGATATTGATAACATCATTCTTGGAAAAAACACAGGATATATGCAGGAACTTAAAGAACGAGTCCGGGAGGTAACGATTGGATATGTAACGGAATTGCTCGGAACGTTCCGTGAGCTTGGCATTGACTTTCGAACAACACAGACTGTATTCATGGGTGGAGGAGCCATTCTGGTGTCTGAAATTATCAAGGTCGTCTGGGAACGCTTCAAAGGGGAGTATTTTATTATTAATGATCCTAAGGCAAATGCTAAAGGATACAAATTGCAGTTTCAGATAGAAGCTAAAGAACGGGAGGATTAAAAATGGGAAAGAAAGACGAATATCGTTTTAATCTTCGGTTTGATGAAACAGATGAAATGCACAGGCTGGTTGTAAAGTATTTAAATTCCTGTGGACATAATAAAGCAAAATACATTGTACGGGCATTTTTGGCATATTGGAAAATGTCTGGCAAGAGTTTGCTTTCGTATGTGTTTCCGGAAATAGATGCTGAACAGCTGTTACCAGAAGCAAAGCAAGAAAATGATAAAAAAACAGCAGTTGTAGCAAAAGCAAGTGATGCTGGAAATGATAACGGGACATATATACAGAAAGATCATTCAGAGCAGCAGCTGTTGGAAAAGAGTTTGCAGGAAGATCATTTTGTAAATCTGGAAGGTGATTGTGAAGCAGACGAGGCAGAAGTTCTTCTGATAAAAAATAATTACAAGATGTTTGAAGATCTGGAATAGGAGGTATGTGGGTGCGTAGTAAACAAGTGCAAATTTTAAGCGGTATATGTGGAGTGCAGCTGATTGGTTATGCATGTCGGGCTGCAGGATTTAAAACAGATATTTGGATAGGGTTTGCAGGAAGTGTTTTCCTTATGTTGGATATTGTATATCTGGCAATTCAGGAAAAGGGCAGAAAAAAATGCCCTGAGTGTGATTCTGAGATATCAAAAAAAGTCAGGATATGTCCGGAATGCGGTTATCTTTTTCAGCAGGGACTGTCAGAAGAACAGCTGACGGGATACATTGAACAGGAGCAGGAAAAAGAAATGAGTTCGGAACAAATTGATCGCGCATTTGAAAAAACAGATAATATTGCCGCAGATGAGATAGATTCTTTTGATGGTGATATAAATGATTTTTTACAGGAATAAAAACAGAGAAAATAAGAGAATAGCTTGTAAATATATTCAGATGCATAAAAATACATATGTGATTGTGAAAATACAGTGAAAAGTAAGAAATAGATTGCGAAAAATAGTATAATTCATAAAGCTGACTTTAAATGATGGATTAGAACCGACTTCCCGGGGTGAAATAATTTACCATACTAATTAAACCGGGCTCAAAGATTGGAAGGGCATCGGTATTAAAATTAGAAAGGGTATAAATTACTTGATTTGCGTGGGCTGCTGGAGTAATTTTCCGGCAGTCCTGTTTTATGTCTGTATTGCAAGACCACCTCCTTCAGAGATTACTGTATACACTAGATCATTTTGGAGGAATGCGGATATGACAAAAACAGAGAAAGAACTGAAAAAGGAATTTAGTGCTTATGTGAAGACTGCAATTAAGAATACACAAAAGCAGTACTTAATAAAAAAAGGCAAGATTCTGGATAATGAAATAGCCATGGATGATGAAGGAATAGATGAAATCTTACAAAAGCAGACAGAAGACCTGTTTGATAAGATGGATTTAAATGTAGATATGGTTCTGAGTGATGAAATCAATGTAAATTCTTTTCTGGATCAAATCAATGATCCTGTTCTTTATGTTTCTCTGTGTTCGTTGAAGGAACTGCAGCAGAAAGTATTAATGCTCCGTATAGTATATGTAAAATCATTCGATGATATTGGAGGTATTTTGAATATGACAGCAAAACAGGCTGAAAACAGCTATTACAATGCAATCAGAAAAATACGAAAACAGATGGGAGATAACTTTGGATGATTTTGTAGGGGTTTTATGTAGAGCGAGAATGAGCGAAAGGGAAGCTATACAGCTGATTGTAGAAATGTATCGTCCCCTGATGCTTAAATATGCTAATTTGAATACTGGTTTTGATGATGATTTGTACCAGGAATTTGTATGTTGTGTGATTAGTTGTATTTTTAAATTTCCGTTTGAAAAATGGAATGCAGAAAATGATCTGGATTAAGTAATGAGTATTGACACAGTGATAGGATGTGGTTATGATATAAATGTATAACATTTATTTCTGCTGGTTGCGGAAATATATAACTTTTGTTCCGGCTTTTTGCTGGAAGGATAATTTAAACTGAAGTATATTCGGTTATCGAAAAAGCAGAAAGACATTGATTATTTTTATGAATAGTCAGTGTCTTTTTTTGCGTTTTGGAGGAAAGGAGGAATATTTCTGACAAGGTAAATCTCAAAGAAAGGAGGAGCACGAATGAAGACGAAGCCGATGATCATGGCACATGGGAACCTAATTCTTCCATTAACGGTAGGACAAAAAGCAAGATATTGTCAGAATGGTATCTGGAAAACCACAGGAAGAGTACGGCAAATTATTGAACAGACAGAAGACTATGTAAAATTCGAAACAGATTCAGTACGGTATTGTATTGATCACTATGGAAGAGAAGCCAATGTTCTAGCATTGGTGGCATGACAAAGGAGCATATAATCCTGGATCAAAAAAGTATTGGCGTCAGTCAGTACTTTTTTGGTCTCTCTGAAAGAAAAAATGGTATCAGATATGAGGATGAACTGGAGAAATGTGGAATTCCAACCAAAACATGGAAACAAGCAGGCTAGATGGAATTGCAGGATTAGCGGAAAATAAAGTAGAAGAGAAGAAATGCTCCTGATTGCAGATTAAATAAGTGTACTACAGAATTAGGTATGCAAATACGAATAAAAGAAGTATAATATAATTAATAGTTTTTGGAACGGTGATCCAGAAACTATTGATTTTTGTGTTTAATGGGAATCAAGATCATCAAAAAATTCATCATAAGAACAGTTATAGATCTTTTTTAATTCCATAAGGACGCTGATTCGGATATTTAATTCACCGTTTTCATATTTGGCATAAGTAGAGCGACCAATGTCGCAATTTCTGCACTGTAATTCTGCACAGAGCTTTTCTTGGGATAATCCAAATTTTTCGCGAAGACGGCGAAGATTTTTACCAATATATACGTCACATTTTAATTTTTGCTCCATAAAAGTCATCCTCCATTGACCAGTATAGGTGTCAAATGCTGATGTTATTGTATGAAAAAACGCGATATAATATTGTCCGCTATACTGATCAAGAATGAGAAAAAATGATATAGTAATTGAGTTGGTATTAGGGTGTGAAAGAGGAGGAAGAATGAAACGTAAAGCGTTGTATCTTGATGATTCGGAAAAAGAGTTAGATGCACTACTTGAGAATGAAGATTTTTGGAAACCAGGTAAATCAGAGTGGGACAGTGAGATTCTGGATATTACGAATAAACAAAGGGAACTGGAAGAATCGCAATATGTAAAATCGAGGAGTAATGAAGCTTATTGTTACCTGCTTTCGGAATTGTATCCTATGGCTGAGAAGGTAGCATATGCACAGGGCTGGGATATGATTTTGAACATTGATGAAGAAGAGCATACTGCAACATTGGGATGTTGTGGACGGTTTCTTATAAAAACTGAAGGGGACGATGGAACACTCGAAAATTTTCTTTCACAGGCGATGGAATTTTCAGAACAATGTTTTTTTTCTGCACACAATGATCTTATAAAAATTAATTTTATTTTTAATCTGTATGAAAAAGAAAAAATAGCGGATCATTCAAAAGAAATCGAAGCATTGAAGAAACAGCTTGAAGATAATCAAGAAAAGGTGAGGGAATATTTGTTGGAAGAAATGGTTGATGAATACAGGAAATAATGGATGCGACAGTATTGCATCTGTATTGCAACAGCACTGATATTGACATCTGATTTTAGAATTTATACAATGTTAGCGTAAAGTTCTGTGCATGCGTATCATGCATGGAGAGCCATAGAATTTTATATTAAAGACAGCTGTTTTTATAACGGCTGTCTTTTTTTGCCCGAAAACTTGATCCTTGAAGTGTGACTTCGGAGCCTATCAGGAAAGGGGGATTTTTATGGCAGGAAAATTAAAAAAAGAAAAACAGAGGTTTATCTGTCACCGGGAAATCTGAAAAGAAAGATGATTCCCCGTATTTTCTTTATGTCGTATCTGGGAATTAATGTAATTGCACTGACAGGCATTCCGGTTTATGCGTCAGATATCTTTGCAACAGCAAAAAATGCAATGCAGACAGTATATACAGATGTGGCCGGTATTGCTACTGTAGCAGCGGTGGTATGTGCTGCGGTGTGCCTGTTTTTAATGAATTTTTCCAAATCGGGCAGAACCGTGGATGAGTCAAGATCCTGGCTGAAACGTATTGTTGTATGCTGGGCTGCACTTATGACCCTGGGTGCCATTGTAACATATTTGGAAAAAATTATTCCGAAAAGTATGTTTACGGGCTGATGTATGATTTCTTACCGGTGCTCTCCCGGTTTTTGAAAGGAGGGTATCTCTTATGGATATGAATAAAACATGAGCTGGCTTTTGGAGCTGTTGGTAGATGCCATTCGCGAAATGTGCAGTCAGTTTATCGTGGATATGATGGAACTGATCACAAATATGTTTACAGAACTTCTGTCCTGTAATCTTTCATTATTTGAAGAATTGTTTTCAGTAGTGGGGAGCCTATACAAAAATGTGATTGTTCCTACAGGAATTGCAATCCTCTTGATGATTCTTGTATGGCAGCTTTTTAAGTCCATGTTTGGTGGAAAAGCAGGGGTAAATGCAGAAGAACCAATAGAACTTATCTGTCGGTCGGCCATTTCTTTATTTCTTCTTGCCGGATCGAAACCATTGGTTGACTACATTTTGAGAATTGCGGGAACGCCATATCAATGGGTTGTAGGAACAAAGGTCAAGGTCGCTAGCTTTTCAGGCTATGTATCAACTCTGGAAGGTGTTACAGATACACTTGGAATCAGCAGCCTTAGCATTTCGGTTTTGATGCTGATCATGCAGTTTGTTGTAGCATGGAACTATTTTAAGATGTTAATGGTCATTGCTGAACGTTATGTATTGCTTGGTGTATTTTCCTACACAGCACCTCTTGCATTTGCAACCGGTGGTTCTAAAGCAACAAATAATATCCTGGCTTCATGGAGCAAGATGTTTGGAGGGCAAGTAGTGCTTGTTATATTAAATGCCTGGTGCATGAAGATGTTTTTATCTGGTTACGGAAATATGATGGCAAGCAGTTATGGGTTTACGAAATTCTTCGCAGCTACACTTTGTCTGGTAGGATTTTGTAAGATCACATTTAAACTTGATTCCTATATGGCATCGCTTGGAGTGAACCTTGGCCGTCCGGCTCCTGGAATGGGAGCAGCAGGAGCAATGCTTGCAGCGAGCAGGATCATCTCTCAGGCAGCAAGGACAGCTTCTGGCTCTGGTGGAACAGGAGATGTCGGTGGAACCAGAACAGATATGGGATCGTCGGATGGAATGACAACCAATTTTACTGGGCCAATCCCAATGACTCCTAATGGCGGAAATGCAATGGATATAAATGATATGACTTCAGATGGAGATTTTGATAAAGAAAGTCCGCCTGGTCCAGGAAATCAACAAAATGAAGTTTCTCCGGCAGATAAGACTGTTTTTGAGGAACTTGGCATGACAACGGGAAGCAGCGATACGGCAGAGATGGATTTCGGATCTGGAGATCATGTAAATGGCAATATAGATTCTATGTCTGCTACATCAGAAACTATGTCTGGAATTAATGCTATGAGTGTGAAAGATGATGCAGAAGCATTTGCGGGAGCTGTTTCAGAGAGTAATTCTGAAGGAGAGACTCTTTTGGACGTTTCCGGAGGTGAACAAGATCTTGCAATTCCGGCTGCGAGCAATGTATCCGCCAACGGATTCAGCGAAAGTGGAAGTGAGCACGGCATTCTTGGAGAGATGGGCGATTATCCGGTTGAAGAGGAAATGAGTGATTTTGATTCAGAAATGGATCTGGAAAGCGGAAGCATTGAAATGACTGGCCAGGAAAGTATGTCCTATGGAAAAACAGGAACAGCGTATAATTCTTCTGTATCTGGTGAGGTTTCGAATGCAGGAGAAGGGCTGGGATCAGAAATAATGTCTGCACTTCAGGGGAATGGGGTATCTTCTGTGAACCAGGAGAAAAGTATCCTGGATGAAGTTGGTACTTCGTCTGTGTTTGGGTTTGATGCTGCACCACGAGCAGGGATGAATTATAATGAAAATTCTATGCCGACAGGAATGGAATCCATGTCTGAAAATGGAATACAGTCAGATGGAATTATGGATACAGGAGAAGATCTGGATGAAGAAACAGATGAGGCCGATTTTTATGCGAAATCGGCAATGGGTATTTTGGTAGATACAGCAGGAAATCCGCTAAAGGCTGAAAACACGAAATTGAGTGATCCTGGTATGCAAAATGAAGATGATATTCAGCCTGTAGCTGATGAAACAGGTATGGCAGCTGATGGATTTATGAATGTTTCGGGATCCATTCCAACAGGAGATATTTCCTTAAAAAGAAGCAGACCAGATACCCGTAGAATACGTGAAGTTCCAAAATCGAGAGCAGAATTAAAAGAAAAAGGTTCGGACAGACTCAGATAGGGGGATGAAAATGGCAGAAGAAGATAAAAATTCGTCCCCTCTGGATGAAGGCACAGAAATTATTGCACATACTGCTCAAACTGCATATGCAACAACAGCGGCAGTAGCAGCTGGAGGAACAGCAGCAGGAATGGCAGCAGGAACAGCCCTTGCAGGTCCTCTTGGAACTGTGATCGGGGCATTGGTATCAAATAAAACTGTTTGGAAAATACTCGTTTCTATTTTCCTGTTTTGCTTTCTCTGGATGTTTATTATTGCAAATATGATAGGAATTATTTTTAGTTATCTTGGATTTGCAAATGCAGATTCGTATGCGAATGAAGCTCAATCTACGCAGCTTACGAATATACGTGACCGGGTTGAAGAAGTTCTGCAGCAGGAAGATTACAAAAAAGAAATCTTGAAAATAATAAACAAAAAGCACAAGGCTGTTTTAAAAGAAATTGACCAGGACAAAGCAGAAAAATATGCAGGCCATGAGCTGGTTGTGGTGGATGAATATGAAACGAAGCTGAAAAGGAATCTTGGATATTACCTTGCCGTACTGATGATGGAAAACGAAGATAACAGTACGGTTTTTTCTTTTTTAGGTTATGCAAATAGTTTTGGGATTGATATGTCCACAAACTTGTCCAGCCCATACGACTCATTTTTTTATGAAGCGGCACAGACGTACAATGTGCCGGCAGCGTTGTTGATCGCAATGGGTAAAGTAGAATCAGACTTTAATCCAAATGTTGTTTCTGGTGCAGGGGCATCTGGTATTATGCAGCTTATGCCATCTACAGCAGCATCTCTAGGGGTATCTAATGTTTTTGATCCCAGAGAGAATATTATGGGCGGAGCAAAGTATGTTTCCCAGCTGATTGAGCAGTTTAAAGGCTATTCAAATGGATTGGAACTGGCAATCGCAGGGTACAACGCAGGGCCCGGAGCAGTTATGAAATATGGATATCAGATTCCTCCATATGCGGAAACGCAGGCATATGTAAAAAAAGTATTAGGCTATGTTGAAATTCAGCAACATCAAACATCCACTTCTTCAAGTTCTGCAAAGGATGCTCAAAAATCGGATGCAGATACTGAAAAATTACAAACATCCTATGAACTTTTAAAAGAGTCGGTTGAAAAGCATCTGGATAGTTTTTTTGACTGGTCAGTTACAGATGAGCGAAAAGGCGAAGCAACGGAGACCATTTATTGTATGGAAGTGAATGGGAAAAGAGGTGAGATAGATCGAACAACCTATGAGCAGATTCTGGCACAGGGTGGAAATGCATGGCAGGAAAACCGGACAGTAGTATCCAAGAAAGTAGAATATACATTAGCGTTGCTTTTGAATGCACAGATTACAGGCGGAAGCGGGTATCAGTATAAATTTGTCACAAACAAGACAACCTTTGATATTGTGATCAAATTGTTGGAATATTTACAAAAAGGCGTAGATGCTGTTAAAAATGCACTTTCCACGATTTTTCATTGGACAGATTTTGTTACTGGTGGGAGCAGTGGAGATTCTTTTGTTGCAGGAAATATAGATGCTTCAGGGGATATCATTACATATGATACAGTCGGAAAAGGCGTAAAAAAAGTAGTTTATTTTAATCAGACAGAGGAACCGTGGAAAGGCATGTCTTATGGCTCCAGTACGATCGGTGCGTCCGGTTGTGGACCTACATCTATGGCAATTATAATTTCAACGTTAACTGGACAGACGGTAACACCTCAGATGACATGTGCTTATTCCATTGCAAATGGAGAATATGTGCCAGGCATGGGAACGTCTCATTCATTTCCGACGAATGCTGCCTATCACTGGGGACTTACTTGTGAAAGAGTCGGAAAGGACCGTATGAATTACGTCGTGCAGTCCCTTAAAGAAGGCAAGATGGTTGTAGAAATCTGTGAAGCCTATACGATTACAGGAAGTGGAAGCGGACATTTTATCGTATTGACTGGTGTGACCAGAGATGGTTATATCACGATAGCGGATTGTGCAAGCAGAGAGCGAACCGGAAAAGTGTACAGTGTGGAAACTATCAAATCCTATGGACGTGATCTTAGCGAAGGAGCGTTCTGGATTGTTGGAAAAAAATGAGGAAAATACAGTGAAAAAGATTAGGAGCACAGAGCAAATACTGGTATTGGCAATATTGCTGTTCACATATTTCCTGGAAACCTTCCAAGTGGCATATGCACAAAAGGCAGAGGACTTGCCGCAGATTGTTTCCTGGCAGGATGGCAAAGGTTATCAGTCAGATGGGACATTTATTGCTGATGGCTGGGGGTATGATACAGTGAACCCGGCTGGGAAATATGTATTGTTTGATGAAAATGGCATGGTGCAGCTTCAAACTGAAACGATGGATCCTGTAAATGCGGAGGATGAGTATTCTGGGACAGAACTTGAGCCAGCAAATATTGCAGTGCGGGCAGAGATTTTTGAAGGATTCACTGGAAAGGTTCATGTGACAATAGAAGAAAATGGAGGAGTTCAAAGAGAAATTGATTTGGATTCCTCTGTTTTTTTTGAATGGAACCTGTCCGTGAATAGCGGAAATTATCGCTTGAAATCTGTGGAAGCAACACAGAATGACCAGAAATATGTTGCAGAATTTGATAACAACTATAAAAATCTTCCGGAACAGGGTCTTATCATAATGAAAATTAAAGTGAAAAATGAGCTTGTGGAAGCTGTTCAGACGGAGAAAAAGCAGAACAAGACAGATCAACAAAATAACATTCAAAATCCAGAAAAATCGGATTCAGGAATTAAAAATACGGAGGTGGTGACAACTGTGAAAAAAACAGGACAGAAAACAGGAATCATTATTGGCGTTTTGAGTTTTCTGGGTGCGGCAATGTGGTTATTATATCGGAAATTTCATTGTAAAAAATAATTCGGGAGGTACAGAATGATGCAGAGAGAACGATCCGATGTTTATATCATTCCACCCAATTTTGCAAAGAGGGAACCCTGTTTTCAGGGAGAATTGAAGGCAGGAATGCTTTTGAGGCAGCTGTCCTTTTTATAATACTTTTTAGGATACTGTTTTTTATAGATGTTTCAATAAAGATAAGAATCTATATTGGTATAATTGTAATCCTGCCTTTAACAATACTGGCGGTAGTCGGTGTTAACGGGGAAAGTTTGCTTTCTTTCATTATTCAGTTTATACGCTTTGTAACAAGAAGGCGGGTAGTGACTGTACCCGATGGACAGTATAGATTAAAGAGAAACCGTCGTATTAGGAGACAGCAAAAGAAACAACAGAAACAGGAGAGAAAAAAGAAGAAAAGGTAGCAGGAAGGCGGTGTAAAAGATCGGAAGCGAAGTCGCAGAATTGAAGCAAAAGCTGAAAGAAGCTCAGCTTGCCGAGAAACGAGAACGGCGGGAGCAGAAGCAACAGCAGAGAGAAGACAAGGCGATGTCCAGGAAGCAGGAGAAAGAAAATCGCCAGATGCTGAAGGAACAGCAGAAAAAAGATGCACAGAAACAGAAAGAGCAGGCCAGGGAGAATTTCAGGCAGATCCGTGAGCAAGAGGCAGAAGAACGTAATCTGAGGAATCAGCTTGTTCAGAATGTAGAAAAAGAAGAACGGCCAGTGCGACCGCCAAAGAAAGAACTTTCTCGAAAAGAAGAGAAAAGTGAGAAAGTCCAGGAAGTACCGGATCTTCTGCCAATGAGCTGGACAGCCTCTTATATACCATTAAAACAAGTAAAAAATGGTATTATCCAAACTTCCGACAATCGTTTTGTTAAAATTGTTGAAGTATTGCCAATCAATTTCTTATTGCGGTCATCTTCAGAACAGAGAAGTATCATTCTCTCTTTTATGTCATACCTGAAAATCGCACCGCCCAATATCCAGCTTAAAGTGCTCTCCAGAAAGGCAGACATTCAGGAGTATATTGATAAGATTGATGAAGAGGCTGAAAAAGAAACAGATGAACGTTGTAAAATTCTGCAGGAAGATTATGCAGAACTGATTAAATCCCTGGGTATGAAGGAAGCGATTACACGTCGCTTCTTTTTGATTTTTGAATATCCTTCCCGTAGTGGAGTAAGAATCCGGACGAAAGAGATGTACATCTTTATATGCGTTCTGCTGTGCAGACTGCAAAAAAATATCTTGCCATGTGCGGAAATATAGTTTTGGAGCATGAGAATGAGACGCGCTTCTGCGTGGAAATCTTATACCAGCTGTTAAATCGCCAAACATGCCTGACAGAATCTCTGAATGATCGGATAAAAGAAGTTCGAAAGTACTATACAGAAGAAAACGGTCCAGAAAGTATACGATATATTCCTGTAACAGAACTGGTCGCTCCGAGAACCATTGATTTCAGGAACTGGAACTATGTGGTTGTAGATGGATTGTATTATACATATCTGTATGTTCAAAAATACCGTTCAAGAGTCCCGGCTGGATGGCTGTCTCTGTTGATCAATGCAGGTGAAGGAATAGATGTAGATGTTTTTTTCTTCAAGCAGGATAAAAACCGCTGTGTGGAGCGAATTGGACGCAGAATACGCTTGAACCGTTCAAAAATCAAGGATACTTATGATTCAAACAGCGACTTTGACAGTCTGAGTGAATCCATTCAGGCTGGTTATTACCTGAAAAGGGGGCTGAGCGGCAGTGAAGAATTCTACTACATGAGCATTCTGGTTACGATAACTGGACATAGTGAACAGGAAGTAGAATGGCGTTCAAAGGAAATGACAAAGCTGTTAAGCTCTCAGGACATTGGCACAGGTAGCTGCATTTTCAGAGAAGAACAGGCTTTTTTATCTTCTCTGCCATTTTTACAGATAGACAAAAATATTTATGAGAAGTCCAAACGGAATGTACTTACATCCGGTGTAGCGGCATGTTATCCATTTGCTTCATATGAAATGTCTGATAAAGATGGCATCATGATCGGAGTAAATAAAGCAAACAGTTCGCTTGTCATCATAGATATTTTTAATTCGTTAAAATACAAAAATGCAAACATAGCCATATTTGGAACATCTGGCTCAGGAAAAACATTTTTGATGCAGCTTATGGCACTACGTATGAGACAAAAAAACATACAGGTATTTATTATTGCTCCGGATAAAGGACATGAATTTGCAAGAGCCTGTAATAACATTGGTGGAGAATTTATACAGATTTCTCCTTCATCGTCGAACTGCATCAATATAATGGAAATACGGCCTACAGATATGGAAACTCGCGATTTATTGGATGGGTATACATCTGAAAGGTCAGAACTTGCAAGCAAAATTCAAAGCTTACATATTTTTTTCAGCCTTCTGATTCCAGATATGTCACATGAAGAAAAACAGCTTTTAGATGGTGCAATGGTTACTTGCTATCAGGAAAAGGGAATCACACATGATAATCTGAGTCTGACGGATCCGGAACATCCAGGAAAATACAAAAAGATGCCGATTCTTGGTGATCTGCATGAAGTGCTTATGCGTAAAGAAGAATGCAGACGTATGGCGAATATATTAAATCGTCTGGTGAGTGGATCGGCATCCAGTTTTAATCAGCAGACTAATGTGGATCTGGAAAATAAATATGTTGTGCTGGATATTTCGGAACTTTCTGGTGATTTGCTCCTGGGAATGTTTGTGGCACTGGATTTTGTCTGGACAAAAACAAAGGAAGACCGGACAGTAGAAAAAGCGGTTTTTGTAGATGAAGCATGGAAACTTCTGATGTCTAATGATTTGGCAGGAGAATATCTGATTGAAATATTCAAAACAATCAGAGCTTATGGTGGATCGGCTATCTGTGCCACACAGGATCTGGCAGACTGTTTTGCGGTAAGAGATGGAAAACTTGGACGCGGTATATTAAGCAACTCAAAAACAAAAATTGTTCTGAACATGGAAGTTTCAGAAGCAGAACGGATTCAGGAGGAGTTGGATCTTTCAGAAGCCGAAACCAATTCTATTATTCATTTTGAAAGAGGAAATGGTCTGATTTCCACAAATAATAATAATTTGATTGTTGAATTTAAAGCAAGTGCTCTGGAAAAAGATCTGATTACCACTGACCGCAAAGATCTTCAGGAATTGAAAGACAGAATCCGGAAATATGGTACAGATGCTTATGGCAGGAAATAGTGTGAATAAGAAACGGCATTAAAAACGTTACAAAGGACGTATAAGAGGAATGAAATTAATTATATGTCATAAAAAACGTTTTGTGATGACGTGTAACAGATGTCTTTTGAAAAAGACATGAAAAAACACATTATATGCACATAAAAAACGTCATTTATGTGGCATATGTTTATCATGGAAAGGATAGACCAGATGGAAAACAAACAAAAACCCGTGGAACGTGAAACCAGACAGTTAATTCAGACATATAATGTGCTCTTAAAATCTCAGATTTATGCATATTTCGCAAAAACCCAAAGAGATCATTTTGTAGGACGTGCATTTAAGACGCTGGAAAAAGAAAAACAGATTTATATTCATCAGGATCTGGAAATGGCAGCAATAAATGAAGAGGCATTTAAAGCCAGAAATGTAGGAACTTTGCAGGCATTTTGGGTTCTTCTGGATATTATGGATCAAAAAGAGGTAGACCAGCACTTCCTTGCATCAAAAGAGGAATATCCTGTTCGCATTGTGTTATGCGGTGAAGGAGAAATCTATGACATTTTGTATGTGTCAGAGAATGAGGTACAGGTTACCAACAATTTGTTTACCCGGAAGATGACAGATGATTGCGGGCATATCGTTATTGTGGAAAAGCCCGGGTACATACATGAAATCAGGATACCGGACGTGCTTGGATTTTGTACAGTGAAAGAAGGTGGAGAAATCGAATATTACAGAAATGCGGATGGATGAAAATGATTCATTTTTTAAATTAAAAGAACAGTTAGAAGATGCTCAAAAACTAATGGGAAGGATGGAACAGTATATAGTGGAAGCAAGAGGGGTATTGCAGTCCTGTATCCGGCGGCAGTCAGAGTTCCAATATGCTTATTTGGGAGATATGATTCAGGAGACTGCGAAAACTTCAGAACGTTTGACAGATAAATTAAGACGCCTGACACTTGAAATAGTAGTAAATCCCAAAGAATATGAGAAATACAAAGAAGATCTGGTACTGATACACGGAATTGAACTGGAGTATAAGGATGAGATTCTTCGGGTATCTGCTCCCGTCCTGATCCCTCACCGGAAAGATTGTTATACGGATTATCTTTATAAACCATTGCATACCGCTTTTCGAAATTGGTGCATGCAGAGAGCGGAGGAGAAGCTGGAAATTCCGACATATACAAATTGTACGATTTGTTTTGTACATGTTTATGATGAAACACTTCCGCTTGCAAGAGTGAGAGATCATGACAATTATGAAGAAAAACATGTGCAGGATATTATTACAAATTTTTTCCTGCGGTCAGATAGTGGATTATACACGAATACCTGTCATGTGACACGTATGGGCGAGGAAGACCGTACACTGTTATATGTGATGGACAGCAGCAAATTTCCAGCGTGGATTTCTGATTTTGGCAAAGAAACAGGTATCGAAAAAAATCATGAGTAAATTGCATGGGGATTCTACATGGGAAAAGAATATCTGATAAGGCATAAAATAAGCAAAAATCTGAACAAAATTGCCAGGTTATGTACCCAGGTATTCAACAGATAGGGTATTTTTGCTTTTTCAACGAGGGGAAAATAATTGAAAAGACAACAGGATAAATTATTGATTATTATAGCGATGTCGGGTGAAATGCCGACTTATTTAGGACAATACGTGACTGGCTCGATTTCATATACTGCTGCCCTGATTACAAGATTAAAAAAAGAAAGATATATTTCTCTGAGATGCAAGGATGGATATAGAGGATACGTTTTATTAGAAAAAGGCAGAAATTATCTTCTTTCAGAATATGAAAAAGAACTCTCTTTTTTTATTTCCGGTTCCGGGCAGACGGGGCATGTGAAAAGTGAACCAGAAAAAAGAATGCGGCTGTATCGAATGAGCGAGGTATGGGTCTTCTTCTGGAAGGCGGGTATAGAGATCTTGCGGAACCATAAACCAGATATGGATAAAGGGTTCGTGAGAGATCGGGGAAAAGCGTTTTATTATGGCAGTCTGGAATTTAAAGGAATGTCGGAAGCAATCAGGGGTTCCAGATCATGTGGGGTGCTTTTATCCGGGGATACTGTGTTAGTTGTTTACAATACCATGGATCGAAATATGAAATGGGCGAAAAAAATGGAATGTTCCATGCGTACCTGGACAGAGCGAATGCTCTTAAAGGGCGGATATAACAGCAAAGCGGATGCGCTTATTGTAGGACAGAACATAAAAGTATTGTTAAAGCTTTTGGAAAGTGATGGAGGCATAAAAAAGGATCTGTTTCGACCAGATGATATTTATGATCAATATTATTATATTCCTATGTGCCGAGAGGGAATATTGCAGATTGTCCTGCTGACAGAGAAGCGGAAAAGAGAAAAGCTAAAGCAGTCTTTGTTTTCAAGATTTTCCATAAAGAGAGAAAAAGAATATGCTACCTATAATGTGTGCGATGAAAATGGGAACCCTATATATTTAGTTTATGATTTGGAAATGCGTCAATTATGCCGCATTAAACAGGAACTCTTATGGAGACCGTCAGTAAGTATTGTGTGCATGGATTATCAGGCGGAAACAATAAGAGAATATTTGGGAGAGAAGGTGATCATTTATGAGCTCAATGCAGAAAATGTAATGAAATACCTTATAAATGACCTAGGAGAATGATCTTGGTCGATGGAGGTGGCTGCAAGATGGCGAATCCTTTTCATTCAACAGGCAGTCCGATTGTGGACCGGATGTGTCGGCTGCAGTTTACCGGAAATGTAATCCCGGCAGCGTGGTATCGTACAATTACCAGAGATAATGGGAAACCCAATCTGACAGCAATCATTATTTTGTCAGATGTTGTGTATTGGTATCGGCCGGTGGAAATCCGAGATGAATTAACGGGACAATTATGTGGATTCAAAAAGAAATTCAAAGCAGATATTTTACAGAGAAATTACCAGCAGCTTGCAGATCAGTTTGGAATCTCCAAAAGAGAAGCTGTGAACGCGGTAGTTGAACTGGAAAAAATAGGAGTTGTGAGAAGAGTTTTTCGAACTGTCAGGAAAGGAGGAATGCGGAACTCAAACGTGCTGTTTCTGGAGCTGAATGTAGATGTCCTGATACAACTGACTTATCCGGAAAATCTGTCAGATGCAGGGTATCACTTCTTAAAGGGAGAGCTGTCACCACACAAAGAGAGAGGTGCCACATCAGGATGTGACAGGATATCACAGTCAAATGAGGCATATCTCTCTTTTGAAGGGGATACAAATACAGAGATTACGGAAGAGAATACAGACATAGAGTATCCACTCTGTTCCTATCAGGCTGTGGAGCGTGCGATTCGGATACAGATTTCTTATGATGCGTTAAAAAACGATCATCCATATGACAGAAGAGTTGAAGAAATCCTGGGACTTATTCTGGATGTAATGGTTTCTACAGCACCTAAACTTCGGATTAACCGTGAGGAAAAAGATATAGAGATTGTGAAAGCACAGTTTGCGAAGCTTACGAAGGATCATGTCGAATTCGTGCTTCAGAGTATGGATGATACCAGCACAAAGGCCAGAAATATCCGAGCGGTGCTCCTGACTGCATTATACAATTCTGTCAATACAATAAACAGCTACTACGGGAACCGCTATCATTTCCATCTGGCAGAAGAAACCAGAAGAGAAATGGAGGAAACGGATTGAGAACAGAAAACTGGAAAAAAATCGTGACCGGATGCGGAATGGTTTTGTTAGCAGCATATGTGGGAGGCTTTTTTGAAATCTTGTTTTCCAGATCAGAAGTATGCTTAAGTCCTCTGCAATGTCTGTATGCAGGGTGTGGTACTTCGTCAGGAAGAAAATGGTCAATGGCAGCCGTGGTACTGCTTTTGGCTTTAACGGTACTGGTAATCTGGCGAGGAAAAGACAATCCATTGCATGATGAACGGAATTTTGAGATTTCGGATCAGGGAACTTATGGAACGGCAGGATTTATGGGAACACAGGAACAAAAAGAGATACTGCAGGCAGACCGTGGAATGGAGCATATAAAGGGGATTATTTTCGGAAGGGAGTTGTCTAATGGAAATATATTAAGTCTTCCGGTGGATTCAAGACTGAACCGAAATATCGCGGTATGCGGTTCGCAAGGTTCCATGAAATCCAGGGCTTTCGCAAGAGTGATGGCATTACAGTGTGTGCGCAGGGGTGAGAGTATGTATATTACGGATCCAAAATCAGAACTTTATGAGGATCTTTGTGCGTATCTCAAAGAAGAGGGATATGTTGTAAAGCAGCTGAATCTGATTCAGCTTACCCATTCAGATGCATGGAACTGTCTCGCAGAGATTGAAGACGGGGAGCTGATTGATGTGTTCTGTGATGTAGTGATTCGTAACACAACGGATAAGTTTGATCATTTTTATGACAATGTGGAAATGGATCTCTTAAAAGCTCTGTGCTTATATGTTTTTGAAGAGTATCCACAAGAGCAGAAAACTTTTCCGGAGCTTATAAATTATTGCTGAATAAAAGTGTGGAAATGCTGGATTCCATTTTTGAAAGGCTTCCAACGGATCATCCGGCAAAAGGTCCATATCAGTTATTTTCCAAGGCAGAAAAAGTAAAAGGAAATGCTGTGCTTGGACTTGGAACCCGACTGCAGATTTTGCAGAATAAGATGGTGCAGCAGATTACGAGCCATACAGATATAGACCTGTCACTGCCGGGAAAGCAAAAGTGTGCGTATTTTTGTATTACTTCGGATCAGGATTCTACATACGATATGCTTGCTACACTGTTTACATCATTTTTAAGTATCAAGCTGGTTCGCCTGGCTGACAGAACGGAAGAACGTGTCCTACCAGTACCGGTAAGTTTTATACTGGATGAATTTCCAAATATCGGTGTTGTTCCGGATTTTAAAAAGAAACTGGCTACGGCCAGATCCCGGCGGATAGGCATGAGCATCCTGTTTCAGAATATTCCACAGCTTCAGAACCGTTATCCGGATAACCAGTGGGAAGAGATCCTTGGCGGCTGTGATTTCTCGATCTTTCTTGGCTGTAATGATATGACAACCGCTACCTACTACAGTGACCGGACCGGTGAGATTACAGTTTCAGTTGCTTCTATCCGAAAGAACTTTTTTACGATCCGTGCCACAGATTATGTGCCGGAATATTCGGAATCACGTTCCATTGGAAAACGGCAGCTCCTTTTGCCAGATGAAATCCTTCGTTATCCGCTGGATCAGGGAATCCTAATCATCCGAGGACACAATGTGCTTCGGTTTAAGAAAATGGATTATACGGAACATGCAGATGCCGGAAAACTGAAGATGGAAAAGGTTGTGGATCATATTCCGGACTGGTATCGAAAGTGGGAAAAACAGCAGCAGGAATTTCAGATACTGGATGAGCAGGTATATGAAGCTTCGGCTCCATTGGAAAAAAATGAGAGTCCGATAAAAGAAAATGACGTGCAAGAACCACTGACTGTAAATGGGGCTGTTCAAAAAACAAAGAATAAAAAGCGGACAAGTACTGGTAATACGGTCATGAAAGTAGATGATCTTTTTGTAAAAAAATCAAAGGGGTGAAGGTTTGGAAATTAATCTAAATGAAATACGGGGAAATTCACTGGTCCGCTATGGATTCAGAGTTCTGCTTGCCAAAGAATTTGGACTTTATCTGAAGGAGCAGGAGGTGGAAAAAATACTGCTTGCAGAAAGCTGCATTGAAGTATATGAAGATGTAGAGGAATTTCTGGAAAAAAGCGGATGGAGACGGGATAATCCAGAATTGTGCAGTGAATGCTATTTATTTGAAAATCATATCTGTAGAAAAATCCAGGGTAAAATCTGGTATTTTTCAAGAATACAGTATGAAAATGGATTGCGGGGAATGAAGCAGGGCTTCAATTAGAGAATACGCAGTATTCGAAGTGTGAAAGGGCGGTAATATCCTGGCCAAAAGGGTGTTACTGCCTTTTTTTATTGTAAAAAGCCAAAAGCAAAAATAGGACATTTGCTTGTGATTTTCGCTTATTTGAGTTAAAATTATTATAGAAACATTGAAATGATGGATGACAAGTGCTTTGATTCTTGTAGCAAAAAGATGCCAGAAAACAGGAGGGATGATATGTGCACAAAAAATGAACTGAATAGTATTTTACAAAAGTTGACACAGATTTATCGCTCAGTATATGGAGAAAATCTTGTTCAGGTAATTTTATACGGCTCTTATGCAAGAGGAGATTATCATACGGATTCAGATGTAGATGTTGTTGCAATCGTGCATGGTGACAGGAAAACATTGCAGCAGCAGTTGAAAAAGGTATGGGATTCCTCTTGCGAGCTGGAGTTAGAGTACGATACAATTCTTTCTCCGACCGTAATTCCGTATGAAGAGTTTAAACAATACCAGACAGTTCTTCCATATTATCGTAACATTTCACAGGAAGGAGTGGTAATTAGTGCCTGATAATCGAAGGGAACTGATAAAATATCGACTGGAAAGTGCAAGAGAGCGTTTAAATTCGGCAGAAGTATTGCTTGCATCGAAAAGTTATAAAGATTCTATCGGAAGATCTTATTATGCCATGTTTACTGCAGTTCGCGCATTGCTTGCAAAAGATGGCGTTGATTATTCAAAACATGCAGGAGTAATTTCCTATTTCCAGCGAGAGTATATTAAAACACAAAAATTCGAAAAGAAATATTCAAAATATTTGAGTCAGGCATTTCAGATTAGAAACAATACGGACTATGCCGATTTTTTTGTAGTATCATTTGAAGATGCCCGTGAACAGGCTGATAGGGCAAAGGAGTTTTTAACGGCGATAGAAGAGTTTTTAAAAGCATAAAATATTGGTGAGAACAAATAAAATATTTCATGAAGCAACTACAGTCGGGGTATGATATATTTCTATACCCTGTCTTTTTTGTATATAAAATTTCTGAAAATATTCTGGTGAAGTAGTAGTATGATACGGAGAATTAAAAAACGTGATAGTGTCAAATGATTTATGAAAAAACTGAGCCCAAAAATAAGGCTCAAACGAACCTTGAAAATTGTAGATATTGATAACAATAAGCTCTCCGAGGGCTTAGGGCGCTGCCCTAAGTACCCGCAAGGGACTCGTCCCTTGACCCAGATTCGGGCTTTGCCCGAACCCATCCTCGCCGGAAGGCAGGAAAAGGGCGCAGTTGCCCCCTTTTCTGCTGAAATAGGATAATCCGTGAACCTTTGCTCATGTGAGATAAAGAAGTAAAAGAAGTGTAAAAAATTTTGCCGTTCCCTGTCCGGCTGACTGCCGGACGGGTCGGGCTTTAGTCGGGCAGCTCTACCTTGCCGACAAAAGAGTAATAGATTTCGATTTCCTGTCTGCGGAGCTTCCCCCGCCGTTTCCCGTCCAGTGCTTCCGATTCATGGATTACGATTTTCTCCACAAACTCCCGCAGCAGGGTAGGGGTGAGTTCCTCAAAGCTGGTGTACTTGCGTACTACTTTCATAAACTTTTCAGCGTTTGCCGTGGCTTCCAGCGTCTTGGAAAGCTCGCTCTGCAAGGCGGCGGCTTTCTCTTTCAGTTCCTTTTGCTCGGCTTCGTAGTCTGCCGAAAGTTCCGCAAAACCTCGTCAATGGCTTCCGGCTCTCCGCTGGTCGCCCGGACAATGGTTTCATACGGTACAAGTTTAGGATTCCTCATGGAAAAGCACCTCCATTTCTTCATGCAGCATTTGCAAGGCACTGTGTATGTGATGCCACGCCGTACTCCGGCAGCGTCCGTACAGTTCCCCGATTTCCTGCTGTGTGTAACGCCCGAAAAAATAAAGGTAAATGATTTCCCTCTTTTTCTCTGGCAGAGAGGACAGGGCTTCGGCAAGATTTCCATTTGTGAGGATAACCCTCTGACCGCATATCGTAACAGGGTATTGCTTGTAAGGGTCTATGAAATATGTGTCTGACGTACAAAATGGATAAAACTTTTCTTCTGTGAGATATTCAAAGGATATTTCCCTTTGCCGCCGTTTATCCCTGTCACGCCATGCGTTGATTGCTGCATAGTGTATGACAACTCTGCAAAAGGCATTAAAGGTGTACTCGATATGCTCCTTATATGCTTCTGTGCAAGGCATAAATAGTTCCCCCTTTCTCCCACATAATACGGCGTATGGTTTATAAGACACTTGTTATTTCAAGGTTTCTACTGTGAATGAAGCAGAATTGCCCGAATTATTATCCCGTAAAAGTTTTTGTGCTTCCGCTTCGGAAATTTCCTTAATCTCCATAACTCCATTTTCACTATTTTCAGCAATGGAAAGATATATACTGCCACTGTTATTAAAATAGATGATGGGTTTTTTAGTATCAATGAATATACCAATTATCTGGTCGTTGTAGTACCAATACCCATCTTTTGGGTGATAAACTATGCCATAGGATTCATAATCTTGGAGCGTATTCATGTTTTCTGTCTTATCTCCAGATTCCATGCTGTAAGATTCATGATTTCTAATCATATCTCCATTTTCTGTAGAAGTGCCAGCGGGCATTGATTTAAGTCCTGAATTTTCATACTTTTCTGTATGCCTGTCATAAACTTCTTTTGTGCATTCCCGAATACCAATAAGTTTATCGTTTGTATCCCGTTCCGCTTCAATATCCACTGTTCCCGTAAAGAAATTGGTAAAACTTGCGCCGCCCACTGGGTCATTAAAAAATCGGACAACATTTCCCTTGTAAGTGTAGCACTTGCTATTCTTATCATAAATCAATCCATATTCTTCATATATCCCATAGTCAATATTACCGCCGGGCAGTTCTGCCGCCGTATCGTAATCTGAAGCATTCTCGGAAGCATGTATTGGTTTGTACTCCTGTTCTTCAAAAATTGGATTATTATTAGCTTGGGCGGAAGTTGCAAATGCTGTAGCTACCCCGACAACAATCAGACACGCCAGTACCAGCGAAAAAATAGTTGTTTTTTTTGTTTTCATAATAGCAGTTATCCTTCTTCGATAGCATTTTTACTAAAGCTGTTACAAAATGGCAATAGCCCACTTTTCGTTGCTTCCATGTTGATAAGCATTAGCGAATAGGCAGATTTTGATTTTTCTCCAAATTGTCGTATGACGCTTTCATCACAAGCCAGTTCTATATCACGGTTAAAAAGAATATACATCACCCACACAAAGGGGTTGAACCAATGAATACAAAGGGCAAGTGTCGCAATCAGCTTTGTTACAGTATCATAGCGATAAATATGCACATATTCATGTGAGAGGACATATTGCAGTTGTTTTTCATTTTTCCAGTCCATTTTTTTCGGCACCAAAATAACAGGACGGAAAATGCCATAAGTTAATGGGGCGGAAATCCTATCAGATTGCTTTACCAAAATTGGACGTTTCAATGGGCGTTCCGCCAGCCACTTTTCTACATAATGGTTGTGGACGGGTAAAGCTGTCCGAAATTCAATCAGACAACGCAAATAGGATATTACAAAAAACAATGCGATAAGTATTATTCCTGCACACCATACAATAAACCACATGGAAACAGATGATAAAATATTCTCTGGCGGCTGTTCTGCTCCCTGTGTCGTAACAAACAGCCCTTGCATAGTGGGAATGTTGTAATCTGTTCCAGCTTCCGGCAATGTTGTAGAAGATATGCTATGAGTTACCAACGTATAAACACTAAACATTGACGGAATCGAAAACGGGATAAGCAGTCTTAATATCACCAATTCCCATAAAACAAGAAAAGTCTTTTTCGGCAGTTTATTGATTGCCACCGCACGGATAATCACTACCGCAGTAATGAAAGCAGCCCCCGAAAAGCTCATTTGCAGTAAATTCATTTACACCACCTCATTCCAAATCTTCCACAATCTGCTTGAGCTTCTGAATCTGTTCAGCGGAAAGCTTTTTTCTGCCTAACAGGGCTGCAAACAGTTTGTCAACTGAACCGTCATAAATCTTGTCAACCAATTCTTTTGTTTCCGCTTCCTGTACTTCTTCTTTGGGAATAAGGGCATGGCACATGAAATTAGGCTCGGAACGTTCAATCGCCCCTTTTTTGATACACCTTTTTATCAGTGTGTAGGTAGTATTCATGTTCCAGCCAATTTCTTTTTTCAGAACGTCGGATATGTGTTTTGCAGTGGTGTCGCCCTCGTTCCAAAGCACACACATTACTTTCAATTCTGAATCGAAAAGTTTAATATCCATTTATTTCCTCCTTTCCACAAGACCGCAGTAGTTTCTGCTTGATTACACATTACACCTTTCTTAATCGGTTGTCAACACTACCGCAGTAGTGTTAAGAAAAAATTCATAATTTATTTTCTTGAATAGATAATGAAATGAGAGGGCTTCCGCAGCAGTCGGCACTGTGCGTAATGTGCATAACTTGCTATCTTATGGAGTTGTGGGAAAGTCCGTTTGCAGAATGTGGGAAAGCTGCTCTTTAGCTTTTCCATGTTCTGTGAACGGACTTTTCCATAACGGAATAGCAAGTTATACACATTTCCATGGTGCTTGTCGTTTGCTCTTTGGTTCGGAATAGTGTGGTGCTGGCGGTCTATCTCTTGTTTTCGGTTGTTTGCTTCTTTACTGTACATGAGCATTATGTCAAGAGACTTTCGCGGCATATCCTCGCACCACAGGTGCTGCGGTATTCCACGGTTCTCCTGACAACGGTTCCGCTCCAGTTATGCAGATGCCTGATTTTGTAGATTTAAGATAGTTTGCTGACCAAGGAAAATCAACAGTTGCCATTTACCTGGCATATTTTCTGCACCTTCCAACATCTCTACTTTATTTAGAACTTTGCATCCTGCGTGCTTGTGAGGTCTGAGAAAGTTGTAGTAGGCGACCCATAGAGCCAGGTCATAGTTGGCACCGTCGATGTTATCAAAGCCGTTTGTAGGTCTGTAAGAAACCTTGTATGTACGGTTTAATCTTTCGATCATCTGTTTGTATGGTCGGAATACTCTTGATACTTCATCGTCGTTGGTAAGTCCAATTACTTGAGTGATATCAAACTTAAACTTATCACCGAACTCACGGAAAAACTGTTGTGCAGCTAATGGATAGGCGCTGTAACCATCTGCAATAAAGTGGAAGTTTTCAGGAAGCTTTTTCAAGTGCCGGAAAGCCATTCGCATGGCTAGAATGCAGGGACCAACGCCGCGGTTATCAGAGACTTGATTGCCAATGATGGAACGTTTGGAAGCATCCATGATGAACCAGATATAAGCTTTTACACCACGGATTTTGATGTAGGTTTCATCAGCAGTAAATACCTTGCCAGTTCCGTAGTCATAGTTGACAACAAAGGGTTTGATACACATAGCGGCGGATTTGCAGTAGTTAGCAATGCTCTGGTGTGAGATATCGATGTTGTACAGATCTTTGAGAGCCTGTTTCGTTTTTCTAAGAGATAGACCAAGATTTACGTGAAGAGTTAGGCATAAGGACATGGTGTTGGAATCAAACTTGGTGAATTTTAGGGAAGAAGCGTTCTTCGTCAGGGAGTTTAAGTCCAGTTTAAAGAAATCTATCGTAAATTCATGGTAGATATAGTGGAGTTTGTATTTGTTTTTGCCATAGTCTTCGTCCAGATGTTTCTTATCCACTTTCTTCAAGTTGTGGAGATAGTAAGGGCATTTGGGATTCACACATTTGTGGATGATAAAGTGTTTACGGTCTTTCTTATGCACCAGGCTGTGGTTGCAATGAGGACATCTCAAGACGGTGTTTTTGGAAAAACGATTATCTTTGGTTGGAGAAAAAAGCGTTTGGCAGACCTTGCATAGAACCTGACTTTTCTTCCTGCCATCGTTCCACATCAGATAGTCCACAGGCACATCACAGGCAGGGCAAGTGCAGTGTTTGGGTATATCGCACTCAACTCGACGAAATATAGGGCGAATGGTCTTGTGGTAGCGTTGCTGGTAGTAAGAGATAAGGTCTTTCCAGTTCCAGTCCTGCTGATAGGATATGACTTTGGGAAGTTCATCAATCTTAAACTTCTGGTACTTTGGAGAATGGGAATCGTCGAAAGCCCACTGCTTAAGAGGGATATATCTACAGATAAGGTTAATAAGCCAGCAAATTTGTTTATGTTGGTATTGAATGAATTGAAGTAAATAGAGTATAATGTCCATGAGCAATGTCTCCTTTGGTAGTGTTGCTTGTGGTGATTGCATTATACCAAAAAAGAGGTCATTGCTCTTTTTATTGCGAACTCCCATAAAATCAAGGTTTAAACAATAAAAATCAGGTAGTAATTTGACACTACCAGTAAAAAAGAAAGGATAAAAAAATGAGAAAAAAGATTCTGAAAGTGTTTTTTGTGATATTGACAGGTATCACGGTGACCCTGACAGGATGTGAATTGTCAGGAAGCAACGAATCCGCGCAAACGGAAAGCGAAAGTGGTAAGGATGCTGTAAAGTTTATTCCAAATCTTACTACGGCTGTTACCAGGAAGCCAACGCCCACAGATGTGGCAGCAAATCCAGGAGACAGTGTGCAGAATCAACAGTCTGGAAATAACGCAGAAGCGGAAATTTACCAAAGCCAGGGAGATCCCGCAGATCAGGAATCTGCACAGGAAGAAACTTATGATACCCAATATATCACTGGTAATATTCTGTATTCCGATGAAAATACGATAACAGTAGAAGTGGGCGAATCAGGAAATTATTATAATATGGTTTTTAATATAGAAAACGCCGTCCTGAATATAGCTAATGGGAGTGCTGTACGATCCGGACTGAATGTTGACCTGGAGTATTATAGTCAGAATAACGTTAATATAGTAATCATGCTTACGAGTGATGGGGAGGAATATTTACCTTCCAGTACATTAGAGGAAGCGCAGAAAATGGCCGACGAATATGTACCTGATGTGAGTGAATCGGAAAACGAAGATTTTGAAGATACCCCTCCCAGTGAATATTAGATTTTCTCGGAAAAGGCACTGCATATGCAGCGCCTCAGACTGTAGACAAACTTGGTGCTGGGTATAACACCCAACACCAAGTTTGTCTACAGTCTGGGGAATATTGTTTAAATACAATATTCCTTTTTTTATAGATATAAGAAACCTTTGATTCTGAACAAAAAATAAGTTTACATTTTTATGCCCAGATACTCTTTAAAAAATAAAAGGGTATATGATGCAGGAATA
>NZ_QRNF01000038.1 GCF_003474435.1 Ruminococcus sp. AF46-10NS
TGCCAAAGTTATTTTATTTCTGTTTTTTCTGTGTTCTATTTTTATATTATGTGTTTTATTTTTGGTAAAATCCTTTCAGCTTCATGTCTGTACATTTTAAGAGGAAGAATATTTATCTTCTTTTATGTATGCATCAATATTTTCCGTAGTAAGTACCTGCGAATCCAGGATCTCATCCTCTCCTGTTCCTTCTCCCTGCAGATCTTTTACAATATAATGGATCGTTTCATAACCGATCTGATAGCCGGACTGCGCTCCAAGCGCTACGATCTGTCCATCCTGGACAACTTTCAGCGCATCCTCCTGGGCATCTACGGAAACAATGGAGATTCCTCTCCCTTCCACAGCTTCCGAAAGTCCCAGAGCCGTCACTGCGCTGGTTGTCATGATTCCGTCAATATCCGGGTATTTTGTAAAGATCTCATCCACATCTTTCTGAGATACACACATATTGCTGTAGCCGTTCCTCACCATCTCTATATTTATCCCAGTCTCTTTTTCCATATATTTTTCGAATCCGGCAACACGCATCCTGTGTCCGGCTTGCTGGAAGTCTCCGGCGATCACGCCGATGTTTCCCTCGTGGTTCAGTGCCTCGGCAAGCTTTTCCCCAAGCTCATAGCCCAGTTTTTCATTGTCGATTCCGATATAGGGCACATCAGAATCTTCCATAGGGGTATCACAGGCATATACAGAGATTCCTTTTTCTCTGGCTTCCTTCACATATGTCTCACTGTCATAAGAATTTATGGGAGAAACTGCAAGTGCCTGAATATCTGTTTTCAGAAGATCCCGGATCATGTTTTTCTGGACATTCTCCTCTGTTTCGGCATCAGGAGAAAGAATCACCACATCCACATTGTATTTTTCTGCCGCATCCTCCATTCCGTCACAGACGGACAGCCAGTATTCACTGCTTTTTGATTTTGTAACAACACCAATGGTTACCTCTTCTTCTGCCTTTTTTGCTGACGGCCCGCAGCCGGAAAGACTTAAAAGACCTGAAACTGCCACCAGCATACAGATGTGTTTTTTTCTCACAGGCAATCTGCCTCCTTTCTTCTGCGGCTGCGCCTGTTCTTCCAACTGGAAAAAAGACCCCGGAGCCTTTTTCTCCGGTCCGGAGTCTTTTCTTAACTGGCAATATGGGTTTACATGCAAATTTTACCAGAGTTTTCTGTAGATTTCTTTTACTTCTTCTTCTGTTACATCACGCATGGTGTTCTGCGGACTTCCGCTGTCCATAGCATCATGTGCCATTTTATCAATTACATTGAAGAATTCTTCTTTGTTGATTCCAAACTGCTCCAGGGTCGGAGTATCCAGCTCTTTTACAAGTGCTTCTACTGCTTTCAGAAATTTCTCAGCAGCCTCCTGATCGGAATCGGATGCGTCAGCTGCTCCGATATCACGGCCAAGAGCTCCAAATCTGTCATATGCTCCAGGAAGTGCAAATGTAAGACACTCTTTGAGAAGCATTGCATTGGAAAGTCCGTGTGCTACATGGAACAGTGCTCCGATCGGACGGCTCATTCCATGGATAATGGTAACAGATGCATTGTTAAATGCGATTCCTGCCTCAAGAGCAGCGACAGACATCTGTACACGAGCTTCTTCATTCTTTCCGTCTTTATATGCAACCGGAAGATATTTAAAGATCCTCTTTACTGCAGATACTGCAAAAGTATCGGAAAGTGTCTGTGCTTTTCTGGATGTATAAGCTTCCACACAGTGGCAAAGTGCATCAAGACCTGTTGCTGCTGTGATCTTTGGAGGTGCAGTCATAGTAAACTGCGGGTCGATAATGGCAAGATCCGGCATGAGAACTTTGCCTTTGAGAAGCATTTTGATATCTTTCTTTGTGTCTGTGATGATAGTAAACTGAGTTGCCTCAGATCCTGTTCCTGCTGTTGTTGGAATCGCAGCCATAGGCGGCATCTTTACATCGATCACTTTTCCCATGTAGTCAGAAATGCTTCCGCCGTTTACTACCAGAGAGCCGATGGCTTTCATGGAGTCGATCGGGCTTCCTCCTCCCAGTGCTACCAGGAAATCACAGTTCTCATCTTTATAAAGCTTCAGTCCTTTTTCAATCATGGTGTCTGTCGGTTCACCGGAAATCTCAGAATAAATGCTGTATTCGATTCCCTGATTTGTCAGAGCTTTCTCAACTTTTGCACAGTTTCCCAGGTCGATCATTACTTTATCGGTCACGATCAGGGCTTTTTTACCAAGGAGCTTCAGTGCGCTCTCTGCCATATCCAGTGCTCCGGAACCGGAAATAATTTCTCCAGGTACAATAAATTCTCTTGCCATTGTCAAAATCTCCCTTCAGTCAGTACAATTTTTTAAAACTCAGCGTCATGAAGCCATGTATATCTCTCATCCTCGCAGCGGTCTGTCTGCAGCCACGGATTTCCATCTATGTGACGGATCATCCAGCATGTGTACATCTGGTATCCAGGTGCAACTGCCTGCGGATGAAGCTCTCCTCCGGGAATTGCGGAAAAGCTCTCGTCAGTGCTCTTGAATACCTGATCTCCCACAAAGCTTGCTCCGAATCCTTCTGGATGGTCAAATTTGAAGAAGTATGTCTCCGGCTGCGGATGTCTGTGTGGCAGATATCCAGACCAGTTTCCTCTGTCATTGAGAACCTCACCAAGTACCATATTGGATTCCGGTGAAATGTCATGATCAAAGATGGTATTTACTCTTCTCTTTGCCACGTTTCCGAATTTGCCTACGCTGGAATATCCCCATGGAGCATCTTCCGGTTTGTAGAGTTTCGCGCCAAAATCTTTCTCGTTCTTTGTGCACTGGACAAGGATCTGTGACTCTGCATTTGCCAAAACTGTGATCTCAGTTCCTGTGCATCCATGAACACACCATGGTCCCTCTGTGAATACGTCCTTTCTGGTTGCTGCAGCTTCGTTTCCGTTCCATTTATAGGTAATATTTCCGGAGAGAAGGAGAACTGCTGTCTCCTCACCCTCTCTTAAAAATGTTTTTGTCTCTCCTGCTTTCATACGGTAAACACGGATGTCCATCATCATGGCCTTGTACTCATTATCGTATGTTGTAAGAATCTTTTCACCTTTTTCGTCATATTCCGGATAACCAAATACTTTACTCATTTTCTTACCTCCCAGATTAGTACAGTCTTGCCTCTTCACGGCCTTTCATAACTCCCTCGCAGGCCTTTCTTACACTTTCTTTCTCAGATGTTGTTGCAATTCCTACATCCCACCAAGACTCATATCCGTCTGTCATGGTCTTCGGGATAACTTTGAGATCAAAGAGGCATGCAAGCTCCTGTTTCTTGGCATCCTCCAGAGCATCAACAAGCTCCTGGATGGTGCGGCAGGTGTATGTCTTCAGACCATAGCCTTCGCCGATCTTTGCATAATCTACAGGAATCAGGTCTCCTGTCGGTTTCTTGCCGTCTGTGTAACGGAACTCTGTTGCAAGGCTTCCGATTCCATGGTTCATCTCAAGGTTGTTGATGCAGCCGAATCCGCAGTTATCAAATACCATGATATTGACCTTCTGCCTCTCCTGCATGATAGTCATGATCTCGCTGTGGAGCATCTGGAAGCTGGAGTCACCAACTACGCAGTATACTTCATTATCCGGCTCTGCGAATTTCACACCAAGGGTAGCAGCAACCTCATATCCCATGCAGGAATATCCATACTCTGCATGATATCCGCCGCGTTTGTCTGTTCTCCACATACGCTGCATACAGCTTGGAAGAGAACCGCCTGCTGTGATAATGGTTGCATTTTTATCAATTGTTCTGTTGATCGCTGCAAGTGCTGCTGTCTGTGTGATTTTTCCGTTTGTAAGCTTTACATACTCCGGAATTGTACGAGGATCTCTTGCCTTAATTAACGGCTCAAAATCATCTCCTGTGTACTCGATGCTTCCCAGACGCTCCATCTCTTTATCCCATGCAGCTTTTGCTTTCTCGATCTCGTCTGTATATGCGGATTTATATCCTCTTGCACGAAGTTTCTCTGCAAGTGCCTCTACAGTAGCTTTTGCATCGCCCACTGCTTTTACTGCATCCATCTTGTATGCGTGGAATCTGCAGTTGTTGATGCTTACAAACTGAACATCTTCGTTCTGGAACAGATGCTTGGAGCTGGTTGTAAAGTCAGACATTCTGGAACCGATAGAAATTACCACGTCTGCGTCTTTACCGATGATATTGGAAGCATAGGTTCCTGTTACACCGATACCGCCAAGGCAGTATGGATTGCCGGACTGGCAGGCACTCTTTCCGGCCTGTGTCTCGCCGAACGGGATCTTAAACTCCTCACAGAATTTCTCAACTGTTTCTCCTGCTTCTGAATAACGAACACCACCGCCGACAACGATAAGAGGTTTCTTAGCTCCTGCGATGATCTCAGCTACATCCTCAAGCTCTTCGTCTACTGCAACCGGTCTTGTGATCCTGTGTACTCTCTTCTTGAAAAAGTACTCCGGGAAGTCAAAGGACTCACCCTCAACATCCTGGCAAAGTGCAATACAGCATGCGCCTGTTTCAGCCGGATCTGTAAGAACTCTCATTGCGTTGATAAGAGCTGTCATGACCATCTCCGGTCTTGTGATTCTGTCCCAGTATTTGCAGACTGGCTTGAATGCATCGTTTGTGCTGATGGCAAGGCTGCTGCTCTGCTCCAGCTGCTGAAGAACCGGGTCAGGCTGGCGGGATGCAAAAGTATCTGCCGGGAATACAAGAAGCGGAATATTGTTTACAGTTGCTGTCGCACATGCTGTTACCATGTTTGCGGCTCCAGGTCCGATGGAGGAAGCACATGCAATGATTTTTTTTGCGGTTGCTCTGTTTTGCAAAAGCAGTTGCAACGTGGCACATGCCCTGCTCATTTCTTCCCTGAAGAACCTTCAGCTGACCTGGGTTAGTATCCAGTGCCTCGCCAAGTCCTACAGCAATACCGTGTCCGAAGATCGTGAAAAATCCTTCTACAAATTTTGTCTCCACTCCGTCCATGGAAACGTACTGATTATCCAGGAATTTTACAATTGCCTGTGCAGTTGTCATTCTTACTGTCTTTGCCATTTTTTCCACTCCTTTTCTTTATACTCTTGCGATCATTTCGCCGAATTTTTCTTTTTCATCTTTAATGAATGCGTGAACCTCGTCCGGTCCCGGAAGGGAATCGGAGCAGTTGTTGCTCTTAACCATCATAGATGCCTCTGCGGAACCGAACTCCAGACAGTCAATGATCTCCCATCCCTGGTACAGTCCATACAGGAATCCGGAGCCGTATCCGTCGCCGCCGCCGAAGCCTTTTCTTGCATCAACCGGGAAAGGCTTGATGCTGAACTTCTGTCCGTCAACTGTATATGCTGTGGAACCTTTCATACCGTGTTTGATGACAACGATCTTTGCATTTTTTGCCTGCCAGTAAGCTGCACTCTCCTCGTCAGTCATGCCCTCTTTGATCAGCTTCTCTGTAAGGTCAAACTCTTCTCTGGAACCCATGATAATGTCTGCTTCTTTTGCTATGATAGAATAGTAGATAGAAATCTCATCTGCGTTCTTCCAGTTATATTCTCTGTAATCAATATCAAAGATGATCTTTGTGTTTACTTTCTTTGCAAGCATAACTGCTTTGATCGCTGCTTCTCTGGACGGACTCTCTGCAAGAGCAGTTCCGGAGATGAGGATCGCTTTTGCATTTTTGATGTAGTCCTCGTGGATGTCGTCTACATGAAGCTGCAGGTCTGCGATACGGTTACGGTACATGAGAATACTGCTTTCCTTCGGAGAAAGCATCTCTGTAAAGGTAAGTCCCAGCTTCTCTCCGTTTGTACATTTGGTGATCTGTGAGGTATCGATTCCTCTCTCATCAAAATAATCTACAACATACTCACCGAACTGATCATCAGAAACCTTTCCGATAAATCCTGCTTTCAGGCCATGTTTGGTAACACCTACAGCGATGTTTGCAGGAGAGCCTCCTACGAATTTCTCAAACATATGTACCTTCTTCAAGGGTTTAAACTCTTCCTTCACCTGATCGTTGTAAGCAGGGTTGAAATCAATTGCAACTCTTCCAAGGAGTACCAGGTCCATTGGTCTGGATTCATCAAATTCGATATACTTCATGATCTTACCTCCGTTTTGTTTGATGATTGTTTTTTACTTATTTGTGTGCTTTCTTTTGCTTGCGTGCTTTATTTTATTATGCGTGCTTTCTTGCGTGTTTCCTTATGATGTTAATATAGCATTCTTTTCAAAATTGAGCAAGTACTTCTTTATATTTTCTTCGTTTTCTGTTATTCTGTACAATTTTATGGGTTTTATTTTGGTGAAAGTGGATATCGTTGATATGTGTGTTTGTGTGTTTTTGATTTTAGCACGCTAATAGCACGCGTTTTTGCATACATTTCAGGAAAATCCCTGTTTATATTGCGAATATCAGTTTGACTATAACACTCTCCAGGAGTGCCATAATCCCCCATGATTCCCCGCTCTTTTAAAGCACAAAAAAAGCCTGCAGTTTTTATTCTGCAGACTTTTTCTTATTTTTCCTACGTGATCTTTCACTTGATGCAGCTCATGATCACAGATTATATTTGGTTTTGATCTTGATATCTGTAAAAAGATATTCCCTTTCCGGCCCCTGCCCTTTTGTCAGAATATCTGCCAGGATCCTTGGCGGTTCGTAGCCCTGGACATATCCATTCTGGTCGATCAGGAAATCAACAGAATCATTTTTTAAGGCGCGTTCATTCTTCGGTGTCTGGTCATAGATCACAACATAAGGCCTGCGATCCAGTCTCAGCTTTTCAAAAGCTTTCCCAACACCTGCCTGGCCGCCGGATACCACCAGGATCCCGCTGATCCCTGATGTGCTCATCATGGCATTCTCTATAATATGCTCCACTTCAGATGCCTCATCGAAGCTTCCGTGAACACCTGCAATCTCCAGATGCGGAAAAGCTTTCTTAGCTTCTTCTACAAAACCATCCACACGCTGGTTATCAACATGGTTGCTGAAATATCCGGTGATAATAAGAATCTTGCCGCTGCCTCTTGTAAGCATTCCCAGAAGACCTGCTGCTGTACGGCCGCTCTTGCGGTTATCCATTCCCACGAAGCATGCTCTTCTAGTTCCAACAATATCAGAGTTGAAAGTTACTACCGGAATATTTTTCTCTTCAATAAGAGAATTCAACTTCTCGCGGACAGCCTCACTGTCCACAGGCATCACTGCAAGGCCTCGAATCCCTTCTTTTTCCAGCTCTTCGATCGCCTGAAGCTGTTCTTCCACATCAACAGACAACCCTTCTTTCAGGATCAGCTGAATTCCTTTCTCTTTAAGTTCCTGAGCTGCTTTCTCAATCCCTCTGTTCACTTCCTGCATAAAGGAAGATCTGGCAAGCTGGGTGACAACTCCGATCTTTATCATCTGATCCTTCGCTCCTCTGGAACGTTTCCGTTCCTTCTGCACATAGCCCATCTCTTCTGCCAGACGGCAGATATTCTCTGCCACCTCCGGATTGATCCGTCCTCTGTGGTTCAATGCCCTGTCTACGGTTCCCCTGGAAACCCCTGCCCGTTCTGCAATCTGCTGTATTGTTACCGCCATAAATCATTCTCCTGCTTCCGCCTTACTACATCACTGTCTTTTTATCTGCAATGATCGTTCTATATACATTTATATAGTTTTTTTGAAAATGTGTCAATAGTAAAACCCATTATCCGCAAACAGCCATATGATAGGCTTCCCTGTAAGAAACTCCTGTTTTTTTACAGATTTTTTTTACACTTTCGTATTCCGGATAAATATATTCCTGACCATCAAAAATGCATACTTTTACTTCTACGTCTCCCAGTGGTGTTACAACTGTTCTCATTTCTCTTTTCAGGACAGTGCGCTCCATCTTCTGACGGCGTATCCCAATGGTTGTGGTCTCTTTAAAAATGATCCTCTCCATCCCGGAAACCTGATCTTCCTTACAAACAACTGTGAGAAGCCATGCCGGACGGTTTTTCTTCATAAATACAGGCATGTAATTGGCTTCTCTGGCTCCAGCCTCATAAAGAAGCTCCATCACATAGCCGAGAGTTTCTCCTGAACAGTCATCAATATTGGATTCCAGCTTGATAATCGTATCGGATTCTGTATCTGAAAGCTTCTGTATCTCAGTATTCTTCTCTGCTTCCCGGATCAGCATAGCGCGGAGGATGCCCGGGCATTCATACTGGCGCTTGCCTGCTCCAATACCGATCTTTTCCACTGTAAAATCTTCCGGAAGCTTCTCTGATGTAAGAAATGCTGCCACAATGGCTGCTCCGGTAGGTGTCACCAGTTCGCCCTGAACTGGCGTGATATGTAGCTTCAGATGATGGGCACTTACAATATTGCTTACTGCCGGAACAGGCACCGGAAGGATTCCGTGCTGACAGCGGATCGTTCCGCTTCCCTCGCAAAGTCTCGGAATGATCACTTCCTCCACATCCAGATCATCCATACACACCGCTACGGAAAGAATATCCACGATGGAATCCACTGCACCTACCTCATGGAAATGTACCTGATCTGCCGGTACATTATGGGCTTTCGCCTCTGCTGCGGCAAGAATAGTGAAGATTTTTTTCGCATAAGATCTGGCACGGTCTGCCATGTCTGCATGATCAATGATCATCATGATCTCGTTGAGTCCGCGGTGCTCATGGTGATGATGTCCGTGATGGGAATGTGATTCTGCTGCATGTGCATGAGTATCATGGTTTTCATGCTCATGGACATACCCTGTTGTCTCATGATGATGGTTTGCCCTGCAGGCATGTGCTTCTTCATGTTCACGGCTATGCTCTCCATGCTCGTGTCCATGCAGATATCCCATATCATGATCATGATTCTCATGTTCTTTATCCAGCACTACATCAAAATCACAGGCATCGATCCCGGATTTCACCACACGGCTGATCTTAATATCGAAACCTTTTACAGGAAGACTCTTTAAAGCTTTCTTAAGTTTCTCCCTGCTTGCACCCAGGTCAAGAAGCGCGGCAACTGCCATATCTCCGCTGATTCCGGAAGTACATTCCAGATATAATTTATTTTTCATCTATTTTCCCTCCGCAAGTCTGTTGATCTGTGTTGCAAGATATCCTGCACCATATCCATTATCAATGTTTACTACTGCAATTCCATTGGCACAGGAATTAATCATGGTCAAAAGTGCCGAAAGTCCGTGGAAGCTGGCTCCATATCCTACAGATGTAGGAACTGCGATCACCGGGCGTTTCACAAGACCACCTATCACACTGGCCAGTGCTCCTTCCATTCCGGCAATTGCAACAACACAGTTTGCATTCCGGATCGTATCCAGCCTGGAAAAAAGCCTGTGCATGCCACTGACTCCCACATCATAGATCCGCTCCACATGAGTTCCGAAATACTCTGCTGTCTGGGCAGCTTCCTCGGCAACAGAAATATCTGCAGTTCCTGCTGTACAAACTGCCACTTTTCCGATACGTTTCCTTTCCTTCTCGATCTTCAGTATCCCGGAAACAGGATCATAGACAACCTGGGGAAGAACACTTTTCACCAGCTCATACTGATGCTGGGATGCCCTGGTGCCAAAGACCTCCCCATCCTCTTTATAAAGCTTCTGATAAATGTTCAGAAGATGTTCGTCTGCTTTTCTCGCACAGTAAACTACTTCTGCAAAACCGGTACGCTCTTTCCTTGTGGTATCCAGTTTCGCATAATCCATTTCTTCGTATCCTTCTTTTTTCAGAAGGTTTTCTGCATGCTCCACAGAGAGCTGTCCGTTTTTTACTTCTTCAAGAATCTGCTGTAAAGTCATTATTTTTCCTCCCTGTTCTTTCACGATATCATAACACAATAGCCAGACCTTTGCATAAACTTCTGCAAATTGTCTGGCTATCTGCCTGTCGGGCATTCCTGCCCTTTTGTTTAATTTCGATCACTCGATCATTTTCTCATATTTTTCTGAAACTTCATCAATATCACCGTATGCGATCAGTTTTCCCTTTTCCAGGATCATCGCCTTATTGCACAGGCGCTGTACCTGCTGCAGGGAATGTGATACAAATAAAACAGTCACACCTTTATCAAACATACTGAGAACTTTTTTTTCACTCTTTTTCCTGAATTTGGCATCTCCTACGGAAAGTACCTCATCCAGAATCAGGATGTCCGGTGATATCAGCGTTGCAATGGAAAATCCAAGTCTCGCCTTCATACCGGAAGAATAGTTCTTGATCGGTACATCAATAAATTCCTTCAGCTCTGAAAACTCAACGATCTCATCAAATTTCTCTTCAATAAACTTTTTGGAATATCCAAGCATTGCTCCATAAAGATAAATATTCTCACGACCTGTATATTGTGGATCAAATCCTGCCCCAAGTTCAAGAAGCGGTACCAGTCTTCCATTCCTGATAACCTTGCCTTCAGTAGGCTTGAATACACCTGCGATTACTTTAAGCAGAGTACTTTTTCCAGCTCCGTTCAGTCCCAGGATTCCAACACGGTCTCCCTTCTGGACTTCAAAATTCACATTCTGAAGAGCCCAGAATTCATTATATTTAATTTCTTTTTTTATGAATTTAATCAGATAATCTTTCAGGTTATCAACCTTTTCCTTGCTGAGATTAAATTTCATACTCACATTGTCTACTACAACTGCCGGTTTTCCCATTTTTCTCTCCTGTAGATCCGCAATTATATATAAAGTATAAATTCATCCTGCTTCTTTTTGAAACAGATCATTCCGATCAGAATCGACACTACACTGAATCCCAGTGCATATGCAAAATAATGCATATTCATCATCTCGCCAAACATAGCGGAACGAAAAATGCTGATCGTACAATACAGAGGATTGAATTTCAGTATCCATGAAAATCCACTTTTTAAGAGTTTAGACGGATAGTAGAAAATCGCACATGTATACATAATAATCATCAACGCTACTGACCATAAATATTCCATGTCTCTGAAAAAGACACCGATAGTAGAAAGTATCATTCCAAATCCATATGAAAGCAGCAGCAGCAATATCAGTGCAACTGGTATCTGCAGCATGTAAATAGTAGGCTGTATTCCTAATACAACACTAACGATAGCTAACACAATCAATGAAATCAAAAAGATCACATAATTATAAAGTACACTTGATAACGGGTAAATATACTTAGGCACATAAACTTTCTTGATCATTCCCGCATTTGCCCTGACTGATTTCAGAGCCCGTGTTGTGGAACTTGAAAAATAGCTGTACATCAGACGTCCGGTAAGGATGTATACAGGGAATGTCTTATCCTTATTTCCAAACAGAGTACCAAACACGATCGTCAGTACCATCATGGTAAGCAATGGCTCCAAAAGGGACCAGACGATACCAAGATAAGAACGTCTGTACTTCAGTTTGATTCCTTTTTTTACAAGTTCTTTCAAAAGAAACCTGTAATGCAGAAAAGTATTTACGTATTCTTTCATAGCATCTCCAATATTCAATTTTATATTTTTTCACGCGGCTGTAAAACATAATATACCATTTTTACAAATCTGGCAACCTTATTTTTGCCAAAAAAAGATGCGCCAAAGCGCACCTTTTTCAAAAATATGTTATTCTTTGCAGCTTTCTGAATTATCGCTTAATATTGAAGGCCTGGAATCCCGGATATACAGCTGCCTCACCAAGCTCTTCCTCTATGCGGAGAAGCTGATTATATTTAGCAACACGCTCGCTTCTGGACGGTGCTCCTGTCTTAATCTGGCAGGTATTCAGTGCTACTGCAAGATCTGCGATAGTTGTATCTTCTGTCTCGCCGGAACGGTGGGACGAAATTGCTGTGTAGCCTGCCTTGTGTGCCATCTTGATTGCTTCCAATGTCTCGGATACAGAACCGATCTGATTCAGTTTGATCAGAATGGAGTTTCCGCAGCCAAGGCTGATACCTTTTTCAAGACGCTCTGTATTTGTAACGAACAGGTCATCACCTACAAGCTGCACTTTTCCGCCGAGCTCTTTTGTCATGATCTGCCATCCTTCCCAGTCTTCCTCATCAAGACCATCCTCGATGGAATAGATCGGGTATTTCTCGATCAGGTTCTTCCAGTGCTCAACAAGCTGGGCTGATGTAAATTTCTTTCCGCATTTCGGAAGAACGTACTCTCCCTTCTGGCTTCCCTTCCACTCACTGGATGCAGCATCCATTGCAAGAACGAAATCTTTTCCCGGCTCATATCCTGCTTTCTTTACTGCCTCAAGAATGTACTCGATTGCTTCCTCATCACTTCCAAGATCCGGTGCAAAACCACCTTCATCACCAACGCTTGTTGCAAGACCTTTCTCTTTGAGAAGTGCGGCAAGTGCATGGAAAACTTCTGTACACCAGCGAAGTCCTTCCTTGAAACTTGGTGCTCCCGCAGGCATGATCATGAACTCCTGAACATCTACAGTGTTTGCAGCATGTGCACCGCCGTTTAAGATGTTCATCATCGGAACAGGAAGTCTGTTTCCGTTCACGCCGCCAAGGAATCTGTAAAGCGGAATGTCAAGGGATATTGCTGCTGCACGTGCACATGCAATAGATACAGCAAGAATGGCATTTGCGCCAAGTTTGGATTTATCTTTTGTTCCATCTGCCTTGATCATGGCAGCGTCCACAGCATAAATATCAGATGCATCCATTCCTGTCAACGCATCGTTGATAACTGTATTGATATTTTCAACAGCTTTGGAAACACCTTTTCCTCCGAAGCGGCTCTTATCCTGATCTCTCAGCTCAAGTGCTTCGAATTCTCCTGTGGATGCTCCGCTCGGTGCTGCTCCTCTTCCGATAGTTCCATCTGCCAGATAAACTTCCGCCTCTACGGTCGGATTTCCTCTTGAATCAATGATCTCTCTTCCAATGACTTTCTCAATCTCCAAATATTCCATTTGATATTTATCCTCCTGTCCGGCCTTTTCGCCCTGTCCGCAAACACTGCCCGGGCCGTTATTGTCAGGGGATACGGCCCGTCACAATTATTCACGCAATAGTTAGAATCCGCTAACTAGTTGTAAGTTTATCACATCTAACTTATGCAGTCAAGAGGGGTTATTGTCTGTTTTTTCTCATTTACGTCTTTTAGTATTTTCAGAATATTTAAAGAAATTGTGTGAATTTTACGTATTGACAACTCTTTCACTGTTATGATAATATAATCGCCGATGTCAGGCAGTATATGCAGACCGCTTTATTGCTTACCTAAAACCAAATATAATTTGGTTAAAAATCGAATATGGTTTATGACAAAAATCCTGTCATATATTGGAAACGCACATTCTCCTGAATGATTAACGAACAACACATGCTCTAAGGTTTACATTATTATTTAATCATTTTAAAGGAGGATTTTTTATGCCAAAAAACAAATTCCAGGAAGTTATTTTTACTATTATCATGGTATTTTTCATGGTTTATGCCATGATCTGCTACAACATTGTACTGAACACAGGTGCGATGACAAATCAGGTTTTCCTTTCCGCTTTTCATGAACTGACATTTATGGGACCGATTGCATTTGTTCTTGATTTCTTTATTGTATCCAAACTTGCTTTTGCCTGCGCAAACCGCATGGTAGATTTCCGCAGCTGCCATCCATTCAGCATGATCCTTGCGATTTCCGTTGCTTCTGTTGCTTTTATGTGTCCGATGATGAGCTTTTTTGCAACACTTTTCTTTAAACATGCAGGAAATCAGTTTATCGCCGTCTGGCTGCAGACAACTTTTATGAACTTCCCGGTAGCATTTTTCTGGCAGCTGATCTACGCCGGCCCGATCGTACGCTTCATCTTCAGACATATCTTTCCTGAGAAAGAAAATGCAAAAGAAGCTACATTGAATATGTAATTACAATATAAAAAAACAGAAATCAGCACAATGTTATGGAATGATTCGTTCCGCAGCAATGTGCTGATTTCTTTTATACAATAGTTTTCTTCTCTGATCTCCCTATTTCTCAGGAAGCGCAAACAAAAGGATCTGCGTGAAAGTTTTTCTTCAGTCAATGATATCATTCTGAAAACGTGAAAGATGCTCATAGGGAAGGATCATCCTTCCGCGGAAAAGCCCGCAGCCATCATTGATCAGGCTGTTGTTCACTGCACCGAACATATTCACATCCAGCTTTGCAAGATCCAGTCCAAGAAGCTTCATGCCCCTCTCATAGGCCTCATCAAAATAGATGCATTCCCCTTCCGGAACCGCATCTCTTCTTCTGCGCTCACTTTCCTGTTTTTTCTCGTAACTTAAATGGTTGGCAGAACCGATTTCCGCCACATCATCCATATCTTTTGTACGAAGCTGCACCTCCATGTAGCTTCTGGAACTGTTATCATAAAATGTAATATGTAAAGACTGATAATCATCCTCTTTATTATGACAGATATAGTCTCTGTAATAAGGTTTTGCATCCTCGCTGAGCAATGGAGAAGTACTTTCCTGAACGCCTCTGGCAGGCTCCGCGGTAAATCCTCTCTCCTCCAGAAACCCAGGAAGCACGTTAGCGATCTCGTAAAGATAACGTAGTTCTTCATTCCGGAGGTTCTCTCCATTTTTCAGATGACATCTCGGCATTGCAATAACGATCCTGTATGCAATAAAATCCCGAAAGCAGCTTAATCGTTCTTTGATCTGGGATACAGACGGATATTTCCCGTGATCTTTATAATAATCATAAATATATTCCACAACATATCCGTTGAATTTCTCCTCCGCACGGATCAGTGATTTGATTCTGCCTTTGAATGTAAATGCAAGAAACGGATACTCTCCGGCCATATATTTATAAAATTCCCGGATCTTTTGAGACTGGGCTGTAAGGAAATCATTATGCTCCAGAAGTTCCTGAATCTGAATCAGAAAATTACAGTGCACCAAATCAATCTCATTGTGCTTTTCTTTTGCTTCTGCTCTCAGATTCCGGATATATCTTTTCAGTATCCGAAGAAGTGTATCTCCGGAATACAGGTAATCATTTAATGTTATCATTTGTGTTTCTCTTTTCCTTTTATTCTGATTTTCTTTTGCAGGATCACATATTTACAACAACGTTCTCAACCAGTTTCCGGAAATATATTGCCACACGGTCTGCTGTCTCCTGCACTTCTTCATGATTCAGTGCCTCTTTCGAAATTCCTGCTGCCATATTAGTAATACAGGAAATTCCACTGACTTCCATTCCCATATGGCGTGCAGCCATAGCCTCGCATGCTGTACTCATTCCAACAGCATCTCCGCCCCACCTCTGAGCAAGCCTGATCTCTGCCGGAGTCTCATAGTTAGGTCCTGTAAACTGCACATAAACACCTTCCTGGAGTTTGATTCCGCATTCTGCCGCACATTTGCGAATCACGTCCTGAAGACGTCGGCTGTATACTTCACTCATATCCGGAAATCTTGTTCCCAGTTCATCAATATTGGGTCCGATGAGAGGGCTTGGAACTCCTGTTGTGATATGATCTGTGATCAGCATAAAATCGCCGGGATGAAAAGATGGATTTGCACCTCCGGCCGCATTTGTAAGAAGAAGTTTTTTTGCCCCAAGCAGCCCCATCAGACGTATCGGAAGAACTACGTCAGACATTGGATATCCTTCATAATAATGAACACGGCCCTGCATGATCACAACCGGCGTTTTCTCTACATAGCCTAATACAAAGCATCCTTTGTGCCCTTCTACTGTAGATACCGGAAATCCCTCAATATCTGTATATTTAATGATCTGTTCGATCTGGATCCGCTCTGCAAAATCACCAAGTCCAGATCCAAGAACCAGTGCGATTTCCGGTTTGAAATCTGTTTTCTTTCTTACACTTTCCAGACATGTCATTAATTTCTGATACATAGTTTCCGCTTCCTTTCTTAATTTAGCCTCTCCTTTTTCTTCTGCCCTTATGATACCATGCTGCCTGTTTTTTTACAATCCGGATATGGGAAACACAATATAGCATTTTTATCTCCTTATTGCTATGCACTTTTTTGATGAAAATGTTCAAATATTTCACCTTTTGATATTTTACAGTGCACCACATCTCTTGCTATCTGAAATATAACATTTATCGGTTTCTATGAAAAAATATACCCCATCTCATTCCATTTCGCATTTCCGAGAACAGAAGCAGAAGTTCCTATATATTCAAATCCCATCCTCTCATACATTCCAATTTTACCATCCACACAGGTAAGGATTGCTCTCTTTCTTCCCCTTGCCTGCTCCCTGGCGAGATAGCGCCTCATCAGTTCTCTGGCAAGTCCCTGTCCACGGTATTCCGGAAGAACTCCCAGTCCAAGGAGCATATTGTTCTTACCATTCGGTGTGCTCAGATCTGCATCTGTGAAGAATTTATCCTGAAAAACTTCCTCATCTGTTGTAAGACCCGTAAGATATCCTGCCAGTTTTCCTTTTTCCCTGTCTTCTGCCACAAGAAACAGCTCCGGGATTTTTTTCACCCGGTCTATAATATCCTCTCTGCTTATCGCCTCTGCCGGAGGAAAACAGATCTGCTCGAGTTCTGCCACCTGCTCTGCTTCCTCCCTACGTATGGAACGAAATTCATATTTCTCTGATAAATTCATAATCCTTCTCCTTTGCTTTTTTCCTCATCCTTATAAAGGATAACATTTTTCCGAAGAAAAGCCTAGCTTTTATTGTAAACTCTTATCGCAGGATCTCATCAATGGTTGAAACCGTACTGAAAGATCCTTTATTTCTGGAAATGATCTCTTTCACTTTCTGCAGTTCAAAATAATTCACATAACAGATCAGCGTTTTGTTTTCCCCTGCGATCACCCCTGAAGAATTGATAATGGTACAGGTTTTGTTCAGCTCTTCCCTGATATCGTGGATAATGGCATCCGGATCTTTTGTGATGATCGTTACCTGTTTCAGTGCCTCGAAATGATCAGTGAAATGATCGATAATGGAAGTTGCCACAATATACACAAGAAGACTTAACAGTGCAGAATCCCGGTCAAGAAGAACGAACACAGCTCCGTATACGCAGGCATTGAATGCAATTAATATGTAGGAAATACTGTAATCCTTGCCGGAATGATTGTAGATTTTTTTTACAATAATATTGGCAAAGATCTCAGAGCCGTCAATACAGCCGCCATTTCGAAGGATCAGGGAAAGTCCCACACCAAGGATCGCACCGCCGAAAGCCACTGCAATAAAATGTTCCGTATTAAGTTCAAAGGGAATTTTTTCAAAGTACGACAGGCCTATGGTATAGACAACAAAACCCACGAATGTTTTCGCAAAGAAGTATTTGCCGATCAGAATGATCCCGGCAACAAGAAACGGAAGAAAAACAAGCAGTACACAAAGCGACAGATTATACCCAGTCAGCTTGCTTATGATAATGGCGATTCCGGCAGTTCCGTAATCAATGGCATCATTGGGAAGCAGGATACAGGCAACCGAAAAGCTGGCCAATATCGCCCCTATGATGATCATCAGATACGAAAACACTGTCTTGATTTTTTTGTTCATAAAGGCCTCCTCTTTGTAAGCAAAATTGTTTGTCAACAGTAACAAAAAAGCTGTTATAATAGATTTTTTCTATTGTAACAGCTTCGTTTTCCCTCTTTTGGAATGAATTTATTATATTATGTTTTCTTTTTCCTGTCAATGCTGCCTTAACTCTGATATGTGCCCTTCCAGTTTGCAGAAATATCTGCAGAATCCTTCAGAAAGTTCGTGGTATCATGGGATATAAAAAGCACCGTCACTGCCTTTCCCTCTTTCCATGCAAGTGGCGAGATTGCAATAGATTTAAACTGTTTCTCATCCCTGGTACAATATTCAAAACGGTAAATATCATCCGGCCCTTTCAGCATTTTCCGGATATTTTCCACTGAAAAAGCCTGCTTCAGAGTAAGATTACCGGAAACGGTCTTAAATCTGGATGCCATAAACTCTACAAATTCGCAGTATTTTCCCTCCGGTTTACATGCAGAGTCATTCATATTCTGACTGTAAAAATGATAAATATCCCGTTCCAGATCACATGCTGCATAACAGTCAACAAACTTTACCATACCTTTGATCAGCTGATTCATGATCCTGTTCTGGTTGGTTATTTCCTTAAAATTTTCTTCTTTTCTTTTTGCTTCTGTGACATCACTTACAAAAATCAGCGCATAACGAGGCGTATCCCCGGCAGAGTCCCGGATGATCACATTTCGTATCCAGCGCATATTTCCGTTCATCAGGATCCTGCACTCCAGATTGATCTCTTCGCTTCCCTCTTCCAGCTTCCTGGCAATATAAGCCCGATCATAGAATTGTTTCATCATTTCACGGTCTTCCCAAACCACATAAGTATCCGTGAAACGACCGATCATCTCATCCCATGTGATGTTTTTCCCGAACAATCCTGCCAGCCCTTCCTCCACTTTCATGGAATCAAAACTGTTTTCTTTAAGATCCACATAATATTCACAGAGGTTGGCTTTCGTGTATGCGCGGTGAAAAGCATCTGCTCTCCGGGTGTACTGCGCTGCTTTTTTCTCTTTATCAATGTTTACAAAAATTCCCGCCATATAAAAAGCGGTGCCATCCGCACAGCGGCTGACTTCGCCCTTGTCCCTGAACCACTGATAACTGCCGTCTGCCAGACGCATCCGATATTCCACATCATATTTTGTCTCGTCTGTACAATCCCGAAAAGCATCATAAAAAGCCTTGTCAACCATTTCAATATCACCAGGATGTACTCCTGCTTGCCAGGTTTCCAGGCTGTCGGGAAAATCCAGTATATTGTGGTATCCCAGCATTTTTCGGAATTCATGACTGAAAAAAACATCTGTGGGTTTTCCATGCTGATCACATTTCACAGACCAGAAGCCTGAGATTATGACCTGGTTGACCAGCTGCATGTTTTCCTGCATCTCATCAATATGAGCAGACAAAATCCAGAGCGGTGTTCCCTCATTGTCAAAGGAATCTGTTTTATAGGCACGTATTTTCACAGGTGCTCCTTCTTTATTCAGCATCTTCACATCCTCTGAACCATGGATTTTCACCAAACACTCATTCCGGATAAAACCATCATTCTCACCACAGAATACATTTTTCAGTGATCCCGAAACCACTTCCATAAATTCTTCATAACCGTATCCCAGATTATGCAGAAAAAATTCACTCACATATGCTATGGTAAGATCCTCGTCATAATAACCGGCTATAATGCCTACCGCCTGATTATCTTCAAGGGCAATACTTATGGCAGCATATGACTCCCTGCAAAGCTTAAAATCACCAGACGAATATAATTTTTCTCCTTTAAACAACTCCGTATTCATCAATCATTCACTCCGTATTCCCAACTGCAGCAGTTTTCCCGAGTTTGATCCATGACGCACGGGCATATACTCTCACGTATTTTTACACACTAAAAAAAACAGGGTCAGGATATAGACATGCAACTATACCGTTCCCTGTTTCTAATCCCTGCAACTGGCTGCCATTTTAAAGGCCCTATAGCTTTGCGTCACAGCTTTTCAACTGCTTTGCCCATATATTCTTTTCTTAGATCCGTACTATTATACCCTTACTTACAGGCACTGTCAACAGCTCTTCCTGATTTATCTGAGCTGTTTTTTTAAATCTGATACCAACGGATCTCATTGGCCTCCAGATGAAGGTCAAAGCTGCTTCCATCGCCTGTGTAAACAACAGTATCCTGTGGCTCATAAGTGTTGTTTACCACACAGTATTTACCATTTTCTACATAAGCGTGCACTTCCACATTGTAATTGGAAGAAAACCAGCAGTGAAGTTCCTCCTCTGCCGCCGCAGACCAGAGCACCGCCCTGTAAAGGACACGGCTGTTGCAGAAGCTGTAAGGAAGTCCGCTGATATAAACGCCGCGTCCTTTTCCAAATGTTTTTACTGCCATCTGCACCTCCTGATCTTTCTGGATCAGGATTTCTGTCTCAGGCAGTGCAAAAATATTCTTTTTTCCTTCGCCAAAATCTACAGTTCCGTCTGTATCTTCCAGGATAAAATGGTTCTTATGCTCTTCCCAGTTATACTTATCTGTGTTGAGATTAAATCCTCGTTCTTCCTCCACACCTAAAATATCATCCAGCTGGAAGAATTTTCCCTGCCACTGATGAGCAGCCGGTTCCCCTACACCAATGAAACCGCCGCCATTATAAACAAATTTTCTCACAGCTGTAAGGATCTCAGGATCAGCCCAGTTCGCTCCGCCGGACTGTGCAGTGTCCGCGTCTCCCACATTGATGATCACATCGAAATCTTTTAAAATATCTTTGTTCTCACGGATATCGTCAAAACTGATAAAAGAAACATCAAATGGTGCACCGCTTAAGGCCTCGATAATTCCGAAATACGAATAATTCTGCTTGTAATAGATTGCATGATGTACCATATGGTTACCCCAGGAGCGCATTTTTCCCCAGCAGTTCAGGACTGCCACACGTTTCACGCAGTAAGGTGTTGTTCCCCGGATATTGTCATAAAGCACACGGAATTCCTGGCAGACTTCTTTAATATACTGTACAAAATCCGGGAACTCCAGAGCCAGCTTCAGATAACCGCCGTAACCGATTCTCTGGATCGGGCTTCGGAGAATCGCTCTTCTTGCTGTCACCCAGTTTACTTTCGCTTCTTTTACAGGATCGCCACCTTCATGGAAAGTATCCGGGAAAAAGTATGGCAGAAATCTTCCTTCTGTATATTTCACATTTTTAATATCGCTGAACAGCCGCAATGTTGCGCCATTTCCAACACTTCCCACAACTGCATCCAGTCCGATGGAAGCAAACTCGTCCATAAAAGGCTCCATGCCGATCCAGTGATCTCCCATAAACATCATGGCTTCCTTTCCATATTCATGGACAATATCTACCATTTCTTTTGCAAGCTTGGCAACTTCTCTTCTCTGGAATGCCTGGAAATCTTTAAATTCCTTTGACGGAATACGGTATGTATTGTTCATATATCCCTGATCAATAATGAATTCCGGACGGAATCTGTATCCCACTTCTTTTTCAAACTGCTCCAGAATATATGGACTCACTGACGCGGAATAACCGAACCAGTCTACATATTTTTCTCTGGCAAGCTCATCGAAGATCAGGGTAAACTGATGGAAAAATGTTGTAAAACGCACCACCTTCACATAATCATGGGAATCCAGAAATCTTCTCAGTCGTTCCAGGGAATGTGCACGTGTTGCAGGCTGACGCACATCAAAGGTGATCTGCGGCTCCACATCCTTCCAGTCATTGACTACTGCATTGTACATATGTACAGGGTCCCACATAATATACGCCAGAAAACTTACCGTATACTCATGAAATTCTTTGGCTGGTCTGATCACAATATTTCCTGATTTTTCATCATAAGTCCAGTCTTCTGTGCTCACGTTTTCCCCTGTGGTACGATCGATAACCTCCCACCAGCGTTTAATATCATCTCTGGTATTTACAGCCAGCATATCCGGATACAGATGATCCATCAGATGGATTTCCAGCGTATCGGAAACTGCTGTGTGAAAAGCTGTCATGATATACATCTGCTGGATTTCTTCCGGATGTGCCTTTGCCCAGGCATTATCTTTTCTGGTTGTGTAGTATGTGGCATAGATCTTGGCTCCCGTCTCTTTCAGCTCTGCCGGAAATTCCGTTCCGTCACAGTCGCGGATAGCATCTGCTCCCCATTCATCCAGCATTTCCAGAGTTTCAGGGATCACATCAAGGTCTGTAGGGATCGTTACCCTTCCTTTTGTCTCTTTCATTTTTGTTCTACCTCCATTATATTTTTTCAGGAAAATCATCTATTTCTGATATCTGTGCACAATTTCCTGCATGATATCCCATTTCTGTTCCATATCCTTTACCAGCTTAAACTGAGTCCGGCATCTGTCCAGATTATGCTCTTCCCGGTCGATCTTGTAATAATGGTCTCCTTCCAGATAATCAGTAAGAAAACGGATACCACATTCATAAGTCATCACCTTGGCTCCCATTGGAAGAAACTCGATTTCTTTCCTGGTAAGCTTATCTCCGCAGCTTTCCAGAAATCCTTTCACATAGGCTTCATACAATTCCATATTACAGGAAACTTTGCTTAAGTCTTTTTCATCCTCAAGTGCCGTGCTGGCTCCAAAACGGATGGCATCACCGAAATCATTCATGGCAAGCCCGGGCATCACAGTATCCAGATCCACCACGCAGATGCCTTTTCCCGTTGCAAGATCGATCATAACATTATTCAGTTTCGTATCATTGTGGGTGACTCTTAAGGGAAGTTCTCCTTTCCGCAAAAGATCTCCGAACACATCGGCTATCTCTTCATGTTCCAACGCGAAATTGATTTCTTCCTGCACGCCGGATGCCCTGTGGCAGACATCTTCTTTCACAGCATTTTTTAATGCCTGGAGACGTTTCTTTGTATCGTGGAAATCCCGGATCGTCTCATGAAGTGTTTCAGCAGGATAGTCTGCCAGCATTTCCTGGAATCTCCCAAATGCAACCGCACTTTCGTAAAAATCTTCCGGTTTCTCTACAAGATCATAGCTTACTGCATCTGTAATGAAAATATAGGATCTCCAGTACGATCCGTTCTCATCAATCAGATATTTTTTTCCATCTTTTGCAGGGATCAGATTCAGGACTTCACGTTCCGGATCCCCTCCATTCTCAATGATCTTACATCTCAGATGCTCTGTCACCCCTGCAATATTGTCCATCAGTTCTTCGGGATTTTTAAATATATCACCGTTGATCTTCTGTAATATCACCTTAATGGAACCCATATTTCCAATTCTGTATTTCAGAAGATAGGTTCCATTGATATGCCCGCTTCCGCAGGGTCTGCATGAAACAAGCTCCCCTGTAAAATCAAAACCGTCTGCAATCTTTTTTATCTGTTCTTTTAATGTTTCGTTCATATTACCTTCTCTTTTTGCCCCCCTACAGTACCAAAAAGCACATCAGTCTCCGGCCGATATGCTTTCTGATATTTTTATTTTTTGCGTTTGAGAACTCTGGTCTGCAGCGGACTCATATTCTCACTGTCTGTTCCATATAAAACTTCATATTCTTCCGGCACAGATACTGTCTGCATTTTTCCGGCAAAATTCTGGATAAAAAGATACTCTGTATCTTCAGTCTCCCTGGTTGTCACGGAAACACCTTCCGGCACAAAATCAAGTGGTGTATCCACTCCTGCCTCGTCTGCAGCGCGGCCAAGGAAATCTTCATAAAAAGCAGCTTCCATATCTGCTGCAACATAATAAACATGGCCTTTTCCATATTTTTTATGTGTCAGAACCGGATATCCCTGATAAAAATCCTCGCTATAGCGCATCATCACTTCTGCATCCGAAACTTTCGCAAGCTCACAGAGATTTTTACAGGTATAACTCTTTGTGATTCCAAGATGATTTCCTGTTTCCGGGATTCCGTGATTTTCTTCCCAGTCATATAGCGCATCGATCTCTTCTGTACGGATACCGGCAGCTTCCATCAGTCCGTTAGGTGTACCTTCAAGATAACATTTATCCGTCTCATCTACAAGACCTGACCAGTAGGAAATTACAAGTGTACCGCCATTTTCTGCAAAGGTGCAAAGTTTTTCTGCATAACCATGATAGAACATATAGGCCATTGGCACTGTCAACAATTTATAATCTGAAAGATCATGTTCCATCGTAATAATATCCGTATTGCAGCCCTTTCTTCGAAGTGCACGGTACTGTTTCTGCACACATTCCTGATAGTGCATATCCTCGTTCCGCGGTCCCTGGGCATCTTTCAGTGCCCAGTCATTTTCTCTGTCATAGAGAACTGCTGCCTGACATTTTATTTCGCTTCCAACAATCTCCCGGATCTGTTCCAGTGCCTCTCCAACCTCTGTAACCTCGCGGAAAACTCTGGTATCGTCGCCACCGTAATGATCAATCACAGCACCATGGAATTTCTCAGATGCACCCTGACTTTGTCGAAGCTGAAAATACAGTACACTGTCTGAACCATGGGCAACTGCCTGGAGGGACGCCGCCAGATGCATTCCCGGCTTCTTCAGTTTGTTGATGGGCTTCCAGTTGGTTGCAGAAGGACAGGATTCCATCAAAAGGAACGGTGCTTTCCTGATACTTCGCATAAGGTCGTGCTGCATGGCTCCGTCAACAGCTGTCGTATACTCGTCTTTTTTATGCCAGCTTGGATAATTATCCCAGGATACGATATCCATGACATCTTTAAATTTCTTATAATCCAGTCCATCATAATCGTACATCAGGTTCGCTGTTGCAGGAAGCTCTGATCCACCTGCACGAATCGCAGAAATCTCATGTCTCATAAAATCTACTGTCCGGTCTGTGACAAAACGCTTCCAGTCAAGGCTCAGAGCATGGAGGGCATTTTCCCCTTTTGGGGAAGGGCTTTCGATCTGGTCAAAGCTGTTATAAGTATGGCTCCAGAATGTTGTACACCAGCTTGAATTTAAATTCTCAATAGTTCCGTATTTCTCTTTCAGCCATTCCCTGAATTTTTCCTGGCACAAAGGACAGTGGCATTCGCCGCCGTATTCATTGGAAATATGCCAGAGAATTACTGCCGGATGTTTGCCAAAGTGTTCGGAAAGTTTCTTATTTATATTGTAAATCTTTTCCCTGTATACCGGAGACGTGTAACAGTGGTTATGCCTTCCGCCAAAAAATCTTCTTGTCCTGTCCGGATCCACACGGAGAACTTCTTCATATTTATCTGCCATCCATTTAGGCCTTGCTCCGGATGGTGTGGAAAGAATCGTGTAAATGCCTTCTTTATAAAGATTATTGATCACATCTTCCAGCCAGTCAAAATTATATCTGTCTTCTTCCGGTTCCAGTACAGCCCAGGAAAACATTCCCATGGAAACGGTATTGATATGTGCCTTCTTAAAATATTCAATGTCTTTTTTCAGAATGTCCGGTCTGTCAAGCCACTGCTCCGGGTTGTAATCACCGCCATGCAGAAAATGGTCATATCTGATCTGCTTTGCCATTTTTTCTTTCTCCTTATATTTTTATTATGACACTTTATAAAAAGGATGCTGCGTGATCCACTTGAAGCATATTATACAATACACCTACAGATTTCGACAGCATCCTTTTGAATTTGATTCTTATTTGCTACTGCTCACTCCATGACCAGCAACTCTTATTTAACAGCTCCTGTGATACCTTCTGCAAACTGTTTCTGTAATACGAAGAACACGATCATAGTCGGGATGGAACAGAATAATACACCGCACATCAGCATACCATAATCCGTTACATAGCCTGTAATCAGGTTGGCGATCAGCATCGGCATTGTCATTGCTTTGTTGTCTGTCATGATTACCTTCGGCCACAGATACGAGTTCCATGCATTCATGAATGTGATAACTGCTGCTGCCGCATATGTAGATTTCATAGTCGGAATAAACATCTGGAAAAAGATCCTTACCTCACTTAATCCGTCAATACGAGCTGCTTCAATGATATCGATTGGGAATGCTCTTGCATTCTGACGGAACATCATGATCATAAATGGTGTGGAAATGATCGGAAGGATAAAACCTACCGCTGTATTTAAGAGGCCTGCTTTGGAGAACATCTTAAATAACGGAACCATTGTGGCAACCTGAGGAACCATCATTGCAAGAAGCAGGATGGAGAACAGTCTGTCTTTCCATCTGTCATGATATACCTCAAATCCATAACCTGCGATAGAGCAGATCAGAAGACAGATAACAGTAGTCAGAACCGCATAAAACAGAGAGTTTCCAAGTGCTCTCCACAGCGGCTGCTGTGCTGTCAGGTTCTTAAAGTTCTGCATGAAATATGTACCCGGAAGAATCCGGCCTCTGGATACATCTGTGGATGTATTGGTTGCTGCGGAGATCATCCAGTACAACGGAAATACAGAGATAAATGATACGATGATCAGGAAAATATATGTAGGGATCAATCTTCTCTGGATCGCGGATTTGTTCTTTTTCTCAGTCACGTGTATCACCTACTTTCAAGTTGATAAAGGCCAGGATAGCTACCATGATAAATATGATAAATGACATTGCTGCAGCATATCCGAAGTTTGGCACATTAATAAAACATGTATTGTAAACATAGTGAGACATTGTGATGGTTGAGTTAGCCGGGCCACCTTTTGTCAGGTTGACAGACTCATCGAACAACTGCAGTGTACCATTAATAGACATGATGAATGTCATGATGATCGTCGGTTTCAGAAGCGGTACTGTAATTTTCCAGAAAGTCTTCCAGCCATTGGCTCCATCGATCTTTGCTGCCTCATATACGGAATATTCGATATTCTGAAGTCCTGCAAGATAAAATACCATGTTATATCCAGTCCATCTCCAGATCAGCGCGATGATAATAACAATCTTTGCACTTGTGGAGTTTCCAAGGAAGTTATAACCGGTTGTTAAAATTCCAAGTTTGATCAGGATACTGTTGATCAGGCCATCTGTTGCAAACATGGAACGGAAGATCAGGGAATAAGATACAAGAGATGTCGCACATGGAAGGAATACGCATGTACGGAAAAATCCTTTGAATTTCAGATCTTTGTTATTCAGAAGCTGTGCGAGCAGGATCGCAAGGATCAGCATGATCGGCACCTGGATAATAAGATACAGAAATGTATTGACAATGGACTGCTGGAATACCTTATCCATCATAATACGTTTATAGTTACTGAAGATCGGATCCGCAAACCTCATGTTTGCTCCGGAACCTGTCTGTAAAGAAATGATAAATGCGCGGATCATCGGATAAAAACTCATGACAGCGATCATAATGGTTGCCGGTGCCAGAAAGATCCAGCCGGCCGCTCTTTGTTTCGCTACCAGAGACATGCCACTTTTTTTGGAATTCACAGGAACTCCTCCTTTCAAACATCTAAACCTTTACATAAGACAAGGGACTGCATGCAGTCCCCTGCCCTGTATTTCATTAATATTTCAGCTTTACTCTGTCATCTTGAATGCCAGTGTATCCTGTGCTTCCTGAAGTGCAGATTCTTTATCTGCGCCGTTTACAATATTAACAACAGCTGTGTTGATGCACTCTCTTGCCTCATAGTGGTACGGAGTTTTTGTAAATTCCGGAATGTGTGAAGAGTACTCTACAATTGTTGAGAAGATCGGCTGGTTATTGAAGAACTCGCTTGGCTCATTGTAAACCTCAGACTCACCAGCCGGCAGGTAGCAGGAAATTGCACCTGTTTCCGGAAGGATTGCATCATAGAAGTCTGTGCTGGAACCAAATGTGCTTGCAAGGAAGTCCTCAGCAAGCTCTACATTCTTGCAGTTGGATGTAATGTACCAGGAAGATCCGCCATTGTTTGCATAGTTTGTAGCTGTATCAACGCCGTCAACTTTCGGCATTGTTGTGATCTGCCACAGACCCTTCTGATCCTCTGTTCCCATCAGTGTAGCTGTGATCCAGTTACCGTTAACGATACCGGCAGCCTCTCCGCCTGTAATTGTGGAGATGTACTCATCCCAGTTATTTACTAATTTAACAACATTGTTCTTTACAAGATCCACATAAAGATCTACGCATTTCTCTGCTACATCGTTGCCAACGATATAAGCCTCTCCGTCATCATTTACGAAGTTTGCTCCACAGGACTGGATCATCATCATCAGAGTATCGCCGCCTGTTGCTTCACTTGTAAGGAGATATTTACCTGTTTTTTCATGAACATCTTTTCCGATCTCCATGAATTTGCTCCATGTGATATCTGTAAGGTCATCAATGGTATATCCTGCTTCTTCCAGAATATCTGTACGATAGCAGGCAATTGCTGCACCGTTATCAAACGGAACTCCGTAATGTGTGTCATCTACCATGGAGTAGGACTGTTTCAGTTTTCCGAAATCATCCCAGTTGATATCCATATCCTTCAGATCTGTGAAAGCATCCGGATAACTCTTCAGATATTTCTGATAGCTGTTGTCCTGCATCAGAACGATGTCCGGAAGTGTGCTGTAATCTCCGGCGTTTGCTGCTGTTGTAAGTTTGGTCTGGCAGTCATCAGAAGATGTTTCAACTACATCAACCTTGAATCCTTCGTGATCCTTTGCATACTGCTCACCTGCAATATTCATAGCCTTGATGTTGAAGTTCTGATCCCATGCCCATACAGTCAGAGTATTATCGTCATCACCTTTTGCATATACTGCTGTAGTGGTTGCAGCAAAAGACATTGCCATGATACCTGTCATTAATACTGCGAGTAATTTTTTCTTCATTTACTTTTCCTCCTTTATTAAGCATTTCCCGTTTGCTTATGAATGAATTATAGCATCTGTATTTCCTCTATAGTTTGCAGAATTGTTCATATAATGTGCAATTTCAACCATTTTATTAGTTTTGCACTATTAGTTCTCCTGTCGAAGTTCTTTTTTATACATTTTTATCATTTTTCGGTTGTTCTTTCGTTGTTACGACAAAGAAAAACCTTCTTTTTCGACATTTTATAGAAGCTTTTCGTTGTTCTTTCGTTGTTACGACAAAGAAAAACCTTCTTTTTCGACATTTTATAGAAGCTTTTCGTCAAAAAAGAAGGCCTTTGTCTCTATTTCATAAATTTTTTCATTGTTTTTTGTACATATTTTACAAACATTTCCACATATTATGCAAAATAAACCTTTTCCGGAAACTGTGTTTTTATTGTGTGGAGCATTTCTTCTGTCAGATCAAGGAGCAGTTTTATCTTCTGTCCGTCCTCTTTTATGATCATAGTGTAATACGGTACATCGTCTTCATAAGAGGTGTAATCATATTTTTTCAGTTTCTCTGTTCCTGTGTTCTTTTTGTATTTTGATACTTTTTCATGCCAGTGGGGAGCTGTCACTTCCATATCTTCCAGTTTCAGCACATGAGCTGTTTTTCGGTATTTTTTTCCATAGATCACATCAATGGTAAGTTCCCCATTCTCCATGGTATATTCATAATCTCTCTGACTGAAAATATCATACACAAAATAGAGAAGTGCAAGGAGGAATCCGGGAAGCATAAATGCCTGGGAAATAGTAATTCCCATCAGCACAAAAAGAGCAGCAAAAATCACCATCACTTTCCGGAGTGCTCCTGACATATGTTTCTTTTTTCGTGAGACCTGCTCCACGATTCTGTAGTCGTACATTTCTACCTCTTTCCGTCTGATGTGCCGGTACAGCATTTTTATATGTATTATGCTTTTCTTTTCACATCAGATTCTTGTATTTATTTGCTACCACCCTTCTTCAGAGTGGATATCAAATTTCAGAAGCTGCTGTTCATAATTCTCCGGACGTTTTCTCCACTCCAGAGGTGTCATCCCTGTAATCTGTCTGAAATTCCGGTTGAATGTGGAATTGGTGGTGAAGCCGCATTTATGTGCCACATCCGCAATAGGCTGGTCTGTTTTCTTAAGATAATCACAGGCCGCCTGGATACGTATGGTGTTGATATATTCCAGCGGACTCATTTTCATATACGATGTAAAGATACGTCGCAGATGCGTCTCACTGATATGGCAGTGCTCCGCCAAATCGTCAATACGGATATCCTCCATGTAATGATCCGAAATATAATCCTGGCAACGCGAAATCAGATCTGTAATCTTTCCTTTATCTTCACTATATTTCTCTTCTCCTGAAATTCTGTTGACCCTGGCAATCTCTACCAGGAGTGATGCCAGAATCCCCTTGGCCTCTTCCAGATAAAATTCTTCCCCATCCCTCATGATATTCAGGATTTTGAGAACCTTACCTGCCATTGATCTGTTATCCGTTTCGTTCAGAAAAAGAGCTCTGGAATTGATCCGCTGAACTATTTTTTCTTTTTTTACTGAATTATCAATAAATCTATCCATAAACCCTTCCACATCAATAAAAAGATATTCCCATCTGCTGAGCGTTCCCAGATCACTGTTGGTCGTGTGGGGATAGTTCTGTGGAATCACTGTAAGCTCCCTGCCATGAAACTGGACCTTATCCTCTCCCAGGATCAAAAATCCCTGTCCTTCATAGCAAAAGCCTATCTCCAGATAATTGTGAAAATGAAGGTAATCCACATCATTTCCATAATTCTGGATCCATTTCTGTCCCAAAAGAGCCAGTATCGGACTCCCCTCCGGCATCTTATAGTATCGGAGCTCCATTTTAGGTTTTCGTTTTTTTGCCACAGATATTCCTCCGTATTCAAGTCTTCCTGTTATCTTACAGCTAACTATAAAAAAAAGCAACCTGCATAACAAACGTACAGTTTTGAAAGGTAAAAATAATTCGCACTAATAATACTAAGATTTAAGCCGATTCCTTTGCGATAAGGTAAAATAACACCACTTTACAACTTTTTCATAAAAAAATATCGCACAGGGCTTTATGATGTATAATGAATTTGCTGAAAACATTACAAAGGAAAGTGACCCTGTACGACAAAAGCATTATACAACGAAAAAACACTGATTGGTAGACTTCATCAATATTTTTTGATTTACGTAAATTTTTTATTTTTTATTGAAATATTTTCGCCACAACCATATAATAATGATAGCGATGGGATTTCTGTCATCGAAAATATTGTTCGCTCACCGGAAGCGTCTAATAAATGTCTGGCTCGAAAATTTCGGCTGCCGCATGGCAGGGCTTATTTTATAGGTAATGAACATGATATATCAAGAAGGATACGTTTACCATATTAAAGATGAATACTTTGAAAAAGTACAGGATTCCAACTTAATGCAGAACAAAGAAGGCGGTGCATACCGCCCTATTTTTTACTGTACTGCGTGATAGTAAAACTTCTCTGTTATGGATGGTTCCACTCAGTTCTCGTGTAGAAAAGTTTAAAGCAATACACGATAAACAAATGGCTAAATACGGAAAGTGCCTAACCATTGTTCTTCCTCCAACTCCCGGAGGACTTCTTCGCCGTACTTATCAATCATCCGTACCAGAAAATCAATGCACCGCTCAAATTCAATATTCTGTTGCATAAGCTCCTCCCGT
>NZ_QRNF01000039.1 GCF_003474435.1 Ruminococcus sp. AF46-10NS
TGGACCGGTTGGCTTGCCAAAGCCATGGCCGGGTAGCCAAGTCCGGAAGGGATAAACGCTGAAGGCATCTAAGCGTGAAGCCCCCCTCAAGATGAGATATCCCATTCTTTAGTGAAGTAAACCCCCTTGAAGACGACGAGGTAGATAGGGCAGGGGTGGAAGTGTGGTAACACATGGAGCTGACTGTTACTAATCGGGTGAGGGCTTGACCAACTAGCCGAGGAAGCGGGCAGGATGTAACAGAAATGGGGCGGAACAAGCTTGCTTGTGGAGAACCATTTATGGTACAGACTGAACATTTGGAAGCAAATGACATCGAGCAACGAAGTTGCGAGATGACCACCGCTGGAGTAGCCTAAAGAACAGGCGATGCAGCTTTAGCTGCGAGCCCGTGAAAAAAGGTGAATCGGTACGCAGGTTAAAATTGATTCAACAAAATGATTAACCATCAACAAGCATGTATGTAGTTTTTAAGGTACAAGCCTTAAATTAAATATTTAAGTATTCCTCCTTAGCTCAGTCGGTAGAGCATGCGGCTGTTAACCGCAGTGTCGTTGGTTCGAGTCCAACAGGGGGAGTTTTTTTGTGTCTGTAAACAAGGAGCTGTTTACAGGCATTTTTTACAGGCTGGAAACTGTTTCGAAATCATGCTAGAATGAGATTGATTTGGTTAAGAAAGAATAAAATATGAGAAAGAAGCAGAAAAATGGAATTATTTGATATCATAGATGAAAACGGTGATCCCACCGGACAAACTATAGAAAGGAGTATTGCTCACGCAGAAGGAATCCCTCATCGTACTGCTCATATCTGGATCATCCGCCGAGGAAATGAAAAAACAGAGATTCTTCTTCAAAAAAGATCCAGAAATAAGGACTCCTTTCCTGGAAAATTTGATACTTCATCTGCAGGTCATATACAGGCAGGTGATGAGCCAATGGAATCAGCATTGCGGGAACTGGAAGAAGAACTGGGAATCCATGCAGAACCAGCTGATTTGCAGTTTGCAGGAAAATTCCCCATATCTTTTGCCAGAGAATTTCATGGAAAATTATTTCGGGATGAAGAAATTGCTTTTGTTTATATCTATGACCATCCGGTAGAGATCGATCATCTTACACTTCAAAAGGAAGAAGTAGAAGAGGTACAGTGGTTTGATTTGGAAGAAACGTATCAGCAATGCAGTCAGCACAGAGATAAATTCTGTGTTCCGTTGGGAGGTCTGCAGCTTGTACGTCAATTTATAAAAAGTAACAATAATACAATAAAGGAGTGAAAGATCATGAGAAAAGATTTCGGAGCAAAGCCTTATACTTATCCACAGCCGGTATTAATGATCGCCACATATGGCGAGGATGGAAAACCGGATGTTATGAATGCAGCCTGGGGAGGAATCAGCGATGATAAGGAAATTTCCATCTGTGTCAGTGAAAATCACAAAACAACTGAAAACATTCTGAAAAAAGGTGCTTTTACAGTGAGCATGGCAGACGTGGAGCATATGACCGCCTGCGATTATGTAGGAATTGTTTCCGGAAACAAAGAGCCGGATAAATTTGAAAAAGCCGGATTTACAGCAGAAAAATCTGATAAAGTAGATGCACCTATTATCAAAGAGCTTCCGATCTGTGTGGAATGTAAGCTGAAAAGCTACGACAAAGAAACCTGCCGGCTGATTGGTGAGATCGTAAATGTTAGCGTGGATGAGAGCGTTCTGGATGAAAATGGAAATGTGGATGTCTCAAAAGCAGCACCGATCACTTTTGATCCGTTTAACAATGCTTATATCCGTCTTGGCGAAAAAGTCGGTGATGCTTTTAAAGCCGGAACGGCATTGAAATAAATATTATCTGCTGAAATATAGAAAGTCTCTTTCACAGGTACAGATGAAAAATTATCTTCTGGAAGAGACTTTCCATTTGTTATAAATATTCTTTAATTCAGAACTCCCAGTTCTTTAAAAGCCTGAAAAATACCGTCCTGATCATTACTCTTTGTTACAAAAGAGAAATGTTTTTGCAGCTCAGAAGGTGCATTTCCCATCAAAACTCCATATCCTACTGCCTCCAACATTTCCAGATCATTATAATTATCTCCGAATGCAATAGTACTGGAAAGAGGAATTTTTCGAAGATCGCAGAGATATTTTACAGCTTCTGCTTTGTTTATGCCGCCAGCCATGATCTCAAGAAGAGAATCGGAAGATCTTGCAATAGATAATTTCGGAAAATATTTGCGGAGAAGTGTTTCTGACGATGACATATATTCAGGATCGCACATACACAGGATTTTATCTATCATAACTGTATCTGAGAGAGAATGAAGTGATCCCTCCATGGAGATAGTTTCCACAACCGTTTCTTCATGGATCACATGAGGATCTGTCCGGTCTTTTACGATCCAGTCTTCTGCGGTAAAAACATTCCAGGTCACGTGAGGGCATTTTTTTTCGATCACATCAATGATTTTGGAAGCATCAGAAATAGTTATTCCTTTTTCATAAAGGATATTTTGATCTTCATCCAGGATCAGTGCACCACTGAATGCAATGGTGCAACAATGAAAATTATTTTTTTCTATAATAGGACGGATGCCGGAGGGGCTTCGTGCTGACGAAATAGTAAACAGAACACCCTGATCTGTCAAAGTATGAATGGCGGAGCTGGTCAGCGGAGATATAACATGTTCTGAGGTTAGTAAAGTGCCGTCGATATCGCTGAAAACAGCCTGTGGCTTAAATGAAGATGATGGTTTCATATCCGAAATCCTTTCTGTAAAAGATGAGTATCGGTGTTTCTGCATATAAAAATAGCACATAAATAACAAAATAAAAAGGTTTGTTTATGTTTTGTTCATGATATAATAAAGGAAATAATGTTTAAGGACAGAAAAATTGACTACTCAGAGATTATGTAAGCTTTGTAGAAAGGATATAAGGATCTGTTTTTCTGATAAAGTTAAAGAGTTGATAAGAGTGGAAGGACTGTCCGGCTTTTTAAAATCAAAAAGAAGCAGGTTGATGGGAACAGGAATGGATGAGAACCTGTCTGATGCTGAAAGAAAAGAGGAAGAATTATGGGAATGAATGAAACGCCGTCAGCAGACCGTGTACATATCGGTTTTTTTGGCAAAAGAAATGCAGGAAAATCCAGTATTGTAAATAAGGTGACAGGCCAGGAGCTGGCAGTGGTATCAGATGTAAAGGGAACTACTACGGATCCGGTAAGTAAGGCCATGGAACTGCTTCCTTTGGGCCCGGTGGTGATCATAGATACACCAGGTATTGATGATGAAGGCCATCTTGGAGAGCTTCGCGTCCGCAAGGCGAAACAGGTGCTGAACAGAGTGGATGTAGCAGTTCTTGTAGTAGATGCCACTGTGGGAAAAACCAGTGTGGATGAAGAATTGATCCGTATTTTTAAAGAGAAGGAGATTCCGTATCTGGTTGTTTATAACAAGGCAGATCTGCTGAAAACGAAAGACGGGAACCGGCTTTCTTCAGAAAATAAATTAAACCAGAACGCAGAGCAATCTATTTATGCCAGCGCCGCTACCGGTCAGAATATCTACGAGCTGAAAGAGAGGATCGCTTCTCTGGCAGTAACGGATGAACTGAAATTGCGTCTGGTAGGGGATCTTCTTGAACCATCAGATTTTGTGATTCTTGTAGTTCCCATAGATAAAGCTGCACCAAAAGGGCGCCTGATCCTTCCGCAGCAGCAGACCATCCGTGATGTGCTGGAAGCCGGAGCAGCAGCGATCGTGATCAAAGAGGATGAGCTTTCCAATACCCTGGAAAACCTGGGTAAAAAACCTAAGCTTGTGATCACAGACAGCCAGGTTTTTGCCAAAGTCAGTAAGGAAACACCGGAAGATATCTGGCTTACGTCTTTTTCTATTCTGTTCGCTCGATTTAAGGGGAATTTAAAAGCTGCAGCAGCCGGTGCAGCAGCGATCGACCGGCTGAAAGACGGAGATAAGATTCTGATCTCAGAGGGATGTACCCACCACAGGCAGTGTGATGATATCGGAACAGTCAAGCTTCCACGATGGATCCGTAATTATACGGGGAAGGATCTGGAATTTGAGTATTCCTCCGGAAGAGATTTCCCGGAGGATGTGACGAAGTACAGTCTGATCGTGCATTGTGGCGGATGTATGCTTAATGAGAGGGAAATGCGTTACCGTCAGAAATGCGCACTGGACCAGGAGATTCCCATCACCAATTACGGAATTGCCATTGCCTACATGCAGGGAATCCTGAAACGTTGTGTGGAAATGTTCCCGGATGTGCTGTCTGTTCTGTAAAAGCAGCAGCCATACTGAATCAGCAGAATAAAGGAGTTGCAGACACAATGATCGATCAGACACTAGCACAGGCCCTGCAGAAAGAAATCCCAATACTTACAGCCCAGATCCGAAGTCTCTATGCAGAATTCGATAAAAAATTTCATCTTAACGGAGCGAAGATTCCTATAACGTTTGGCATGGAGCCGGATCTTCTTGGATCGTATACAAGGGGCAGTTACCACGAAAAAGAGCATTTTCATTTTTCCCTGTTGTTTATCGGCTATGCGGTAAAAAATCCGCTGAAAAAAGAGGACAGGATGGATCTTTACAAACATGAATATGCTCATTACATGCAGCATAATTTTCACATTCCCACAGAATACCGATGGCAGCACGGAACTCACGGAAGCGCATGGAAATACTGTTGTTCCCTGACCGGTGCAGCACCAACGCCATATTATAAGGCAGGGGAAGCTCTGATGAAACACGATTACGAGAAAAAACTTAGAAGCCCGATTCATGACCGGACGGTAACAGTGCGAGATACATATCGGAGAGAGCAGCAGCACAGGAACACACAGAACAGCATTGTGCGCTATGAGATAGGAGAGGATATCAGCCATCCGAAATTCGGAACCGGGAATATTGAGCATGTAGAGCAGCTTCCGGGTTCTGTAAGACTTCATATCCGGTTTGGAAAAGAACTGAAAGTGATCGATCAGAAGTGGCTTCTCCGGACAAAATACAAGAAAAATTGAAACTGAGCAAGTAATGAATGCGGATGATTTTATTCGCTTGACTCAAAAAAGAAATGGACATTATTCTGGATATTACAAAGTAATTTTTTAAGACATAAAAAATTCTCCGGTACAGGGAACCTGCTTTTCGGAGAATTTTAAAGTCAGTTTATATTACTCAGCGACCCTCACAAACTGGCTGTTATACAGATCATTGTAGAATCCACCCCTAGCCATCAGTTCGTCATGGCTGCCTTGTTCGATAATGCTACCGTCTTTCATGACAAGGATCTCATCAGCATTGCGGATGGTAGACAGACGGTGTGCTACGATAAAGCTTGTTCTGCCCTGCATCATCCGGTCGAAGGCTTCCTGGATCAGCATTTCAGTTCGTGTATCAATACTTGAAGTTGCCTCATCAAGGATCAGCATCGGAGGCAGGCACAGCATAACACGGGTGATGCAGAGAAGCTGCTTCTGTCCCTGGCTTAAGCTGTCTTCATAAAGAATGGTATCCAGACCATCCGGAAGACGGCGGATAAATTCCCAGCTGTGAGACATTTTGGAAGCCTTGATCACTTCCTCATCAGAAGCGTCCGGTTTTCCGATGCAGATATTATCACGGACTGTTCCCTGCTTAATCCAGGTATCCTGAAGCACCATACCATAGCTGCTTCGAATGGCATGTCTGGAAACTTCTGTGATGGGTTTTCCATCTACGGAAATGCTTCCGCCGTTCACATCGTAGAATCGCATCAGAAGATTGATAAATGTTGTTTTACCGCAGCCGGTAGGACCTACAATGGCAATTCGTCTGCCTGGTTCTGTGTGCAGATTGAAGTTTTCAATCAGAGGTTTGTCCTCCTCATAGCGGAAGGAAACATTCCGGATATCCACAGCACCTTTTACATCATTAAGAGTTCCGGCAGGATCCGTGCTTTCCGGCTGCTCCTCCAGAAGATCAAAAATTCTGGTTGCACAGGCCAGAGCATTCTGAAGCTCTGTGATAACGGAACTGATGTCATTAAATGGCTTCATGTACTGATTTGCATAGGCAAGAAGTACGGAGAGACCGCCAACAGTAAGATGTCCGCCGGGGATCAGAAAAGCACCTGCAAGAGCTACACCTGCATAGATGATATTGTTGACACATCGTGTGGACGGGTTGGTTAGACTGCTGTAAAAAACAGCCTTCTGGCTGGAATCACGGAGTTCTTCGTTGATCGCAGCAAAACGTTCGGAAGAACGATTTTCGTAACCAAAGGCCTGAACCACTTTCTGATTTCCGATCATTTCCTCGATCAGTGCGGTCTGACGTCCACGGGCATCACTCTGTGCACGGAACATCTGGAATGAATGGGAGGAGATGAATTTTGCCACAAAAAAGCTTACAGGTGTCAGGACAATGACCATCAGTGTGATCCAGACATTTTTGGAAAACATGAAGATCAGGGTTCCGATGATAGTGATGATACCGGAAAATAACTGTGTAAACCCAAGGAGCATACCATCGGAAAGAATATCTGTATCTGCGATGACGCGGCTGATGATATCGCCGGTGCTGTGTCCGTCCAGGTAGGACAACGGAAGCTTCTGGATATGGCGGATAGATTTTGCACGGATATCCTGCACTGTGCGGTAAGTCATGCGGTTGTTGATAATACTCATCACCCATGTGGCAGCACCGGAAAGTACGATCATCACAAGAATTCTGGAAAGATAGAACCACATCCTTGAAAAGTTTACTTCATGGGTAGCTGCAACCTCATCAATGGCATAGCCGAAAAGTACAGGTACATACAGCTGCAGAATTACAGTGACAGCTGCAAGGATAATGCTTAATACAAGAAGAAAACGGTATTTTCCAATAAAGCGGAGCACCTTTAAGAAGGTTGCCATGCTATTTTTTGAGGTAATGTCTTTTTTGCTCATGCAAGAACCTCCTTTCCGGTAGTTTTTTCATATTTGATCCGTTCTTCCGGAAACTGTGAGAAAAAGATCTCACGGTAAGTTTCACAGGAATTTACCAGCTCCTGATGGGTACCTTTTCCTGCAAGCTGGCCATCGTCCAGTACCAGAATCAGATCGGCCTGACGGATACTTGCTGCTCTCTGGGAAACCAGGAAGGTGGTAGTGTTTCCGCCGAGCTGGTGGAGAGATTTCCGAAGTGCCGCATCTGTGGCAAAGTCAAGAGCACTGGCACTGTCATCCAGGATCAGGATCTCTGGTTTTTTCACAAGGGCGCGGGCAATGGTAAGTCTCTGGCGCTGGCCACCGGAAAGGTTCCGGCCGTTTTGTTCCAGACGGAAATTAAGCTGGCCGTCTTTTTTCTCCACAATCTCACGGGCCTGTGCTGTTGTAAGAGCTTCCCACATTTCCGCATCTGTGGCATCCTCACGACCCCAGCTTAAGTTATCGCGAATGGTTCCCTGGAAAAGAGCTGCCTTCTGAGGAACAACGCCGATTTTTTCACGGAGCTCCTTCCGGGAGTAGTCCTTAACGTTCTGGCCGTCAAGAGTGACAGTCCCTTCATTTGCATCATAAAAACGTGCGATCAGATCCACAAGGGTAGATTTACCGCTTCCGGTACCACCGATGATTCCGATAGTAGAGCCTTTTTTTGCTGAAAAAGTGATATCAGAAAGACTGGGTGCGCCGGTTTCTTTGTAGGAGAAGGTCACATGATCAAATGCAACAGCACAGTTATCCTGAACCTTGGATACAGCAGAAGTATTTTCCGGATAATTCATGGTAGAATTTACTTTCAGGATTCCGGCAACACGGTCTGCACAGGCCATGGATTTGTTCAGGGTGATGATAAGGGAAGCAAGCTTGATCAGCTCTACGATCATCTGTGCCATGTAGTTGTAAAGAGCAACAACTTCACCTTGTTGCATGTTTCCGAGATTAACCTGAATACCCGCAGTCTGAATCAGAATAACAGTTGCGATGTTGATCAGCACATAGGTAGCCGGATTTAACAGCGCGGAGATCTTTCCGACGAACTCATTAAGTTTTGTAAGTGCAAGATTGCTCTGGTCAAATTCTGAAACTGCGTCTTCCTCACGGCAGAATGCTCGGATGACACGGACACCGGTAAGATTCTCCCTGGTAAGTCGTGTTACGGTATCCAGGCGGCCCTGCACTTTTTTGAATAGCGGGATACTTAAAAACATGATCACAAAGACAACGAGGAACAGTACCGGGATGGCCACAACAAAGATCAGTGCACAACGTACATTGATAGTAAAGGCCATGACCATGGAGCCAAGAACGATAAACGGGCTTCGAAGTAGAAGACGAAGTCCCATATTCACACCGTTCTGTACCTGATTCACATCATCGGTAAGACGGGTGATCAGTGTGTCCGTTCCAAGGGTATCCAGCTCTGTGTAGGAAAGCTTCTGGATATGGTCAAATACAGCCTGACGTACTTTTGCAGCAAAACCTACGCTGGCTTTTGCTGCAAAAAACTGTGCAGTAATGCTGACTGCAAGTCCTGCGGCAGCCATCAGTATCAGAATAAAAAATCTCTGCACGATATAGCCGTGATCATTACAGGCGATTCCCACATCAATGATCTGGGCGATAACGATAGGCACAAGCAGGTCAAATACAACTTCCAAAAACTTGAAAAAAGGAGCCAGAATGCTTTCTTTTTTGTAATCTCGAAGATATTTTGCGAGTGTTCGCATTTCTTTTTCTTCCTCCGTTTCCTTATTTTTCTTAAACCTCTGTTATTATACTCCTATGGCGATAATACGTATAATATTGTTTTTAATGTATGGTAATATAATTTTACTATTGCCGTGGATGAAAATCTGTGGGATGATAGAAGTATGGTTTTTCGGATAATTGCGGGGAAAGATATTCATAGTATTTACAAAGTATTGCAGATATATCATTTTTTAACCGAATTAAGGAAGTCCTCTGTGGGACGGCGAAAAGCAATAAGCAGCAGATGGGTTTTGCCTGTGTTATATACCGGATAAAGAAAGAAGGATTTATATATGGAAATCAGACAGCTGGAATATTTTCACGAGATTGCAGCAACAGGAAGCATTAATGAAGCTGCAAGGAGACTGAATATGTCGCAGCCGCCGCTGAGTTATCAGATCAAGCAGCTGGAAGCGGAACTGAATGTGAAGCTTTTTGAGCGAACCAGGGCAGGAGTGACACTGACGGAAGCAGGCAAGCTTCTTTATGACAGGACAGAGAACATTTTGAGCTATGTCCGTTCTACAGAGCTGGAAGTATCCAAGGCAGGGAAAAAACAGGTTTTACGTATCGGGATCACGCCAACCACAGTGACCACCATTATGCCTTATATTTCCAGATTTTCAAGGGAAAACTCCGATGTAAACTTTGAGGTAAGGGATGCCATCACCTTTACGCTTCTGAATTATCTGATGGATGGGATCATTGATGTTTCGGTAGTACGGACACCTATCAAGCTGGATGGTTTAAATTATCTGGAGCTGGTTGAGGAACCCATGATCGCGGTTCTTCCTCCGGAGATTCCTGAAAATGAGACAAAAAAAGAGGGCATCAGCCTTAAGGAGCTGACCGGATGCCCTCTCATTATTTACCGGCGGTACGAAGAATTTCTGATGAAAGCTTTTGGAGAAAAAAATCTCCTGCCGGATATTTTCTGTGTCTGCGATGATCCCAGAGACGCCATGCTCTGGGTGCAGGAAGGTCTTGCAACCGCCGTTTTTCCAAGATCTATGGAAGATCTCTGTACAGACCTTCCGATCCGGATCATTGAAGAAGAGAAGCTGAAGACCAGGATCCTTCTTGCCTGGAAAAAGGATCGCAGGTCTTCTGCTGTGATGCAGGATTTTATCAATATCTGTCAGGAATATGCAGGAAATCAGTCTTTGAGATGATCTTCCTTCCAGTGTTTCCATTTCTGAACAGCTTCCGGATTCTGCTTTTCCAGCCGTTCTTCCAGCTTTTTCCGGCGTTGTTCCAACCGTTCCAGAACTTCAGGATGCTCGGCAAGGATTTTTTCTTTCAGCTTGCCACGGCGCTTTTCCAGAAGCTGAAGGATCAGTTTCCGGTCGGAAGTTAATTCTTCAGGCAGCTCATCCATATGTAATTCAATTCTTCGAAGCAGTTCATCCTCATCCAGAACACCAAGGCCGTGCCAGTTATCCAGAAGCTCTTCCAGACCTTCTTCAGAGAGTCGTTCGATATCCGGGATTTGGTGCAACTGTTCAATAATGTGATGGACAGATTCTTCGATCTCTTTTACTGCATCGTCACCAAAGGCCCAGGCAAACTCTTCCAGGGTATTTTCTTCTTCTGCCGGAAGAAAAGCGATACTGCGGCGCAGAAGCTTTGCCTCGTCTTCCTTTGGAACATCCAGTTCATAAGGGGATTCGATCCCTGCGTCATGCAGAGCAGCAAGAATGGTACGGCGAACCATACCGTCCTTGATCATATGACCGATCCCGAACTGACGCAGCTGGTCATTGATCTGGGTGGAATGCTCTGTGAGGTAAAAACGGATTCCACGTTTCTTCAGGCTTGCGGAGATAGCCTCCAGACGGTCTGCTGCTGTGACATCGATGCTGTTGATAGCACTGGCATCTATGATCACTACCCTGGTGTCTTTTTGGATGCTGTTCTCAATATCTTCCTGAAAAATCTTTATATTTGCAAAAAACAGGTTTTCACTGAAACGGTAGATCACAACGCCTTTAATAGGGTAGGCGAAACGATTTCTGGACAGATCAAAATAAGCATCTCTTCCCGGGATCATACCAAGGAAGGAGCGCGGCGGGTTGGTGGCCTTCAGGATCACAGCTACGAAAGAGAGCAGGATACCAATGATAACACCGTAAATGGTTCCAAGACAGAGCACACTGAAACCGGCAGCCATGAAGATGTAGAATTCTGTACGGCTTACTTTGAAAAGACGTACAGCCAGATGAGTTTCCACTACATCCATCAGCGCAGAGATCACAATGGCAGTAAGCACAGGAACCGGGAGATATCCGATAAAACCGGTGAAGAAAAGAAGGATCACAGCCATGGTGATACCGGCAGTGATGGAAACCGCCTGGGATTTTCCACCGTACTGTTCGTTGAGGGAAGTACGGGAAATACTTCCGTTTACGGGGCAGCATCCGACTGCAGCAGCAGCTATGTTTCCGGCAGCACATGCCAGGATCTCCTGGCGATCATTCAGCTTGTAATCATTACGGAATGCAAAAGTATTTTCTGCAAGAAGTGTTTCGGCCATAATGACGACAGCGACCATGAGACCACGTCCTGCGGCCTGGGTGAAATCGATATTTCCAAAATCCGGGATCACCAGGGAAGGAAGACCACGTTCCACAGACTGGAGAAGTACCACACCTTTTTCATCCACATGAAAAACAACGGTGGAGAAAACCCCCAGTGCCATGATTACAATAGCCATGGGAAATTTTGGCGCAAGCTTTTTAAACAGCCGGATCAGGATCAGGGCACCAAGTCCCATAAAAAGAGAGAGCCAGCTGATATTTTTTGCGGCAGCAAGATATGCTTTGCCAGCTCCAGAAGCTCGCCTGAGCCTGCGGGACTTCCCATGAGCTTGGGAATCTGCATAAGAATGATCGTAACAGCAATGCCACTGATAAAACCACCCATAACGGGTGTAGAGATGAAATCCACAATCTTATCTGCATGGAGCAGGAAGAATATGAACAGCCATAATCCGGCAAACAATGCAATAGCAGGAACATAATACATGGCAGCTTCAGACTCTGCGGCAATGCCAAGAGTAGACAGTGCACCGCCTACAATAGCAGCAGGAGCAGCATCAACTCCGAAGATAAACTGTCTTGAAGTGGAAAACAGTGCAAAAAGCAGGATCGGGAAAACAGAGCCGTACAGTCCATACACCGCCGGAATCCCGGAAATCTGTGCATATCCCATGGAGATAGGAATGGAAACTGCGGCAATAATGATACCGGAAAAGATATCTTTGGGAAGGTATTCTTTACGGTAACCCCACAGTGTGGAAAACAGGGAAAGCTTCATATACTCACATCCTTTTCTGAAAAAATATGTTCTATTATATACCAAACAGCTCTCCGGGGAAAGAGCAGGTTACTTTTTACTGATGAAAAATCATGGACAAAGAATATCTGCCATATTATAATAAATGCGAAATTGCAGAGATGCTGTATAACAAAAAAGATCATCAATGAAAGGTTAAGATATAAATGAAAAAAGCGATCATAGCAATGAGCGGCGGTGTGGACAGCTCCGTGGCAGCTCTTCTTACAAAGGAATCCGGTGACGAGTGCATCGGTGCTACCATGAAACTTTACAACAATGAAGATATTGGTATCCACAGGGAAAAGACCTGCTGTTCCCTGGATGATGTTGAGGATGCCAGAAGCGTAGCCTATCAGATGGATATGCCTTATTATGTATTCAACTTTACCGCAGATTTCCATACAGAAGTTATGGACAGGTTTGTGGAGGCCTACGAAAACGGCTGTACACCTAATCCATGTATAGACTGTAACCGATATCTGAAATTTGATAAAATGTTCCACCGTATGCAGGAAATCGGCTACGATTATATTGTAACCGGACATTATGCAAGAGTGGAGTACGATGAGAAACGTGACCGCTACCTTCTGAAAAAAGCAGTGGACGACACTAAGGATCAGTCATACGTTCTCTATATGTTGACCCAGGAACAGCTGGCACATGTAAAGCTTCCTCTTGGAGGTCTCCGGAAGGATCAGGTCCGTGTTATTGCCGAAGAGCATGGCTTTATCAATGCCAGAAAACATGACAGTCAGGATATCTGCTTTGTGCCGGATGGCGATTATGCGAAATTTATTGAGAAGTACACAGGCAAAAAAACACCGGAGGGTGATTTTGTAGATAAAGAGGGAAACTATATCGGACGTCATAAGGGAATCATCCATTACACTATCGGCCAGCGTCGCGGTCTTGGAATCCCGGCAGCCAGCCGTCTTTATGTTTGTGAGATCTCTCCGAAAACCAATACTGTAGTATTAGGTGATAACAGTGATCTTTTCAGCAGTGAACTGGAAGCTGACAGTGTAAATCTGATCTCTGTGGCAGATTTAAGTGAGCCTAAGAGAGTTACTGCAAAGATCCGCTACCGTCATAAAGAGCAGCCTGCAATTGCATGGCAGACACCGGATGGTATCCTTCATGTGAAATTCGATGAGCCTCAGAGAGCCATCACAAAAGGCCAGGCAGTAGTAATGTATGACGGAAATGAGGTTGTAGGTGGTGGCGTTATAAATAAAATCTATAACTAGTCATAAATAAAGGCGAGAACCTAAACAGATAAACCCCATTGACATACTAGGAAAAGGGTGATATGATTGCATCATCAAAAAACGGAGCACACAAAACAAAGTGAGCAACGTGATGATCAGGAGGAAATCATGAAGGTTTTACAGAAGTCAACAAGGGTGTTTATCGAAGAAAAGCGAATGTGTTGTTGTCGCTGATAAGCAGATGATCATAAGATAAGAAATTACTATTTTACCGAATATAAGAATAAAAGAAAAGAGGACAAACACATGAGCAAAATTACAAGAGATCAGAGAAAATTCAAATTTGAGACATTACAGCTTCACGTAGGACAGGAAAATCCGGATCCGGTTACAGATGCAAGAGCAGTACCGATCTATCAGACATCTTCCTATGTATTCCGCAACTGCGATCATGCAGCAGCACGTTTCGGACTTGCAGATGCAGGTAACATTTACGGACGTCTTACAAACCCGACAGAGGATGTATTCGAGAAGAGAATCGCAGCACTTGAGGGTGGTTCCGCAGCACTTGCAGTAGCATCCGGTGCCGCAGCTATCACATACACAATAGAGAATCTTGCACAGCAGGGAGATCACATTGTATCTGCAAAGAATATCTATGGTGGAAGCTTCAACCTTCTTGAGCATACGCTTCCAGCATACGGAGTAACAACAACATTCGTAGATATCTTCAATCTTGAGGAAGTAGAGAATGCGATCCAGGAAAACACAAAAGCTGTTTATATCGAGACTCTCGGAAACCCGAATTCTGATGTTGTAGATATCGAAGCAATTGCGAATATTGCTCACAAACATAAAATTCCGCTTGTTGTAGATAACACATTTGCAACACCATACCTTGTAAGACCGATTGAGTACGGTGCAGATATCGTAGTTCATTCTGCAACAAAATTCATTGGCGGACATGGAACAACAATTGGTGGAGTTATCGTAGAGGGCGGTAAGTTCGACTGGGAGGCATCCGGTAAATTCCCGTCCCTTACAGAGCCAAACCCAAGCTATCATGGCGTAAGCTTCACAAAAGCTTGCGGACCGGCTGCATTTGTTACAAAGATTCGTGCGATCCTTCTCCGTGACACAGGAGCAACAATTTCTCCTGTAAGCTCTTTCATCTTCCTTCAGGGACTTGAGACACTGTCTCTCCGTGTAGAGCGTCATGTGGAGAACGCACTGAAGGTTGTACAGTATCTGAATAATCATCCTCAGGTAGAGAAGGTTCATCATCCGTCTGTAGCAACAGAGGCAAGCCAGCAGGAGCTTTACAAGAAATATTTCCCTAACGGCGGCGGTTCCATCTTTACATTCGAGATCAAGGGAGATGCACAGAAAGCTAAGGATTTCATTGATAACCTTGAGCTGTTCTCACTTCTTGCAAATGTCGCTGATGTGAAATCTCTTGTTATCCATCCGGCTACTACAACACACAGCCAGTGCACAGAGGAAGAGCTTCTTGACCAGGGAATCAAACCAAACACAATCCGTCTTTCCATCGGAACTGAGAATATCGATGATATCATCCAGGATCTTGATGAGGCATTCAAGGCAGTTCAGTAATTCATGATAATTAAATAAGAAGAACACCTTCTAAATCAATAGCACAGAAAAATCTGTCCCGGGACGTATGGTTTATACAGTCCCCGCGGACAGATTTTTTCATATTTGAAGCAGGAAGCTGCATATCTATATTCAGGCAGACTTCACAAGCTCTTCCAGTGTTCCGAAGGTATATCCCATTTCTTTCCATTTTGTCAGCAGCTCATCCAGGATCTCTGCATTGGTGGAAGAAGTGCTGTGCAGCAGTACAATAGCACCCGGGTGGATCCGTCCCAGAAGTTTCTGGAAGGCTTCTTCTTTTGAGGCTGTTTATCCTGATACCAGTCAACATAAGCCAGACTCCAAAAAAAGGTACTGTATCCCAGATCTTTTGCCATCTGGAGATTATCCGTGCTGTAGATTCCCTGCGGTGGACGGTAAAATTTCGTCATTTCATTTCCGGTTGCATCTTTATAAAGAGCTTCCACATCTTCCAGCTGTTTCTGAAAAGCTTCTTTTGTGGAGATGCCGGACATATCCGGGTGGGTCATGGTATGGTTGCCGACTGTGTGGCCAGCATCTGAAATTTCCCGGATCAGTTCAGGTTTTTCCCGGATTAGTGTTCCCACAACGAAGAAAGTCGCGTGCACCTGGTGTTTATGTAAGGCGTCCAGGATTGCAGGCATATTTCCATTCTCATATCCTGCATCAAAAGTGAGATAGATGATTTTTTCATCTGTATCCTGTGCATACCAGGCATTATACTGCTTCAACTCTTCAATAGAAGCATTGCCTGAAGGTCTTGTTCCCTCCTCCTGGAAACCAAGTCCCCAGTTTTCACTTTGAGCAGACAGCGATGCAGAAGAAGGCTGGCTGTTTTCTTCTGAATTTTGGCTGGCGGCTGAACGGGAAGTAAAATGATAGGAGATTTTTCCTACAAGACTGCCGAGAGCAAAAACCATGATAAAAAGAAATATAAGACGGTAAATTTGCTTTAATTTCATAGGAACCTCGGAAGAGCGGAGTTATTAATAAAATTATGAGAAGTGAAGGAAGAATATAACAAAAATAAGAGCCATCAGCGATTCATTTCTTCTGCCGATGACTCTTTTAATTTTCAGTATCCAATGGAATATACCTCTTTTCTTAGATTTAAAACTTATACGGAATTAAAATTTACGTTCTCGGTGGTCCGTACCTCCTTGGTTTAATTATGAAGGAAAATCTTTAAATCTTCTGGTGGACTGTACCTCTCTTTCTTAGATTATTGGAAGTAAGTTATGTTTTCGGTGGGTTCACGCTCCTTTTTGATTTATTTTTTTGTTTTCCGTTTGTTTTATTTGATGGTTATACTATAACAGATAAAAACGAAGTTGTCAACACTAAATCTGAAAAATAACAAAATTAAATCAAAAAAGAAAATAACAAGAATATATCATACAAAATATTCAGATAATAACAACATGCAATCATAGAGGAAAAGATTTTGTTCGCAGATGGTCGGATGATAATATCTGTTAAAGGAAAGCATGGCAACGTAGTCATCAGTTTTTTACACAGCGTATAGACAGGCTGTATTTCGGATAAGATATCTTTATGAACATAAGAAAAAACATAAAGAACTGTAAAGTGTGCAGAGAACCATGATCAGTCAGCATTATTACAAGAATATTATTTTCAAGGAGGGAAAACAAAATGCTACGTTATCTGCCTGTTCGAAAAATTCACGCGAGACAAGTCCTGGATTCCAGAGGAAATCCTACTGTAGAAGCAGAAGTAACAGTAGGAGAAGGAATCGTAGGGATCAACGGATTTACGGGAAGAGCCATGGTGCCGTCAGGAGCATCTACAGGAAAATTCGAAGCAGTAGAGCTGCGTGACGGAAACCGTGAAGAATATCTTGGACAAAGTGTAAAAAAAGCAGTGGAAAACATTAATACCCGTCTGGCGGATGCCATTATCGGGGAAAATGCCCTGAACCAGGCATGGATCGATCGTCTGATCCTTGATACGGATGGTACAGAAAACAAAAGCAGCGCAGGAGCCAATGCCACTCTTGCCGTATCTCTGGCAACTGCCCGTGCAGCAGCAGGAGCTTTAAGGATTCCGCTGTATCAGTATCTGGGAGGTTGTCATACAACAAAACTTCCAGTACCTATGATGAATATTTTAAATGGCGGAAAACATGCGGATAATACAGTAGACCTTCAGGAATTCATGATCATGCCTGCAGGGGCCGGCTGTCTGGAAAAGGGAATCCGCATGTGTGCGGAGATCTACCAGCATTTAAAGCTGCTTCTCAGGGAAAAAGGTCTTTCAACAGCAGTAGGAGATGAAGGTGGTTTTGCCCCGGATCTTGCTGACTCCAGAGAAGCACTGACATTGATCGTCCATGCAGTGGAAAAAGCAGGCTACAAACCAGGCGATGAGATTTCCATTGCCATAGATGCAGCTTCCAGTGAACTTTATGATGAGGAAAAAGGAGTATATTTTTTTCCGGGGGAAAGCCGCATGAAAGGGGAAAAAATCTACCGGGATGCCAGAGAAATGACAGCATATTATGAAGAACTGGTGGAGGAGTTTCCCATTGTGTCCATTGAGGACGGACTCTGTGAGGATGACTGGGATGGATGGAAATATCTCACAGAGCATCTGGGAAAAAAGATTCAGCTTGTTGGAGATGATCTTTTTGTTACCAATATCAAAAGGCTTCGATGTGGAATCCAGCTGGGAATTGCCAACGCGATTCTTATCAAGGTAAATCAGATCGGAACCCTGACAGAAACTCTGGATGCGGTGGAGATGGCCCAGCATGCAGGATACCGGGCCGTGATCTCCCACAGATCCGGTGAAACAGAGGATTCCTTTATCGCAGATCTTGCTGTAGCCTGTGGCGCAGGGCAGATCAAAACAGGCGCACCCTGCAGATCTGACAGGAATGCGAAATATAATCAGCTGCTGCGGATCCATGAACAGCTGGGAAGTCTTGGCAGATTTGAAGATCCCTTTGCCCGGGAAAAACCCAAAAAGCCCTGCACAAAATAAACGGAAAACAGTTGAAATCCGGTATCAGCTATGGTAAAATAACCTCTAGTTGATTAGGAGGTGTAACCGCGTGAATATTTTGAAGATTATTCTGACTGTAATTTATGCAATAGATTGTATCGCTCTGACTGTTGTCGTACTGATGCAGGAGGGTAAGCAGCAGGGTCTTGGCTCTATCGCCGGAGTAGCTGATACCTATTGGGGTAAGAATAAGGGACGTTCCATGGAGGGTGGCCTCATAAGAGGAACCATTATCATGGGAGTTATTTTCTTTGTACTTTCAATTGTACTGAACATTATCTGACCGGCAGTTTATCCGGTCAGAATGTGGGAACACTCTTGCTGCGTTAGCATGCAGAAGGAACTCTGAAAGGAGTCTTCTTTTGTTAATCAGCAGGAGTGTTTTTGCGTTGATATAAGATCCGCGGGGAAATTCTTTCTGAAAATTACTGAAGTAGAATTATTATGAAACAGGAGAAATTGTGAAAAGATCAAAAAAATTTGAAAAAAGAAAAAAATTCGTGATGGAGCTGTTAGGAGATCCGCTGTACAAGCCTATGCGCCTGCGTGAGATCGGTTCTCTGCTCCGGTTGGATAAAAGTGAAAAAAAAGAACTTTTTGAGGTGCTGGATGAGCTTTGTGCCCAGGGAAAAGCTGAAGTAGACAACAAAGGCAGATACAGCAAAGCTTCCGGCAGACATAAAGAAAGAGGAAAAAAGAAAGAACGTTTTAAATCCGAGAAGAAGGACAGAAACAGTCGTGAAAGAGACCGCAGAGAAGAATATCGCGAGGAACATCATTTTTCTGAAAAAGACGGAACTATTATGGAAGGAACTTTCATTGGCCATTATAAAGGGTTTGGATTCGTAGAAGTGGAAGATCAGGAACAGGATATTTTTATTCCGGAGAATGATACGGGAAGTGCCATGCATCAGGATAAAGTGCAGATCCTTGTGCGAAACGGGCATAAAGAAGGCAAGCGTCCGGAAGGAATTGTGCTGAAAGTCCTGGAACGTGGAATGCCCTCTATTGTGGGAACATATCAGAGCAGCAGGGACTATGGTTTTGTGATCAGTGACAACCCCAAATTTTCCAAAGATATTTTTATTTCCCGAAAGAATTCCATGGGAGCCAAAGACGGGGATAAAGTAGTGGTCGAGGTAACAGATTATGGCTCCAGAAACAGAAAACCAGAAGGAAAAGTGACAGAAGTCCTGGGAAATTTACGTTCACCGGGAACCGATATTCTGGCAATCGTGAAGAGTTTTAATATTCCAAGTGTATTTCCAGACAAAGTACTCCGTCAGGCAGACCGTGTGCCGGATCATGTGCAGGAAGCAGATATGGACGGAAGGCTGGACTTAAGAGATTTTGTTACTGTTACGATTGACGGTGAGGATGCCAAGGATCTGGATGATGCCATTTCTCTGACAAAAGAAGACGGAATCTACCATCTTGGCGTGCACATTGCAGATGTAAGCAATTATGTTCAGGGTGGCAGTGCTCTTGACCGTGAGGCACTGAAACGGGGAACTTCCGTGTATCTGGCAGACCGGGTGATTCCCATGCTTCCGGAGCGGCTTTCCAACGGAATCTGTTCTCTGAACCAGGGGCAGGATCGCCTGACATTAAGCTGCCTCATGGATATCAACGAAAAAGGTGAGGTTATTTCACATAAGATCGCGGAGACAGTGATCTGTGTGAATGAGAGAATGTGTTATACAGATGTAAAGAATATTCTTGAGGATACTGATGATGAGGCGAAGAAGCGGTATGAATCCCTGATTCCGATGTTTTTCCTGATGAAAGAGCTTTCAGGACTTGTTCGCAGTCGCCGTCATACAAGAGGATCCATTGATTTTGATTTCCCGGAAAGTAAAATCATTCTCAATGCAGCAGGTAAAGCCATCGACGTACAGCCGTACGAAGCTAATGTTGCAACCAGGATCATTGAGGATTTTATGCTACTTGCCAATGAGACTGTTGCACAGGAGTATTGTACCGGAGATTATCCTTTTGTATACAGAACCCATGAAACTCCGGATCCCGAGAAAATCGAGAGCCTTCTGATGCTTCTTCATAATGAGGGAGTCAATATTCAGAAATCCGGTCAGGAGATCACGCCAGGAGAAATCCAGGAAATTCTGGAAAGCATTGAGGGCCTGCCCAATGAGGCGCAGATCAGCCGCATGACGTTGCGTACCATGAAACAGGCAAAATATACAACAGAATGCAGCGGTCATTTTGGGCTTGCAGCAAAATACTACTGCCACTTTACTTCACCGATCCGAAGATATCCGGATCTTCAGATCCACAGGATCATCCATGACAAGCTGCGAGGGAGACTGGTCCGGGAAGGACGTACCGAGCATTATAAGGAGATTCTGGATGAAGTGGCACGCCAGTCCAGTGTGTGCGAGCGGCGTGCAGATGAGGCAGAAAGAGAATCTGACAAGCTGAAAAAAGCTGAGTACATGTCCTATCACCTGGGTGAGGAATATGAGGGGATCATTTCCGGCGTTACAGGCTGGGGACTTTATGTGGAACTCCCCAATACTGTGGAAGGACTGATCCATATCAATACATTACGTGACGATTATTATGTATTTGACCAGGATGCATATGAACTGCGGGGCGACATGACCGGCCGGATTTTCCGTCTTGGACAAAAAGTCCGTGTACGTGTGGCAGATGCAGACAAGATGCTGAAAACCGTAGATTTTGTTCTGGTTGAGGAAGACTGAGGGAGCAGAAAATGGCAAAAAAATCAGGAATGAAGCTGATCGCGAATAACAAAAAAGCGTTTCATGATTATTTTATCGAGGATACCTATGAGGCTGGGATCGCACTTGCAGGAACAGAGGTAAAATCCCTCCGTTCAGGCAAATGCAGCATTAAAGAGGCTTTTGTCCGCGTGGAAAACGGGGAAGTGTATGTATATGGAATGCATATCACTCCTTATGAGAAGGGAAATATTTTTAACAAAGATCCGCTTCGCGTGCGCAAGCTCCTGCTGCACCGCTATGAGATCAACAAGATTGAAGCAAAATTAAAAGAAAAAGGACTGACACTAGTACCGCTTAAGGTCTATTTCAAGGACAGTCTGGTAAAAGTGGAAATTGGCATGGCCCGCGGTAAGAAACTCTATGACAAACGCCAGGATATTGCTAAGAAAGACCAGAGAAGAGAAGCAGAGAGAGATTTCAAGGTAAAAAATCTCTATTAAAAATGAGGGGGAATGTACCGTGGATAACGGTCAGGAAAGAAGAAAAAAGACAATAGAGGATTCTATGACAGAGCAGGTTCATCTGATCATGCAGCAGCATCTCAATGGAAGCGGAAGGCTTTTTGGCGGAGCCCTGATGCAGTGGATCGATGAGGTGGCAGGTATTGTGGCCATGCGCCACGCCGAGACACACAGAGTTGTGACAGCAGCTGTTGATAATCTTCAGTTTAAACGCGCTGTTTATGAGGGAGATATCCTGGTTTTAAGAGGATATGTGACTTACGTAGGAAAAACTTCCATGGAAGTCGAAATCGATACTTATACAGAACTGCCGGATGGCATGCGCCAGACAGTAAACCGGGCATTTTTTGTGATGGTGGCAGTGGATGAAGATCAGAAACCTGTACAGGTACCGGATCTTGTCATTTCCACAGAGGCAGAAAAAGCCAGGAATGAGGCTGCAAAAATGCGCCGTACCATGCGAAAACAGCGAAGAGAGAATGGATTCTGATGTCAGATGCCGCAATTTTTTGCATAGTCTGAAAAAACTAAAAATTGTGTGAAATTCCGAATGGTCAGGTTGACAAGAAAGTGATACTCTGCAATAATAAGAAGAGATAACTAAAAAGAAAGACAGAACCATTTTATATGGAGGAGATATAATGAAGAAACGCTATTTGATCCTTGCCGGTATCCTGGCAGCAAGTATGTTTGCGGCTGGCTGTGGAAATAAAACTTCCGTAGCACCGGAGCAGAAAGTGGAAGCAACAGCAACACCAGCAGTAACCGAGGCACCGAAGTCAGATGTAGTGGAGATGAAGACTGCAACAGATGATACAGAGAATATCAAGAATGTGATGGGAACCAAGAGTGAAACCACTACAAGTATTGTATTTACGAATAAAATGGGGTCTACCATTTCAGCAATTTATGTTCGTCCGACCAGAGACGATGGAGATGACAGTGATGAGACCTGGGGTAGTGACCTTGTGAACGGCAAGTTTTCACTGGCCGATAATGATAAGGCTGTTTATTATATGGAGAAAGATCAGAAGGATGATAATGGTGACACAGCAACCAGTTTTGATGTGCGCATAACATTCTCTGATGAGGAGCAGAATGAGTGCTTTTTCCGTCAGCTTCCGCTTACGACTATCTCACAGATCAGACTGTGTATGGATGGAGAGGGTGAAGACGGAATTCCTTATGCTACATATCTGACAAGCGGAAGCACCAGGGAAGTTTCCACTTTGAAGGATGTGAAGGCAAGACTTGGAATCGAGGATGACGGCGAGGAGAGTGACAGCACAGATTCCGACAGTGACAGCACTGATGTTACACCAACTCCGTCAGCAGATGATGAGAGTGGTAATTCAGATGGTACGGATAATTCGGACTCCACACCGTCTGCAGATTCCACATCAAATCAGCCGTCAGCAGATCCTACTTCAGCACCGTCTGACAACAATAATGGAGATAACAATAATGGTGATGATCTGGCTTCTGTAGCGGCAGGATATATCGGTCGGTCCATGTCAGATCTTGAAAGCGCATGCGGCAGTCCGAACGGCAGTGATTATGAAGATGAGCCGGAATCCGGCAAGACTGGTTATTATTACTATGATACGTTTACGGTTTCCACAACTTTTGATGATGATGGCAATGAAGTTGTATCCGGCGTATGGTAAAGGAGAATAAACATATGAAGAGAGTGTTACTGAAATTAAGCGGAGAGGCTCTTGCAGGAGAGCAGAAGAGAGGTTTTGACGAGGCAACTGTCACAGAGGTAGCCAAACAGATCAAGACTATTGTTGATGAGGGACTTCAGGTAGGTATTGTTATCGGAGGCGGAAACTTCTGGAGAGGACGTACCAGCGGAGCCATGGACAGAAGCAAGGCAGACCAGATCGGAATGCTTGCAACGATCATGAATTGTATCTATGTATCTGATATCTGCAGATATGTAGGACTTAAGACAGAGGTATTCACACCATTTGTATGCGGTGCGTTCACAACACTTTATTCTAAAGACGCAGTGGAAGAGAGCTTTGCAGCAGGCAAGGTAGTGTTTTTTGCAGGCGGTACAGGACATCCGTATTTCTCCACAGATACAGCTACTGTACTTCGTGCAGTTGAGATCGGTGCAGATGCTATCCTTCTTGCGAAGGCAGTTGACGGAATCTATGACAGCGATCCGAAGGTTAATCCGGATGCCAAGAAGTATGACGAGATTTCCATTGATGAGGTAGTTGCGAAGAAACTGGCAGCTATGGATCTGACAGCTTCCATCATGTGTATGGAGCAGAAGATGCCGATGTTGGTATTTGGTCTCGATGAGAAAGACAGCATTGTGAATACCGTTCACGGCAAGTTCTCCGGAACTAAGGTAACTGTGTAATCAAATTAATAAAATAACCATACAGGGAGATATGTGAAATGGATGAGAGAATTCAGGTATACGAAACAAAAATGGGAAAAACACTGAATGCTTTGGAGAGCGAGCTTACAACGATCAGAGCCGGACGTGCGAATCCGCATATTCTTGATAAACTTACTGTAGATTATTATGGAGCACCAACTCCGATCCAGCAGGTTGCCAACATTTCCGTACCAGAGGCGCGTATGATCCAGATCCAGCCATGGGAATCCAGCATGATCAAGGCAATCGAGAAAGCAATCCTCTGCTCTGACCTTGGATTAAACCCAAGCAACGATGGCAAGGCAATCCGTCTTGTATTCCCGGAGCTTACCGAGGAACGTCGTAAAGAGCTGGTAAAAGATGTTAAGAAAAAAGGTGAAGGTGCCAAGGTCGCAGTGAGAAATATCCGCCGTGACGCTAATGACGCATTCAAGAAACTTGCAAAACAGGATGTATCCGAGGATGAGATCAAGGAGCTTGAAGAGAAAGTACAGAAGCTCACAGACAAGTACATCAAGGAAGTTGACAAGGCAATCGAGAACAAATCTAAAGAGATTCTGACCGTATAACTGCAGGAATACAATGATTAAGAGGGCTTCTTCGAAGAAGCTCTCTTTCTGTATGGAGGAAAAATTATGAACGTACCAAATCATATCGCGATCATTCTGGATGGAAACGGAAGATGGGCCGGGGAACGCGGAATGCCGAGAACATACGGGCATGTGAAAGGCTGTGCCAACCTTGAGAACATCTGCTACGACATCAAAGATCTGGGAGTGAAATACCTGACAGTCTATGCTTTTTCCACAGAGAACTGGAAGCGTTCCAGAGATGAGGTTGAAGCACTGATGAAGCTGTTCCGCAGCTATCTCAAGAAATGTATCAAGATTTCCAGGAAAAATAACATGAGGATGAAAGTCATCGGAGATATTAAGGCATTTGCACCGGATATCCAGCAGAGTGTCCGTGAGCTTGAGGAATATTCCAAGGATTTTGACGGAATCTATTTCCAGCTGGCATTAAATTATGGAAGCCGTGATGAGATCCGCCGTGGAATGCAGAAGATGGCGCAGGATGTAAAAGATGGAAAAGTAGAGCCGGAGAGTATTACAGAGTCTACGATCGAGAGCTACCTGGATACAGCAGGTGTTCCAGATCCGGATCTGATGATCCGTACCAGTGGAGAGCAGCGGCTTTCCAATTTCCTTCTTTGGCAGCTGGCTTATTCCGAGTTTTATTTCACACCGGTAGCATGGCCGGATTTCAACAAAGAAGAGCTTATTAAGGCCATCGAGAAATATAATCAGAGAGACAGACGTTACGGTGGCGTTAAGGAGGAGTAATTTATGTTTAAGACAAGACTGATAAGTGGTATCGTCCTTGTCATCATTGCCCTTGCAACGATCATTTCCGGCAGCTGGATCTTGTTTTTTACACTTCTGGCTGTTTCACTGATCGGAATGCGTGAGCTTTACAATGTGATGAAGGTGAGTAATGAGCACATTACCGTGCTGGAGCTTGTGGGATATCTTGGAGCAGTGCTCTATTATATTGCCATAAAGTTTGATTTTGGAAATTTTGGAATGATGGCAGTCATTGTAAGTATGATCCTGATTCTGTTCGTTTATGTATTTGGCTACCCGAAATACCATGCAGAACAGGTAATGGCAGCATTTTTCGGTGTAGTGTATGTTGCAGTGATGCTTTCATTTATTTACCTGACCAGAAATCTTCCGGATGGTAAATTTCTGGTATGCTGATCTTCTTATGCTCCTGGGGCTGCGATACCTGTGCTTATTGCGTGGGAATGCTCATCGGCAAGCACAAGATGGCGCCTGTTTTAAGCCCGAAAAAATCCATTGAAGGAGCTGTGGGCGGTGTTGTGGGTGCAGCACTTCTGGGAGTGATCTATGCAGCAGCAACACAGGGGAAAATGGCTGAGTATGCCCTGATCTGCGGAGTTGGAGCCCTGATCTCCATGGTAGGTGATCTGGCAGCTTCTGCCATCAAGAGAAACCAGAACATCAAGGACTATGGAAAGCTGATCCCTGGTCATGGTGGGATTCTGGATCGTTTTGACAGCGTGATCATCACAGCACCTGTTATTTATTATCTTGCAAAACTGATTCTTGGAATTTAGGAGATATTGAAATGAAGAATATTGCAATATTAGGTTCTACCGGTTCCATTGGAACCCAGACGCTGGATGTAGTGCGGAAGAATAATGATCTTCGTGTAGTTGCAGTCAGTGCAGGTAGGAGTGTGGAAAAGCTGGAGGAACAGATCCGTGAGTTTCATCCCCTTCTGGCAGCAGTCTGGGATGAGAAAGCAGCCGAAGATCTGAAGATCCGCATCGCAGATACAACAACAAAGATTGTCAGCGGGATGGACGGTCTTCTGGAGCTTGCATCCATGCCGGAGTCCGATATCCTTGTTACGGCTATTGTTGGAATGATTGGAATCCGTCCGACCATGGAAGGAATCCGTGCAGGAAAAGATATCGCACTTGCCAATAAAGAAACATTGGTCACAGCGGGTCATCTGATCATGCCTATGGCAAAAGAGTACGGCGTTTCCATCCTGCCTGTTGACAGTGAGCATAGTGCAATCTTCCAGGCAATCCACGGAGAAGAGAAAAAGGAGATACACAAGCTTCTGATCACAGCTTCCGGCGGACCGTTCCGCGGCCGAACCACAGAAGAACTTAAGAAAGTGACAGTGTCAGATACTCTCAAACATCCGAATTGGGTAATGGGACAGAAGATCACTGTAGATTCTGCAACACTGGTAAACAAAGGTCTTGAAGTTATGGAAGCGAAATGGCTTTTTGACGTGGATCTGGATCATATACAGGTTGTGGTACAGCCTCAGAGCATCATTCATTCCATGGTAGAGTTTAAGGATGGAGCCATTATGGCCCAGCTCGGAACACCGGATATGCGTCTCCCGATCCAGTATGCACTGTACTATCCTCACAGACGTTTTCTGGATGGAGATCGTGTTGATTTTACGAAACTTCGAGAGATTACTTTCGAGATTCCGGATATGGAAACATTTCGCGGTCTTCCGATGGCAATCAAGGCATCCAGAGAGGGCGGTAGCATGCCAACAGTCTTTAATGCAGCCAATGAGCTGGCAGTAAAGAAATTCCTGGAGGAAAAGATCGGATTCCTGGATATTTATGAGATTATTGCGCAGTCTATGGACAGACACAAAAAAATCGCTCACCCGGATCTGGATGAGATCCTTTCTGTAGAGCAGGATACTTATCAGTGGATCGAAAGCAGGTGGTAAATTGAGATTTGTAATTGCTGTTATAATTTTCAGCGTTGTGATACTGATCCATGAGCTGGGACATTTTTTTCTGGCGAAAAAGAACCATATAGAGGTACTGGAATTTTCTCTTGGCATGGGTCCGAGAATTTTAAGTACTGTAAAAGGCGGTACCCGTTATTCCCTGAAGCTTCTTCCCCTTGGAGGCTCCTGCGCCATGGCCGGGGAGGACGCGGAGGATGATGGTCCCGGGACATTCAATTCAGCTCCTGTATGGGGCAGGATCGCAGTTGTTGCTGCAGGACCGGTTTTTAACTTTTTGCTGGCGTTTGTGCTTTCTGTGATTATTGTAGGCTGTATTGGTTATGATCCGGCTACAGTACTGGAAGTTACGGAAGGCTCCTCCGCTGAGAAGACAGGTCTTGAGGTCGGAGATGTGATCACGGAATACCAGGGATATCATATCGACCTGGGAAAAGACCTCTATGTATATTCTTATCTGAACCAGCTGGAAGAGGATGATACCATCCATCTGAAGGTAAAGCGTGACGGTGAGATAAAGGAATTTTCCTATAAGCCGGATGTAAACGTGAGATATCTTCTGGGCTTTAACCGTTCTGATGTGAATTCCATGACAGTGGAATCTCTGATCAAGGGAATGCCTCTGGAAGAGGCAGGCCTTGAAGCTGGAGATGTGATCACAAAGATCAATGGTGTGGAAGTTCCGGATGGAGCAACCTATGAGAAGTATCTTGAGAAACATCCTCTGTCTGATCAGCCGGTTACCATCACATATGAACGAAACGGGTTGGAATATGAGACAGAGATCACACCCAGAGAATACAGAACTCCGGTATCTGGTTTCGGGTATAATACTTACAGTGAAAAAACTTCTGGTTTCAATGTACTGAAATATGGTGCTGTGGAAGTGAAATATATGATTCGTACCACGATTTTGAGCTTAAAAGAGCTTGTGACCGGGCATCTTGGAATGAAAGATTTAAGCGGTCCGGTTGGCGTTGTGGATGCTATTGGTGATACTTATGAGCAGTCCAGGAGTGAAGGAACCCTGATGATCTGGATGAATATGCTGAATATGGCAGTCCTTCTCTCGGCAAACCTTGGAGTTATGAACCTGCTTCCTCTTCCCGCACTGGATGGAGGAAGACTGATGTTCTTACTTGTGGAGGCCATCCGCAGGAAACCGATTAACCGTCAGGTAGAAGGTATGGTGCATTTTGCGGGGCTTATGCTTTTGATGGCACTGATGGTTGTGGTGATGTATAACGATATTTTAAAAATTTTCTAAAAGAATATATGAAAAAGAAACTGATAAAAGAGAAGGCATAAAAGGCCTTCTCTTTTTCAGTGACAATTTTGCATAAAAATTAATTATTAAAAATGAAAAAAGCTTCCGGGTTTGAAATCCGTCTGTTCTTAAATAAAGAGTGCGAAAAAAATTCGTACTCTGGAATAGGGCCATTCATTCATATTCAGGCATATACTAGCAGAGAGTCAAAGTGTTTTCAGGCACAAAAAGGAGTCTCTGTTTATGAAAAATCATTCTTATATTTCCATGCAGCAGGATACCCCGGATCAGGGACAGCTGCAGGTGACGGTGCAGGATGGGGCAAGTAACCGTCCTGTGGAAAATGCCAGAGTACGGATTTCATACACAGGAGTACCAGATAATATCATTGAGGAAGTGCGTACGGATTCCTCAGGAAAAACACCTCTTCTGGATTTGGCAGCTCCGCCTTTGGAGTATAGCATGAAGCCGGTGGAACAGCAGCCCTATTCCGAATATACAGTTCAGATCAGCGCAGATGGTTTTGAACCAAAAGAAGTGGCAGGAACAGAAGTACTTCCTCATTCAATCTCTTGGCAGGGTGCATCTCTCAGGCGGCAGCAGGGAAATGGGGAGGATTATCAGCGGATCGTTATCGGGCCACACACCCTGTTTGGAGAGTATCCGCCTAAAAATCCGGAAGCAGAGATTAAGCCGGTAAATGAATCTGGGGAGATTGTTTTGAGCAAAGTGGTGATTCCGGAGTACATCGTAGTCCATGATGGTCCGGCAGGGGACACCAGTGCCCGGAATTATTATGTACGTTACAAAGATTATATCAAAAATGTGGCCAGCAGCGAGATCTATGCAACCTGGCCGGACGATACGATTCGTGCTAACGTGTGGGTACATAAAGGCTACCCACACTTATTTTCGCTGGATTTTCGGATAAATATCTAAAGTAAAAGAAACATCATCACCGTTTTTCCATGTATTTTTTGTATTTTTAGTATAAACAGCCTTTTCTATCAGCTCACGAAGAAACTGATTCTTTGTAGAGGTATCCCATGTCCAGTAATGAGCGAGAAGATCTTCACATTTGGGGATAAAAGAAGAACGCTGAAACTGGAGTTCCTGTTCGTGTTTAATCTCCTGCCTTAAAGAATGAATTACTGTATCGCAGGCAGACAGTTCGGCAGCAGTAGCCCGGGAACGTTCGAGAAATTCTTCTGTAGAATAAATTCCCTGCTCAAGAAGATCATATTGCTTTTCTTTTTTCTTCTTCAAAACATCAATTTCTTTTAATTTTCCCCGAAGCATTTCTTCTTTCTCGGAAATAGAAAGAGAATATTCCTGATCAGAAAAATTGCTATTTAACTTGTAGCCATCTACAAGTTCCTGGATTCCGTCAAGAAGAGCTTTTTCAACAAGAGGGAGCTTACTACTTACATTGTCGCAGGAACTGTATGGACATCGAAGCAGATCACCCTGTTTGCCACTTGGTGCTTTACGGGTCATAACATAACCACATTTTCCACAACGAATAATACCGGCAAGTGGATTACGGAGTACATGCAGAGAATTGAGCGGCCGTGCAGGATTTCGATTCACAATGTCCTGGGCTTGCTGAAAAAGTTCCTTTGATACAATAGAGGGATGTTTGCCTTCAACAAGAATATAATCCTTAGCAAAAGGGCGAGAGATGGTTATTTGCCCATCTTGTATATGCTTTACAGCCTTTCGGCTGTTCCAGCGTATCATTCCTGCATACACTGGATTTCTAAGAATTGCCTGCACACGAGGGACGGTCCATAAACCGCCATCCATGGTTTTAATTCCGGAATCATTTAATTTACGGCAGATCTTAGCCATTCCAATTCGCTCACCTGCCACTCCGTGGACATACAAATTGAATATGAGCTTAACGATCTCTGCCTGATCAGGAACAGGCTGCAGCGTCCACCCTTTTTCTCCAACAAGCTTTATACGGGAATATCCGTAAGGCGGCTTACTGCCACAATATTTCCCCTCTTTCGCAGAAGATTCACGACCTGCAGTAAGACGGCGGCGAATAGTTTTATATTCTCGCCGAGACATAAAAAGGCCGAATTCGAAATATTCTTCGTCATATTCATTGTTTGGATCATAAGTTTTGAGCGGAGTAATAATCAGTGTTTTAGAATATCGGAAGGCTCTGGCCACAACACCCTGATCTATAGTATCGCCCCTGGCCAGACGCTCAACCTCGACAACCAGGACACCATCCCACATGCCAGCTTCTACTTCATGGAGAACCTGTTGCATAACAGGCCTTGCAGAGATTGTCTCACCGGATACGATCTCTTTATAGATTGCACCCACATTATAACCACGCTTTTTAGCAAGATCCAGCAAGATCCGTTCATGGCGTGCAAGAGTTTCGCCTTCGCCCCTGGCCTCAGCTTCCCGATCAGCACGGGACTTACGCAGGTAGATACATACATTTAAAAGTTCCATAATATCACCTCGGTTTAAAAATATGAAAAATGGGTACAAAAATAACGACCACACAAACGTTCTGATTGTGCAGCCGCTCCGAAGATGATACAATATTTTTGCGAAATGAGTAGCATCTTCGGAAGCTACATGCCGGTTCCTGTTGGCGCAGGAGCCGGTTTTTGCTTACTTATAATTCAAGTTCAGATAACTGTGGAGAAATTATTTTTGCTTGATGATGCTGAAAAAAAGCTTGATTTCTAGTAATTATATCAACATCAGAAATATAAAGAAAATCTGCATCGTTAGTTACAATTTTTAAATTATAATATTGGGCAAGTAACGCATAATATCTGTCGTTAAAATCGAAAGAGGCTTCGTTATCAAAAAAATAGTTTAAATTT
>NZ_QRNF01000004.1 GCF_003474435.1 Ruminococcus sp. AF46-10NS
TTTCTTGTCAACTCCATTATATCAAGAGGAACAGGTTTATGCCTTTTTTATTGGCTGAAATATTGAACTTTCAAGGTTCAACACCTCTTATTGGTGTGGGAAGTTTTAGATACATAACAAGTGATTGGAAAAACTGCTTTACACAGTTGAAAAATGGAGAGATTGATATTCTTGGTGGCATTTCCTATACAGACGAACGTGCTGAAAATATGCTTTTTTCCGATATGCCTATGGGGGAAGAGAAATATTACATCTATACGGATGCATCCAATATGGATCTTACAGCAGGAAATTTGGATTCTTTTGAGGGAAAAAATATTGGTGTGTTTAAAGATAATATAACGGAGGATGTGCTTAATGAATGGGAGTTAAAGTATGGTCTGCATACGCAGCATGTCAATGTTTCTAATACCGCAGAAGTTATGGACAAACTGTCGAAACATGAAATTGACTGCTTCGTTTCGGTAGAAGAATCCCGTTGGGAAGAATCGGATATTTCACCGCTTACAAGTATTGGAGAGACAGAAATCTATTTCGCTATAAATCCAGAACGTCCGGATATCAAAGAAGCACTGGATAGTGCTATGCGCAGAATCAAGGATGACAATCCATTTTACACTGATGATCTCTACAGGCGTTATCTTTCTGCACAGAGCAGCTCGTTTCTTTCAAAAGAAGAAAGGGAGTGGATCGGGCAGCATGGAGCAATCAGGATAGGGTATCTGAATCAGGATGGAGGTATCAGTAGTGTAGATCCATCAACAGGCAAATTGACAGGTGTTATCACAGATTATGTGGATCTTGCCCAAAATTGTCTGCAAGGGCAGACTTTGGAATTTGAATTAAAGGGGTATGATACAAGAAGCGAACTGCTTCAGGCATTGCAGGATGGAAAAACAGACCTGATTTTTCATGCAAACCAGAATCCATACTTTGCGGAAACAAATGGATTTTCTTTGTCGGATACATTATTGACTCTCAATATGGCAGCAATTACGGCAAAAAATTCTTTTGATGAAAATAAAGAGAATATAGTTGCCGTTGAAAAAGATAATTTTGCATTGAAAGCATATCTTTCATACAATTATCCACAATGGGAGATTATAGAATATGGGACATCAGATGCAGCAGTAAAAGCGATGCAGAAAGGGGAAGCAGATTGCATTGTAAGCAATTCAGATACTGTTTCTGACTATTTGAAAAATAATAAGCTTCATAGTGTTTTCCTGACAAAAGAAGCCGATGTTTCATTTGCTGTTCAGCAGGGAGAACCGGTTCTTTTGTCCATTCTGAATAAAACACTGACATCTATGCCTGCAGCTCAATTCTCGGGGGCAGTAGTTTCGTATAATGCTTCCGCACGAAAAGTTACAGCGAAGGATTTTATTCAGGATAATTTACAGACAGTTTCACTTATAGTTGGAATTTCTTTTTTCGTTGTTCTGTGTATAATTCTTGATTCTTTGAAAAAATCAAAACGTGCGGAAGAAAAATCCAAGAAGTCTGCTGAGCAAGCATTGAAGCTGAATCAGGAGCTTGAAGAAAAACAGCAGGAATTACAAAATGCACTTGTAGAAGCACAGAGTGCCAATAAGGCTAAGACTTCCTTTTTAAATAACATGTCTCATGACATCAGGACACCGATCAATGGCATTATGGGCATGCTTACAATTCTTGAAAAAAGCGGAAATGATGGTGAGCGGGCAAAAGATTGCCTGAATAAAATAAATGAGTCTTCGAAACTGCTATTATCATTGGTAAATGATGTTTTGGATATGGCAAAGTTAGAATCGGATACCGTGGTTTTTAGTGATGAATCCATCAATCTGGATCAGGTATGTCAGGAAATCACGGAGTCACTATCTTTTCAGGCAGAAGAAAAAGGACTTCATGTTATAGGAGAACATGATGATTACAGTGGTATATATGTTTGGAGCAATGCAGTTCATCTGAAAAAAATATTGATGAATCTGTTTACAAACAGTATGAAGTACAATAAGGTGAATGGTTTTATTTACATGAGTATGAGAACGATTGAAAGATCAGAAGATCACATGACATGTGAATTTAAAATAAAAGATAATGGAATTGGAATGTCAGAAGAATTTATAAAAAATGAATTGTTTACTCCATTTGTACAGGCAGATAATTCCCCACGTTCTGATTATAATGGGACAGGTCTGGGAATGCCTATTGTGAAACAACTTGTAGAAAAGATGGGCGGAACCATAACAGTTGAAAGTAAGCTGGGTGAAGGGAGCTGTTTTACTGTAGTACTTCCATTTAAAATTGATACTGATGCAAAACCAGAAGAAAAAGAAGATTTTGATGCAGATATATCAGGCATCCGGGTATTGCTGGTTGAAGATAATGAGCTGAATGTGGAAATAGCAGAATTTATGTTAACAGAAAATGGGGTTAAAGTAGAAACAGTGAAAAATGGATTAGAAGCTGTTCAGCATTTCGAGGCATCCGCACCGGGAACGTATGATGTCATTTTAATGGATATCATGATGCCGGTGATGGATGGTCTTACTGCTGCAAGAACAATAAGAGCTCTGGAGCGGCAAGACGCAAAAACGATCCCTATCATTGCTATGACTGCAAATGCATTCAGGGAAGATGCAGAAAGGTGTATGGAAGCAGGAATGAATGCACATCTGGCAAAGCCGTTGGATGATAAAAAAATCAGGCGGACCATATGTGAACAGTTGAGAAATAAATAGGCATGAAAAAAGCCAGTTATGATGAGTTTTGGAGAAAAGAACGATGCACAAAAGTAGAAAAAAATCAGCCATATTATGTGCAGCTATATTTGTGATCTTGGTAGTGTGGATGATATTGTCAGTACATTGCCGGGCTGCTGAGATGAATAATGATGAAAAGCTGTCACAGGCGGCAGGACAAAATGAGTCAACACAACAGGAAACAAAAAAATCAGAAACGCAGACAACGGAACAAAAGATTATCCGTGTCGGTTCATTTGAAGATACTTTCAATTATGTCGATAAAAACGGTATCAGACGAGGATTTGGCTATGAACTTATGCAGGCTCTGGCAGGCTATACCGGATGGAAATTTGAGTATGTGAAATGTGACTGGTCCAACTGTTTTAATAAGCTTGAAAACGGTGAGATTGATGTCATGGGAGATATCTCTTACACTGATGAACGTGCAGAAAAGATGCTTTTTTCAGAGGAACCAATGGGAGAGGAAAAGTATATTCTTTATGCTGATTTGTCAGATATGGATATTGTGTCCTCTGATTTCAGGTCGCTGGATGGGAAACGTGCAGGTTTGCTTTTGGGTACAGAGCCGGAAATCATGCTGACAGAGTGGGAGAATAAGAATGGTATACATACAGAGCATGTAAATGTGTACAATAATGATGATGTTGAAAAGAAATTAGCGAATCATGAGATAGACTGTTTTGTATCTTTGGAGGAATCTATCTGGTCTGAACAGGGAATATCATCTGTTACCAGTATTGGTAAATCAGGCATATATTTTGTAATAAACAAAGAGCGCAGTGACATTAAAACGGAGTTGGATTGGGCTATGCGTCAGTTGGAACAAGACAGTCCTTTTTTTCAGGCGGACCTGTATAAGAAGTATTTTACCCTTGACTATAATCAGATTCTTACAGGTGAAGAAAAATCCTGGCTGGAAGAACATGGCGGCATCAGGATTGGATTTTTGAACAATGATCCGGCAATCTTTTGCGTGGATGAAGAGACTGGAAAACTCACCGGTATGCTGGCAGAATATATCTCCTATGCCAAAGACTGTCTGGGAAATCAGACACTGGAATATAATATACGGACGTATGATAAATATGACGAAATGATTCAGGCACTACAGGACCATGAGATTGACATGATTTTTATGCCGGCAGAAATCCCGATTTTGCAGAAGAAAAAGGATGTGCACTTACAAATACAGCTTGGACCTACAGTCTGATGGCAGTAACTGATGAGAAAAATTTTGATGAAAATGATGTGTATACAGTAGCTGTGCCCAAGGAAAAAGACGCCTTAAAACAGCATATTGCTTTCAGTTATCCTCAATGGAAGCTTGTAGATTGTGATTCGCTTGATGATGCGGCAGATGTGGTCATTAATGAAAAAGCAGATTGTTTCCTCATGGGAGCAAGTCAGGCGATGATATATGATAACAATCAAAATTTCAAGAGTGTTCCGCTTACAAAAACAATGGAGGCATGCTTTGCAGTAAGAGGTGGAGAGGCAACTCTTTTGTCGATACTGAATAAAACTTTAAAGGCCATGCCGTCTGATATGCTTACAAGTGCACTTGCTATCTATGACAGTACAGCAGATAAGGTGACATTTTTTGATTTTGTAAAAGACAATATGCTTGTTTTTTTTGTCACCGCAGGATTTTTGTCATTCAGCGTAATTGGCATTATCCTTGTGTTTTTAAGAAAAGCAAGAAAAGCTGAAGTTGTTGCAAAGCTTGCGGCAAATGACACACAAAAGCTCAATGATAAGCTGGAGATTGCCCTGAAAAAAGCAGAGAATGCCAGTCTCGCCAAGACCAATTTCCTGAATAATATGTCTCATGATATTCGTACACCAATGAATGTTATCCTGGGATATAATCAGTTGATGAAGGAAAATCTGACGGATTCGAAGCTGCTTGATTATCAGAAAAAAATAGAGCAGTCAGGAAAACTTTTGTTGTCCATTATCAATAATGTTCTTGATATGGCTCGTATTGAGAGCGGAAAGATGGAAATTGATGAGAATGTTGAAAGACTGGGTGATATACTGGAAGAAATATGTGGAGTGTTCGAATCTGTCGCAAAAGAAAAAAATATACAAATTAAGAGCGAAATATGCGTAACACATAAGAATGTAGTGTGTGATGGAACAAAAGTCAGAGAAATTGTGATCAATCTTGTAAGCAATGCACTCAAATATACTCCGGATGGTGGAATTGTGACGATTAAAGTACATGAGCTTCCGGGAGATAAAGAGGGGTATGTAAAGATAAAAACAGAAGTGGCTGACACTGGGATTGGTATGAGCAAAGATTATATCCCAACCATATTTGATTCATTTAGTCGTGAACGCAGCACGACAATTGGAAAAATCGGTGGGACAGGACTTGGTATGTCTATCGTGAAGCGAATGGTCGATATGATGGGGGGAACGATTGAAGTGAACAGTGAACTTGGAAAGGGAAGTTGCTTTACTGTGATTCTTCAACACAGACTTGCTGATGATAGCTATTATGAGAAAAAATCAAGTCCAAAGCAAGCTGTATCAAAAGCAGTGCTAAAGGGGAAGCGAATTTTACTTGCAGAGGACAATGATCTGAATGCAGAGATCACAACAACTATTTTAGAGAATGAAGGGCTGCTGGTTGACCGGGTTGTGGATGGTGTACAGTGCGTGGATAAGATTGATCGGATGCCTGCCGGGACATATGATCTGATTCTTATGGATATTCAGATGCCGAATATGGATGGATATCAGGCAACAAAACTGATCCGTCAGTTTGCTGATAAAGAAAAGGCTGATATTTCAATTATTGCAATGACTGCCAATGCATTTGAGGAGGATAAGAGAAATGCTCTTGCAGCCGGAATGAATGGTCATATGGCAAAGCCGATCCACGTTGACAAGCTGCTGCTTACATTGGTGGAAAGTATAAGGTAAAAGAAAGGTGTGTCACATTATTATCTTTTCAAGGATCGCATATCTGAGCTATACGATCAGCAGAATAAAAACAGTCGTGAAACGTCACCTGTGTGGCTTCACGACTGTTTTTGGATAAATGATCTGTTTGAATTGTCTGTTATAAAGTAATCTCCTGACAGAACTATCATTGCGTGTCTGATATTTGCAGGAACTTTTTGGATGTTAAAATGATGAGAAGACTGGCAGAAGAAATGTTCAAAATGCCGATGGAGGTTCCTGAATATGAAGAAGAGGCTGCATATGGAGCTGCACTTACTGCGGGGAAGATGGTAAATATAGTCAAAGAGAATATGCAATAAAATGAAATAAAAGCAGAAATCAGACTGGCAGAAGGTAATAATGTCATTGTGTTTTTTATTGATACGTGGATGCTCCGGGTATAATCAGTAACTGATTATATCCGGAGCATTATTTTGGCGGAGAAAATACCATCTTCATAGGTAAAGTCACAGGCACCGCCGTTTTTGTCGGTAATGTGGCGGACGGATTCGATTCCTATGCCGTTTCCGGAGCGTTTGGAGGATTGGAAAATATTGTTTTTTTGCTGTATTTTGCCATCGAAGGTGTTCTCCACATGGATCAAAAGGAGATGATTATGGTGGGGGTAAACTTCCACATTAATCTTTCTGCGGGCAGGTTCTGTTTTCGCACTTGCCTGGATGGCATTTTCCAGCAGATTGGAAAACACAAGGCACAGATTAATCTCATCTATGGAAAGATCAGCAGGCAGAGAAACCAGTGCATGAAAAGGAATGTTTTCTCTTTCTGCAAGGGTGGAATAATATCCGAAAACACTGTCAACAGCCTGATTTTCACAGAAATGCAGGTTATAGTCAGAGATTTTTCCGGTTGCAGCGGAGAGATATTTTTTGATCTTTTCCATGTCACCCTGTTCTGCCAGAGAGGATAACTGCACAAAGTGATGCCGGATATCGTGACGCGCCTGTCTGGCTTCTTCAATAGCCATGCAGATATTCTCGTATCTTTCCTGCTGAAGGGAAAGAAAATGGTTCTCCTGCTGAAGTCTGGCATTTCTGTTCAGACTGACTGCCATCATAAGAAACATGGCATAAAACAGGAGCAGGATTATGAGCAGTACAAGACTGAAAACAATATAGCACTGCAGGACCCGTCCGGTATATAAAGTATTGCGGCATTTAGGAATCATAAAAAGATTCACTCCGATGAAGATTACCGGAAGAATCCAGAATACGTACCAGGTCTGGGCAAAGTTCTCGTCTGTGATCATTGTCTGTACACAGTGGCGGGCAGGATACCAGGCTGCCAGAACAAAAAGCAGGCAGATCACGTTATAGAAAATCCCGGCACCGGTGTGAAACCACAGTTCATTTTCTGTAATATGCAGGTCTGCGGTCATAAGTGCATTAACTGCCCGGGACAAACTTTTGACACATGTAAAAACTGCGAAGACTGCAAGAAAAATACTGACAGATTTCCAGACAGAGATTTTCAGCGTTTTGTGATAAATGAGCATAATCACAGGCAGCAGAGGAAACAGGAACCATCTGGTGGGAATTTGCAGGGCACAGCAAACCGCTCCTCCCAAAATACAGATTCCCAGAAGAAGAGGAAGAAGCCATGCTGTCAGCTTAAGCGGTGTCTGTCTCAGATAGCTTTTTACAGGCAGATATGCCAGCAGTATGCCGGGAATGATTACGGAAAGTTCAAGTACAGGGCGAAGTATGTCAGTCATTTCAGGACCTCCTTTGGAACAGAAATTCCATAAATGTCTGTCTGGCGTTTTTGAGAAGCTTCCTGCTTACCGGGACATTGCTTCCGTTATCAAGGCGAAAGCCTGTTCCGTCAAAATCAACGGCATGCTCCAGATTGATCACAACGCCACGGTTACACTGATAGAAACGTGAGTCCATTTTCAGGGAGGTTATGAAGGAATCAAAGGACTGACGGGTGACCAGTTCCCTTTCACCGGCAGTGTGAATGTGGATCATATGGGAAAAATGCTCTGCGTAGATTATTTCCCGGAAGGGAATCTGAATATTGCTGCCGTTTACCTTTACATCTATGTATTTCCCGGAATCCGGGATGCGGGAAAGGATTTCATCTGCCAGTGCGGAAATATCATTTTCACTGTAGGGCTTTACAAGATAGTGGAGAGCCCGGACCTGAAATCCCTCTAATGCATGGTCAGTGGAACTTGTTGTAAAGATCAGCAGACAGTCAGTGTCTGATCTGCGAAGTTCTTTTGCTGTATCAATTCCGTTAGATTCATTCATATAAATATCCAGAAACACTACAGTGAAAGGACATTCCTTCGCTGCAGTGAGGAAAGTTTCTCCATTTTCATATTCCAATATATCTGTATGGACATTGCGCCTGGAAAACTGAGATTCCAGTCTGTTTCGCAGTAGTGTTCGTTCGTCTGAAATATCATCAACAATTGCAATTCTCATAGTAATCTTCCTTATGTTTATAAAATTTTACTATAAGTATATCACAAAACAATACCATGGATTTACAATTCGTGTCATTTTTTGTCGTTTCGTGACAGAATTGTTGAAATAATTTCTGGCTTTTTTATAATGAGAATAACAAATGGGAGTACATCGAGTGGAAGAGGAGGGATGTCGTGTATTGTATTGCCATATTGACTGATCAGGAACAGAAAGGACAGAACTGTGCGGAATACATCAGAAATTACTGTACAGAGAAGCATGTCTTTCCTCTGATTGAAATTTATCAGAATCAGGAACAATTTTTTGCACAGACATTGAAAACAGTACCGACAGTGGTGTTTCTCGCATTATCGGGTGTGTCCGGCCTGAATGCAGCAGAACATCTTCGTTCCCTGTATCCGAAATGTGGAATCATCTGGTGCAGTGACCTTGATTTTTCGCTTCATGCGTTCAGGCTGCGGATAGAATATTTTTTTATGAAACCTGTGGAAGAGCAGAAAATAAAAGAAGGACTCTCCATCTGGTTTGAACGCAAAAATGTAATATGACAAAACACTCAGGAGGAAAATAATATGAAGAAAAGAGCTTTAATTCTTGCAATGATCGCTTTTATAACAGCTACAACATCTGAACCGGCAGTAAATACGGTATATGCAGAGGAAACACAGACAGAAGAAAGTTCTGGTCAGGCATCAGAACTTCCGGTCAAGGTACTTACACCGAAGGCTATGGATGTGAATCCTTATATGGCAGCCAGTGATTCTAATATTCATCATGACTGCTATAATACAGATTCAACAGATGAGGTATTGCCTGTTGATATTTATTCTGAGATCAATGTTTCTTATGAAAAAGTTAATCCCAATGCTTCCCCGGCAGTCTTTTTTGATTCCTATGGACATTCTGTGGTTCCGCTTCTGGGTGGCCTGGCGATCCGTGATATTAATGCAGATGAGGCACAGACCCTGGGCTATTTTTCACCAAAACAGCATGACAATGGAAGCTATCTGATACAGAGTTCATATTCTTTTGTAGATGAGAGCAATCGCATTGTGTGTCCGACGAACGATAATCGGGTACTTATGCTTAAGGCTACAGATGAGGAGGGAAATGTACTTCCGGAATTTGAGAAGGTTCTGGATATCGACATTAAAGCGGCAGCAGAGGCAGCACTTGGAAAAACACTGGATCAGAATCTGTTATCTGTAGTTTTTGATTATGAGGGAAATCTCTGGTTTGCAACAGGAGGCTTCCGCATTTATCCCGACAGAAAACAGCAGGGAACCTTTGGTTATGTTTCACGTGCAGCTATCGATAAGATCTTGAATGGAGAAGATGTGGATCTGTCAGATGCAGTGTTTGTATATGAACTGGAACCGGGAGAGGGTGCAGAGAATGGTATTGCGGCATCTAAGGAGGGTGCGGTCATTCTGACAAATCTGAAGTGTTATCTGCTCCAGGCGGATAATGGTGTGAAAAAAGTCTGGGAAACTTCCTATAAAAGTGTGGGTGCCAAGGAAAGCAAAGAAGGCGATGAGACGACAGGTGGCGGTCTTGCATGGGGAGGTGGATGTTCCCCGTCTCTGACCAAAGATCTGGTTATGTTTACAGACAATCAGGATCCGGTAAATCTTATTGCGGTGGATATGAAAACAGGAGAACAGGTTGCGAGTATGCCTGTTATAGATGAACTTCCGGAAGGTACACAGGTGTCTGTGGAAAATTCTGCAATTGTATATGATGATGGAGAGGGAACAGTAAGCACGATCGTATGTAACTGGTTTGGTGCAGGAAGTGCGAAGCTTGGAGAAGCAGATAATGATTCCTCAATACAAAGCTATGAGAATATTTATGATGTGGGCTGGCTGAGACAGGGCAATAAAATGATCGCGCCGGGTATAGAACGTGTGGATACAGTTAAGACGGAGGACGGATATGAGATGAAGAGTATTTGGTGCAGAAGTGATCTGTCTGACACTTCCATGATGAAGCTGTCCACTGCAACAGGGTATATTTACGGATATGTTCAGGATATGGAAACTGGTATGTGGCAGTATATCATGCTTGATTTTGAGACAGGCGAGACTGCATTTACCATGGATATTTCTGACAAACCGGGATACAACAATATGGCTATCGGTATGTATGCGGGAAACAGCGGAAATGCGCTCTATTGTCCGACCGGCTATCTGGAACTGCTGAGACTTCAGGACAGGTTTGTATATCTGCCGGAAATGCCTTACCGCAAGGTGGATCTGGATCAGGCAATGCGCAATGTGTTAAGCCAGGAGAAATTTGCAGCAGACGGTGGTCAGGGAGATGTGGAAGGATGGCTGAACACGATCACAGTTGAAAATGTACATCCGAATACGACCGTTGCAATACGTATGAAAGGAATCTCAGGGGAAACAGGTTCTTTGAAGCTGTATGCATATGGTACAGATGGTACCTTGAAGGAAGTTCCGACAGAAAAATGGCATATCCAGACAGAAGATGGTGAAACACCGGATACGCTGACAGAAGATGTACTGTATGAGGTACACATGACTGTGGAAGATGGCGGCGATTTTGACCTCAGTGAAACGGAAAAAGAGATTAAGATATCTGCTGTTCTGGGAATCTGAAGGAAAACTGGTAGACAACCACCGGTTAAAACGGTGGTTGTCTACAGTCTGGACGCGGTCGATAAGACCGCCGTTTTCTGCTGTTTGCATTTATAGCTGATTGACTGATAAAAGATAATTGCGAGAGATGAAATGATTTTTGAGCTGTTTGGAGAAATTAAAACCATTTTGCAGAGTATTGCTGTAATTGTTCATGGACATCCCGGTAGCTGTATTTGCTGACCGGGATTATTTCATGATTATTCAATGTGATTTCAAAGCGTCTGATTGAACGGACAGCATACAGAGAAACAATGTAGCATCTGTGACATTGCACGAAGATATCTTTCGGCAGAATTTCACGGACTGCAGAAAGGGATTTATATATCTTCGTGACAGTACCGTCCTGAAGGTGAATCTGCAGTTCTTTATTGATTATTTCAATATAGGTAATATCCCTGATATGAAAGGATACAGTTCTGGACGGAGTGTCGATTATAATGGATTTCGGGATCAGATGTCGGATTGCACGGGTTAGTGCTTCTGCAAGTTTTTGACGGCTGACCGGCTTAAGGATATAACCTACAGGTTCAGCAGAATATGCATCGAATACAAATTCCTTACTGCTGGAAATGAAAATAACGGGAATTTGGTTTTCAGTGTCACGGAGACATTCTGCAAAGCTGATCCCATTGTTTTCACCCAGCATAATATCAAGAATCAGAATGTCACAGCTTTTGGGAGTATTCTGCAATGTATTTTTTAATTCTGAAATAGAAGTATATTTTCGAATCTCGCAGGATTCTCCCATGGATGCTAAAATATCGATGATCATTTCTGATATCTGCGTTAAAAAAATCGGTTCATCATCACAGATGACAATATGGTACATAGTGAAAGCCTCCTATTATTCGTTATTTTCGTCAAGACAAAGCGTTGTTGTTACAGCAAAAAAGCCACCACGTACCTGTACGTTCAGTATACCATTGTATTTTTCGGCGATACCATTGATGATCTTAAGACCGTAACCGTGCCTGTCACTGTTCTTTTTACTGGATTTATATTTTCCATTCGTGATTCTCAAGTTATCCTCATTGCAGGAGTTTTCACATTTAATAAACAGAAAATTTCCCTTTGAATGGAGATTCAGCCGGATGACCCGCTGTCCTTCAGAAACCTTCTGACACCCTTCTACTGCATTTTCCAATATATTTGTCAACATCCGGCACAAATCAATGTCTTCCATGTTGAGACTTCTGCCAATGATAATACTGTATTCCACTATGGCTTTATAACGGCTGGCACGTTCTGCGAATTCTGAAAGGATGGAATTGACCAGAGCATTGGCTGTGGTGTATCTCAGTATGCGCTTATTGTTATTGGTTCTGCTTTTTTACTCCTTTTTCTTATTATTACAAGAAAAGGCTTTACATCTTGTAATAAATTGCTGGTTGTTCAGGGAAAACCTGAATGCTTACATAAAACAGAGGCAGCAGTGGATACCTTTTTTTCAGGAAAGGTACATGTTTCCATGAGAAATGTTACAGAAAGCAGCTTTGAACTGGTTTATTCTATCGGAGAGGGAATCCTGGATAAAGCTGCAAAAGAAAATCAGATGGATATTTCAGAGAAACTGATCAAGATCGACGGCGTGAAAAGGGTAAATGTAGTTGACCAGAAGGATGAACTTTCGCAGTAAAAAGGCTGCCTGACTGAGAGGTGTTGCTATGAAAAGGATAAGACGTATCCTTTTATGTATTCTGATGATAACAGTTCTCTGTGGAATATCCGTTGTGGGAAATTCTGTTGTAAAGTCAGAAAATAAGTCAAAGGAAAAAAAGAGAACCGCTATCACGAAAGAAGAAATGAAGGAGTGGGCTGCGCCGGACAAGGAGAGTCTGGAATCCTATGATCTGGGAAAATTCTCTACTACACTTCCGGTAGTCTATATGAATACAATGGGACAGCAGGTTCTGAAGGAGAATGTAATCTGGGGAAATATTGCTCTGCTGGATGGAAACGGAGAGGAGCAATCTGTTTTTTCTGTTCCCAATTCCATATACCGAGCTGCGATCAAATACAGAGGAGCTTCTTCTTATAGCAAATTTGATAAAAAGCAGTATCGCATTAAATTTTATAAAAATAAAAAAGACAGTGCCAAAAAAGTGTCTCTTGCAGGAATGGGAGCAAACAGTGAATGGGTGTTAAATGGTCCTTATCTTGATAAGACGCTGATTAGAAATAAACTGGTATATGACCTGGCAAGGGAGTTAAATGGATGGGCTCCGGATACCCGGTTTGTGGAATTGTTTGTTGATGGAGAGTATCAGGGAGTTTATCTGGCAGTGGAGCCTGTCACAAACGGAGAAAGCAGACTGCGTCTCTCAGAATTTGGTTTGTTGTCCGGAGAAACTGCATATATTGTAAACAGAGACAGAATTGATACGGGAACTGAAGAAATAGAAACATGGGGAAAGACGGAAGGTTATACATATAACGCTCTGTATATAAGATATCCATCAAAAAATGAAATAACGGAAAAACAAAAAGAATATATAAAAAATGATATCTCTGAATTTGAACAGGTTCTATATGGGAAAAAATTCAGTGACAAAAGAATCGGCTATCAGGCATATATAGACATGGATAACTGGGTGGATTACTTTATTATCAATGAATTTGCCATGAATTATGATGCTGGTAATCTTTCTACTTATGTGTATAAAGAATTGGGAGGAAAGCTACAGCTTGCTGCATGGGATTTTAACAATGGATTTGATAATTATCAGTGGTTTCATACAGAAACAGATCGTCTTTATACAGTGGAAAATTCATGGTTTGATAGGCTGTGGCAGGACGGAAATTTTAGAGAACATGTTTGTGAAAGATACGGGCAGCTCCGTAAAACCACACTATCCGATGAACATATCGCTGAGAAAATAGCATCTTATCAGGAGAAACTGGGAGATGCTGTGGACAGAAACTTTAAAGTGTGGGGATATTCTTTTGATGAGGCTCTGTTAGCCGGAACTGGTAAGGAGGGCACGTCGAGGGGTATCAGAAGTTATGAGGAAGCTATGAAACAGCTGACAGATACGATCCGCGAAAGACTGGCGTATCTGGATAAAGAACTGGGAGAAAATTGAGAATGAAAAAAGTACTGGTGATTTTTGGAACAAGACCGGAAGCAATTAAAATGTGCCCTCTTGTTCTTGAACTGAAAAAAAGTGAAAAACTGGAAACTCTGGTGTGTGTCACAGGACAGCACAGGGAAATGTTGAAGCAGGTTCTCGATATTTTTAAAGTGGTCCCGGATTATGATATGGCGATCATGAAAAAAGGGCAGGATCTTACTGATGTGACAACGGCTATTCTTACAGGAATGAGGGAAATCCTGAAAAAGGAAAAACCGGATATTGTGCTGGTCCATGGAGATACGTCTACTGCATTTGCCGCATCTCTGGCTGCATTTTACCAGCAGATCCCGGTAGGACATGTGGAAGCGGGACTTCGTACTTATAATATGAAATCTCCCTATCCGGAAGAATTTAACAGGCAGGCCATTGGACTTACTGCCAGCCTGCATTTTGCGCCGACTCAGAAAGCAGCGGATGCACTGCTGAAAGAGGGTAAGGATCCAGAGCAGATTTTTGTCACAGGAAATACAGGAATTGATGCTTTACACTATACGGTGCGAAATGATTTTTATCATCCTGAGACAGAATGGGCAAAAGGCAGCAGACTGATCGCTGTGACAGCACACAGAAGGGAGAATCTGGGAGAACCCATGCGTGATATGTTCCGGGCTATACGCAGGATCGTGGAGGAATTTGCAGATGTTAAGGTTATTTATCCTGTACATTTGAATCCGCAGGTCAGAAAAATTGCAGATGAGGAATTCGGTGGATGTGAGAGAATACACCTGATCGAACCACTGGATGTGGTAGAATTCCATAACCTGATGAAAGCCAGTTATCTGATCATGACAGACAGTGGCGGAATCCAGGAAGAAGCTCCTGCACTGGGAAAACCGGTACTGGTCATGTGAGATACAACAGAACGTCCGGAAGGTGTGGAAGCAGGAACCTTAAAGCTTGCAGGGACGAAGATGGATGATATTTACAGAGAATGCAGGCTGCTTCTTACAGAGCCGGAGATTTACAGAAGGATGAGTGAGGCCAGAAATCCTTATGGTGATGGGACTGCAAGTATCAAAATCAGAAAAATCCTGGAGGATATAGATGCATGAGCATAAACAGAACCAATGCAAAAGAAAAATGAAACATCGAAAGAACGTGATGAGACTTATTATATTTTGCATAACTGTGGGTATTGTATTTATGTTCATTTATTATCAGAACCTGAGAAAAGAAATATCTGCTCGGCAGAAATGGCTGGAAACAGTCCTGGCCGGAGAAAAAAAGTGGATTCTTGAGAACCAGGGCCCTGAGGGTGAAATTTACATGAATGGAAGCAAAGCCGGAGATGTTAATCCATACTTTGCGTGTATAGCTGCACTGGGGCTTCTGGCGGAAACAAAGAATTGCCCCATGACTGAAACAGAGAAAAAATCTGTTGACAGGTATCTGGATTGGCATACCGGGATTTTGCTGGAAACAGATGGAAAAATGGGAATCTACAGGAAAGAGAGTGGAAAACTTATTTATAAAGAAAAGGCTGATTCCGAAGACGGATATCTTGGTATATATCTTTTTCTTATGGGAAAATATCTGGAAAAGATAGAAAGTAGAGACCTGCCGGAATACTGGAAAAAGGGAATCAGCCTTGCATTAAAAAAGATTCAAAGTCTGATGCTGGATGGAATTACACAGGTCTCAGAAGAAAATACAACAGCTTATCTGATGGATAATCTGGAAGTATGGAAAGGTCTGTACGAACTGGAACTTGCAGGACTGGAAGATACGCAGGCAATCAGTGAAATGCGTAAAAAGATACAGGAACAGATAGAAAAGATATTCTGGGATGATGCGAATCAAAGATGGAGAATTATTGGAAACAGCGATCTGTATCATCAGACAGAATTTTATCCGGATGGTGTTGCTCAGATTTATCCGCTGATTTATGAATTTCCGGTAAAAGAGAAGAAAAAGCAAAAGGTATTATATGATCAGTTTACGGAAAGATTTCAGTGGCAGAAACTGAATAAAAAAAGAACTGACTTTTTGTGGGCAATAACAGGAATGGCTGCCGCGCAGATGGGGGATATCAATAACCTTGTGGAATTAATAGAAAATTATGAAACAGAATATTGCAAGGAACGAAAATATCCGCTATATACAGGCGAAGCAGGATGGATATGCATGGAATGCGGGAAATTGTATGGATTATATGAAAGAAAAATAAAAACAGGATTTATACTATGTACATGATTTTGCGCAGAGTGAATAAACTAATACTAAAGAAAACAGGGGGTACTGCTAAAAGGCGGTACCTCTTTTCGACATAAGAAAACGAAAGCGGATTGCGAATGTCCTGTTTATGTAACGTATACGAATGTAAATGGATATCTGATTCCGAATCTCACCTATAAATCCGGTGAGCAGATGGAGCAACTTGGCAAGTATGGTTTTCTTCGCAGAGATTATCTGAAGAATCATCGAAATTCAACCTATCAGGTGATGCTTTTACAGGACACGAGTGGAGAACACCTTCTGGAAGTGGACAAGGCAGCCAGAGAAAGAGAAGAGGTAATTCTGAAGCAGTTAGAAGAAAAAGAACCATTGCCAGACAAAGAAGCAGATCAAATGGGATGGGTAAGAGCTGCTAATCAACACAAAGCGATTGTGGAAGAGATTATTCTCAAGGAATTGATTTATGTTTAAATGAAGGTGATGAGGTCGTGGATTGCGACCTCATTATTGTATGAAAAATAGCAGTAGGCAGAATGAGAAAAATAGGATAAAATGGGAACATGGATTTTGGAAACTCATAAGAAATGATTGTGCGGTAAAGTAACTTGAAATGCCAATTTGGCATTTCAAGTTATAGAGGGAGGACTTGTATATGATAACGGATGAAAAAATCAAAAATTCCAGTGAGCTGGAGTTTGCTGTATTTTGCATTGAAAATGTAGCGGCAAAGCTGGGTGTGGATGCAGAGCGTGTCTATCAGGCATTTACTGAACAGAGTGATATTCTGAACGGATATATCGTGCCGGAATATGAAGTGCTGCATACCCAGAGCCGGGAATATATCGTTGATGACCTTCTTGATGTGATGAAGGAAAGGGGTGTGGAAGTATGATTCTTTATCATGGTTCCTTTTTACAGATTGCAAAGCCAGATTTGGTTCATTCCCGCTCCAATGTAGACTTCGGGCGTGGCTTCTATGTCACGCCGTTGTATGAACAGGCGGCGAAGTGGTGCGGCAAATTCAAACGCCGTGGGAAAGATGGCATTATCTCTCGGTATGAATACGATGAAAGCCGGGAATCTGAACTGAAAACGTTGAAATTTGATTCTTATTCCGAAGAATGGCTGGATTTCATTCTGAACTGCCGCATTGGAAAAGATTCGACAGATTACGACCTTGTTGTAGGCGGTGTTGCCAATGATAAAGTGTTCAATACCGTGGAGCTGTTCTTTGACGGACTAATTGATAAAATGGAAGCCATTAACCGTCTGCGTTATGAAAAGCCGAACCTGCAAATATGTTTCCGCACAGAGAAAGCACTGTCTCTGTTGCATTTTGAAGGGAGTGAAACACTATGACAGCGAACCCGATTTTGCTTCAGAAAAAATATAGTCGTGTTATTGAATGCTTTGCTAAACAGCAGGGACTTTCATTGGATGCGGCATTGGATTTCTTTTATCATTCCCAGGTCTATCAGCTGATCCGTGATGGTGTTTCTGATATGCACTGCATGAGCGATGCGTATTTGGCAGAGGAACTGGAACAGGAATATGCCGAGAAAACCGTTGGATAAGTGTCAGATACTATTCAGAGTGTTTCCACTGGCGAGCGTGTGAAGCTAAATAAAAAGCTGACTACCTTGCAGGTACAGGATACTGAAATCAGAACCTACGAAGAAAAAAATTATTACCTTGCCAATCAGATGATTTTTACTGATCTGGACCGATGGCGTGAGGGAGAATTATGCAATTTTCCGGGATGTTTGGCTAAAACAAAGTGAGTAAGCGGTATTTGTTGACCGTAGAGACTAGTCCGTTTTGGGAGCAGATAGACGAAGCATTTCAGTTTGTTCTGAGAAATATTCATTTGGGTGCTACCATTGTGGGAATTTATCGGCAGGATATTTATGATAAAGTAAAAGCTGCCGGACTGCGTGAGCCGGAGTTTATTGGTGGAGAAGTCGATTTGTGTATCAATATTTATAGAGGTCAGGTCGATACAAACAACGCCACAATTAACGCCCAAAACGCCATTAGTGGCGTTTGCGTTAATAGCAACGAAAGTGGCACTAATGGCGTTGAAGTACCGTTTAATAAAGAACAGATGCAGTTAGAAAAATTGTTGCAGATTATTGAGAAAAATCCATCTGCAACACAGGCATATTATGCGGAAGAAATGGGTGTATCAAAAAGAACGGTTTCTCGAATGTTCGCTTCTTTACAGGAAAAAGGTAGATTGGTACAGAACGGAACAACGAGAAAAGCAAAATGGAAAAAAGTAGGAGGAGAATCATGGACACCTATTACCGTTTATTCCATCTGATAAAGATGATGGACGTCCGATCATGCCGGCGGGAGTGAACAGCTTTCTGAAAAATATTGTCAATGCCTATAATAAGAAAGAAAGCAAACTGGCAGAAGAAGAGAAGCGAGAGCCGGAGCTGATGCCTCCTATTTCATCGCATACCCTTCGTCATACGGGATGTACCAGATTGGGTGGGAACAATGTCAATCCCAAAGTTATGCAATATGTCATGGGGTGCTGGATGTCCAGTGGACATTCGTTTAGCACCGACCGTAGCGGAGCGAAGAACATTCAGATGCACAGATCACAATGAATGTTTTTACAAAATTATTAGCACTCACATCTTGACAGTGCTAATAAAAGGTGTTATAGTTCTCCTAGAACAAGAAAAAAGCACAGCATTTCCGGTATGCGAATATTGGAAATGCTTTTCATAGAATGGGAGGAAAGCCTATGAATATCAGTAAATTTACACAGAAATCCGTACAGGCTGTCCAGGATCTTGAGAAGGTTGCTTATGAATATGGCAATCAGGAGATTGAGGAGGAACACCTTCTGTATGCATTGCTGACACAGGAGGACAGCCTGATCCTTAAGCTGATCGAGAAGATGGAGATCCAGAAGGAATATTTTATTGACACAGTAAAGAAAGCATTGGATGCCAAAGTTAAGGTTTCCGGTGGACAGCTTCACTTTGGCCAGTATCTGAACAAGGCACTGGTCAGTGCAGAGGATGAAGCGAAGGCTATGGGAGATGAGTATGTATCGGTTGAACATCTCTTTCTTTCTATGCTGAAGAATCCAAGCCCGAGCATGAAGAAAATATTCAATGAGTTTGGAATCACCAGAGAACGTTTTCTTCAGGCACTGTCTACAGTCAGAGGAAATCAGAGAGTTGTCAGTGATAACCCGGAGGCAACCTATGATACTCTGAATAAATATGGTGAGGATCTTGTGGAGAAGGCGAAGAATCAGAAGCTTGATCCGGTGATCGGCCGTGATGCGGAGATCCGGAATATTATCCGTATTCTTTCCCGTAAGACCAAAAACAATCCGGTTCTCATCGGTGAGCCTGGCGTTGGTAAAACAGCAGCCATTGAGGGACTGGCACAGCGTATTGTAGCCGGAGATGTACCGGAAGGTCTTAAGAATAAGAAGATTTTTGCTCTGGATATGGGTGCTCTGGTTGCAGGCGCCAAGTATCGTGGTGAGTTTGAGGAACGTCTGAAAGCAGTTCTTGAGGAAGTGAAGAAGAGTGAGGGTGAGATCATCCTGTTTATCGATGAGCTTCATCTGATCGTTGGTGCCGGTAAGACAGACGGTGCCATGGACGCAGGAAACATGCTGAAACCTATGCTTGCCAGAGGTGAGCTGCACTGTATCGGTGCAACAACTCTGGATGAGTATCGCCAGTACATTGAAAAAGATGCGGCACTTGCCCGTCGTTTCCAGCCGGTTATGGTAGATGAGCCGACTGTAGAAGATACCATTTCCATCCTTCGTGGATTGAAGGAGAGATATGAGGTATTCCACGGTGTAAAGATCACAGACAGTGCCCTGGTTGCAGCTGCCACACTTTCACATCGTTATATTACAGACCGTTTCCTTCCGGATAAGGCCATTGACCTTGTAGATGAGGCCTGTGCACTGATCAAGACGGAACTGGATTCCATGCCGACAGAGCTGGATGAGCAGAGACGTAAAATCATGCAGCTGGAGATCGAGGAATCTGCCCTGAAAAAAGAGACAGATAACTTAAGCAAAGAGCGTCTGGCAGAACTGCAGAAGGAACTGGCAGAAATGAGAGATGCTTTTAACACCCAGAAAGCACAGTGGGACAATGAAAAACATTCTGTAGAGAAGCTTCAGAAATTACGTGAGCAGATCGAGGATATCAATAAACAGATCCAGAAGGCCAAACAGAATTACGATCTGGAGAAAGCAGCAGAGCTGCAGTATGGCGAACTGCCGAAGCTTCAGCAGCAGTTGGAGGTTGAGGAGAAGCAGGTCAAAGAAAGTGACAGAAGCCTGGTACATGAGGCTGTCACAGACGATGAGATTGCCCGTATCATTTCCAGATGGACCGGTATTCCGGTGACGAAACTAACTGAGGGTGAGAGAACGAAACTTCTCGGCCTTGAGGAGGAGCTTCATAAACGTGTAGTAGGACAGGATGAGGGTGTTCGTCTTGTAACAGATGCGATCCTTCGTTCCAAAGCAGGAATCAAAGATCCCACAAAACCGATCGGTTCATTTCTGTTCCTTGGACCAACCGGTGTTGGTAAAACAGAGCTTGCCAAGACTCTGGCTGCCACATTGTTTGACGATGAGCAGAATATGGTCCGTATCGATATGAGTGAGTACATGGAGAAATATTCCGTGTCCCGTCTGATCGGAGCGCCTCCAGGATATGTCGGATATGAGGAAGGCGGACAGCTGACAGAGGCCGTTCGAAGAAAACCGTACAGTGTTGTTCTTTTTGATGAGATCGAGAAGGCTCACCCGGATGTATTCAATGTACTTCTGCAGGTACTGGATGATGGTCGTATCACAGATTCGCAGGGACGTACCGTTGATTTCAAGAATACTATTCTGATCATGACTTCCAACATTGGTTCTCCGTATCTTCTTGACGGCATCGACGAGAAGGGAGATATCAAACCGGAGGCACAGGAACAGGTTATGAATGATCTTCGTGGTCACTTCCGTCCGGAGTTTCTGAACCGTCTGGATGAGATCATCATGTTCAAGCCACTGACTAAGAATAACATTGGCAAGATTGTTGATCTGATGGTAAGAGAACTAAGTGACCGTCTGGCTGACCAGGAACTTTCCCTGGAGCTTACAGATGCCGCCAAACAGATGGTAGTGGACAACGGTTATGATCCGGTTTACGGTGCACGTCCTCTGAAACGTTATCTCCAGAATTATGTGGAAACACTGACAGCCAAGAAGATTCTTTCCGGTGATGTACATGCCGGAAATACCATTGTGCTGGATGTGAAGGACGGAGAATTTACTGTCAGCACGAAGTAAAAAATAACTCCATAAAATTACAGATAGATTGACTGTGAAAAGAACTGTCGGTTCTGATAGAAATCCGTTTTAGAATGAAAATCAGAATTTGGCAGTTCTTTCAAATATGGAAAAAACTTTAATTGGACACTTGACAAAAAAGGATAATGGTAAGATAGTAAATTTAATGTTTTGCAAGTGACAGTCATCAGGCTGTCCGGAAACAGCTTATAAATATCAGACAAAAGGATGGAAACAGATTATGATACCAAAGGACCCGGTAATGCTTTTAAGTTACGTAAATACACAGCTGCGGGATTTTTACAGATCCCTGGATGCCTTCTGTGAGGACAGAGGACTTAACAGGAAAGACCTGGAGGATAAGCTTGACATGATTGATTATGCTTATGATCCGGCTGTGAATCAGTTTGTATAAGAAAATCAGGAACAGGAAATAGTGACGATGATATTAGAAGAAGTTTTTCGGAAGATAATAGAGATATGCAGGAGAAATGGAGCTTCAAAGGTGATTCTTTTTGGTTCCAGAGCTAAGGAGACTGCGCGGGAGAGGAGCGATATAGATATTGCTGTATGTGGAGTTCATGATATGGAAAAACTTCAGGAAGAAATCGAGGATATCCCGACTTTATATACGGTAGATCTGGTAGATCTGGACACCTGTGAAAATCAGTTGCTGTTGGAGGATATAGAGCAATATGGACGAAAAATTTACGAAGAGGTATGAATCCTTTAGGAATTCTCTTGCTTCATTAACTGAGGCGAAACAACGCGATATGGAAGATTCTTTTGTATTAAGCGGTACAAGTGCGAAATTTAGCATTACCTTTGATCTTGGCTGGAAAGTAATGAAAGATATTCTGGTTCAGTATTATGCAATGACCGGTTTTGTTGCAGGATCACCGAGAGAGGTTTTGAGAGAATCATTTAAGGCAGAACTGATCCAGGGAGATGAATGGATGGATATGCTGAAAGTCCGTAATCAGCTTGCACATGATTATGACGGAGTTATCGTGAAAAAATACTGTCATATCATTGTTGATAAGTATATTGGTAAATTTGAGGAATTTCAGAGTAAAGTGGATGTGCTGTTAGAAGAAATATAAAGAACAGATAGAATTCACAAGAAATACCCGTTATGGAAAAGAAAATTCCAACCGGGTATTTTTTTATGCAATAAAATAGTTAGTTCAACAAATTAATCAGAGTAGATTTGATTTGTGAGAAATTAACAATAAATCTTAAAAAAGTGTAAAATCCACAAAAATCAGTTGCAATTTTTGTGCAGATGTATATTATATATAGTTAGCCGACTAATTAAATAAAAAAGATCACTGCTTTTGATATCATTAACGGGGAGCAGGGGCTTGATCGGATAAGAGAGGAGTGACAGCGTGTTTTGTAAGGAGGAAGATGAGAAAGAAAGACAGAGCAGTGTTTTATCTCTGTTTATGAAGGTAGACCGTCATTTTATGACGAAATGCTTTGGTCAGATGCAGGAGCTTGGAATTTATCCGGGACAGATCCCGGTTCTGGGGCTTGTGTCCGGAAGGGATGGACTGAGTCAGCGGGAAATTGCAAAGATCCTGCATATCAAGCCGCCTACGGTAAATGTATCTATACAGAGACTGGAGAAAGCAGGCTTTCTTTATAAGAAACCGGATGAAAAGGACCAGCGTGTGACCAGGATCTACATGACAGAAAAGGGAAAGGAAATCAAGGCAAAAGCACTGGAACGGATCCATAAAAATGAGGCTGTAATGATGGAAGGCTTCAGTGAGGCGGAACAATGTCTGCTTCGGAGATTTCTGGAGCAGATCCTGGTAAATATTGAAAAGATACAGCCGGAGGAAGTCATAGAAAAGCTTCAGCCGGATGAAATAACAGAAAGGAAGGAACAGAAACGTGATTAAACTGATGAAATATCTGAAACGATCTGCAGGTTACATCGTGATCATCATTGCGCTTCTTTTTCTTCAGGCATACTGTGATCTGTCTCTGCCGAATTACACATCCAATATCATCAATGTGGGAATTCAGCAGAACGGTATCGAAGACAGTGTTCCTGAGAAGATCAGAAAGACATCCATGGACAGTCTGAAGCTGTTTATGGAAGAGGATGATGCGAAAACTGTGGATGGATTTTATGAGGAAGAGGGAGATGATCTGGTATTAAAGGATAAAATCTCCAAAGAAGACAGAGAAGAACTCAACGATATCTTCGGCAAACCGATGGTGATCGTTTCTACTCTGACGTCCGATAGTGAAGAATCAAAAGCAGCTCTTGCAAAAATGGGAATCCCGGAAGGGACTGATCCACTGGCGGCTCTTTCTCAGATGCCGGCAGAGGCTTTGGCTGCTATGAAGGAACAGGTCGGAGAAAAGATCGACAAGATGCAGGAATCCATCATCACACAGGCAGGTGTTTCCTACGTTCGTGCAGAATATGAAGCCATGGGTGAAGATGTGGATGCCATACAGATGGATTACATGAAATCAACAGGTATCCGCATGGTGCTGATGGCACTGGTCACTATGGTGGCTGCAGTATGTGTGGTATTTTTTTCATCCAGAGTTGCGGCATCTATGGGGCATGATCTCCGTGGGCTGGTTTATAACAAAGTCATAGGTTTTTCCAGCAGAGAGTACCATAAGTTTTCAACAGCATCCCTGATCACACGATGTACCAATGATATCCAGCAGATCCAGCAGGTAATGGCTATGATGTTCCGTATCGTGCTTTACGCGCCGATCCTTGGAATCGGAGGTGTGATCCGGGTGCTTCAGAGAGATTCCTCCATGACATGGATCCTTGGGGTGGCCATTGTATTAATCATGGTATTTATGGGATTGTTGTTTAAGATCGCAATGCCGAAATTTTCAGCTTTGCAGACCATGGTAGATAAGCTGAACCTGGTAACAAGAGAAATCCTTACCGGTATTCCGGTTATCCGTGCATTCAGCCGTGAGAAGCATGAGGAGGAGCGTTTTGAGGATGCAAATATCACTCTGACGAAGACGAACCTCTTTGTAAACCGCTGTATGACATTTATGATGCCGGTGATGATGCTGATCATGAACGCAGTTTCCGTATTGACCATCTACAGTGGTTCTTATGCGGTAGACAGCGGAAGCATGCAGGTTGGTGATGTTATGGCGTTTATCCAGTATGCAATGCAGATCATCATGTCATTTTTGATGATCACGGCAATGTCTATCATGCTGCCGAGAGCAAATGTATCTGCACGTCGTATCAATGAGGTGCTGGAGACAGAAGTAAGTGTTCACGATCCGGAGAATCCGGTACAGCCGTCTGAGAATGTAAAGGGAACCGTGGAATTCGACCATGTAAGCTTCGCATATCCGGAGGCAGGAGAGAATGTTATCACAGACATTTCCTTTAAGGCAGAAAAAGGTGAGACAGTAGCGATCATCGGAAGTACAGGAAGCGGTAAGAGTACACTGATCAATCTGATTCCGCGTTTCTATGATGCAACAGAAGGAGCTGTGAAAGTGGATGGCGTGGATGTCAGGGAAATGACACAGAAGGATGTCCGTGACAGGATTGGATATGTTCCGCAGAAGGGTGTACTTTTCTCAGGAACCATTGATTCCAATATCCGTTACGGAAAGACAGAGATTCCGGAAGACGCAGTGAAAAAAGCAGCAGAGGTTGCACAGGCTACGGAGTTTATCGACACCAAGCCGGAGAGATATAAGACTCCGATCGCACAGGGAGGAAGCAATGTTTCCGGTGGACAGAAGCAGAGGCTTTCCATTGCCAGAGCTATCGCAAAGGATCCGGAGATCTTTATCTTTGACGACAGCTTTTCCGCACTGGATTTCAAAACAGACAGCACACTTCGAAAAGCTCTGAAAGAATATACAAAAGAAGCAACAACCATTATCGTGGCACAGCGTATCAGTACGATCCTCAATGCAGATAAGATCCTTGTACTGGACGATGGACATATGGCAGGAATCGGAAGCCATAAGGAGCTGATGAAGTCCTGCGAGGTATATCGCCAGATTGCATGAGTCAGTTATCAGAGGAGGAATTGGCATGAGTCAGCAGAGAAGAAGAGGCCCTATGGGCGGACACGGAATGCAGCCAACAGAGAAGGCCAAGGACTTCAAAGGCTCCATGAAAAAGCTCTTTGGCTATATGGGCAGATATAAAATCCGTTTTATCCTGATGTTTATCTTTGCAGTGGCAGGTACAGCTTTTAATATTGCAGGCCCGAAGATCCTTGGAAAAGCTACTACAGAGCTGTTCAATGGTCTGGTCGCCAAGGTAAACGGCACAGGCGGTATTGATTTCAGTAAGATCGGAATGATCCTTCTGTGGACTTTGGGACTGTATGTGGCAAGTGCGTGCTTTTCCCTGATACAGGGTTTTGTCATGACGGGGATTTCCAATGATGTCACATACAATCTCCGAAAGGATATTTCAAAGAAGATCAACCGTCTGCCAATGAATTATTTTGAGAGCAGAACAAACGGTGAGATCCTTTCCAGGGTGACAAATGATGTGGATACCCTGCAGATGAGCATCAACCAGAGCATGACACAGCTGATCACATCCGTAACAACACTGATCGGTGTATTTATCATGATGCTTTCCATCAATGTGTGGATGACACTGGCAGCAGTACTGATCCTGCCGGTTTCCATGCTTATCATTAATAAAGTAATGAAACACTCCCAGAAATATTTCCAGGCACAGCAGGAGTATCTGGGAAAAGTAAATGGTCAGGTGGAAGAGAATTTCGGCGGCCATGATGTAGTAAGAGTATTCAATAAAGAACAGGACGTGCTGAAAGAATTTGAGCACGACAATCAGAAACTCTACGAGTCAGCATGGAAATCTCAGTTCTTTTCCGGGATGATGATGCCGATCATGCAGTTTGTAGGCAACTTAGGATATGTGATGGTGGCACTTCTCGGAGGAATTTTTGCCATCAAGGGAACTATCGAGGTTGGAGATATCCAGTCCTTCTTCCAGTATATCCGTAACTTTACACAGCCGATCCAGCAGATCGCCCAGGTTACAAACCTTCTGCAGTCCTCTGCGGCAGCTTCTGAAAGAGTATTTGAATTTCTGGAGGAGCCGGAGGAAGAGCTTCAGCCGGAGAACCCGGATTCCATTGAGGGACTGGAAGGAAATGTACAGTTTGAGCATGTGAAATTCGGTTATAACCCGGATAAGATCATTGTAAATGATTTTTCCGCAGATGTGCATGACGGTCAGAAGATTGCCATTGTAGGACCTACGGGTGCAGGAAAAACGACGATCGTAAAGCTGCTGATGCGTTTTTATGATGTAAACGGCGGAAGCATCAAGGTTGACGGACATGATATCCGGAACTTCAATCGCAGCAATCTCCGTGAGATGTTCGGAATGGTGCTGCAGGACACCTGGCTGTTTTCCGGAACCATCATGGAAAATATCCGCTACGGAAGACTGGACGCAACGGATGAAGAGGTGATCGCAGCAGCAAAAGCGGCTCATATCCATAATTTCATCATGCAGCAGCCTGGCGGTTATCAGATGGTACTTGACGAGGAGACCAGCAATGTTTCCCAAGGCCAGAAGCAGCTTCTTACTATCGCGAGGGCCATCCTGGCAGATAATAAGATCCTGATCCTTGATGAGGCTACATCTTCCGTTGATACCAGAACCGAGATGCAGATCCAGAAAGCCATGGATAACCTGATGAAGGGCAGAACAAGTTTTGTTATCGCCCACAGATTGTCAACTATTAAGGATGCAGATCTGATCCTGGTAATGAAGGATGGAGATATCATTGAGCAGGGAAATCATGAAGAGCTCCTGGCACGTAAGGGATTTTATGCGGATTTGTATAACAGTCAGTTTGAACAAAAACAGGCATAATCCTGTTTTTGTTCATGAGGAAGTAGCGAAGCGGATTCCGAATGTCTGCTTTGCTGAAAGAGGCTCAGGCATAAGATAACCTGAGCATTGGGCAGGATTACAGCACCGGAAATGTACTTCCATCCGAAAAACGGATCGGCCACGTTTCCGGTGCTTTTTTTGCGGATTTTTTTCAGGTTAATGTGGTGAATAAATATTGTACGATTCATATAAAAATGATAGGAATAATAATATAAATTATATAAAAATAGCACAAAAATCGTAAGAAAGTACAGTCTGTTCGGAAGAATAAAGAGGAATTCCATGATTCATACAGTATAATAGGATATATCGAGTGTGTGGAAAAACTACAAACTATATAATGCGGAAAATGCGGAATGTTAAAGAGAAGAGAGGTATTTTTATTATGAAACAGAAAGCAATGGATATGAAACTTGTAGTAAAACCGCTGGTTGGATGTCTGACACATACACATTTCTGGGAGGGCCCATGTCGTGCCGGACATAAAGAGGATATGACTGTTGAAGCTGAGACAAAAGCAGCTGATGAGGCATTCAAAAATTCAGTTAAGGGATTAAAAGGGGTTATTGATGAGGTAGAATTCACGGAGCCTGTGGATGTCCGCTATAATGAGTCTTTTGTTGTAGATAAAGACCTTTTTGCAAAAATCGGAGAGGATGTTGATGAGATCGATTGCTTCCTCTGCATGGGATGGAGAATTCCTAAGCTTGAGCGTTTCGGAAAGCCGGTCGTTATCTGGCAGAACGGAAACGAAGGAATTGATTTTGCAGCATACTGCCGTTCCATCGGAGTAGAGGCATATGTATGTATGGATCTTCAGGATGTGAATGAGATCATGCATATTCTCTGGGTAAGAAAAGCAGTTCGCAATACAAGGGCGCTTGTACTGACAGCAGGATCTCAGCCTACATTCGGAATCCAGAGTCTGATCCGTGATCCGGAGATCCTTCGTCAGCGTTACGGAGTTGAAGTGGTGAAGCTTCCATTTACATCCATCTTCAAATATATGGATGAGATTACAGATGAGGAAGCAAAACCGATTGCAGATAAGATCATTGCAGGATCTACCGATACACAGGTAAACACAGACTGGTTTATCAATGACGTGAAATATTATCTGGCTGCCAAAAAGATGATGGATATTTATGACTGCAACGCTTTCTCAACCGCATGTCATGAGCTCTGTACAACAGAAATCCCGCAGAACCGTAAATTCACACCATGTATGTGCCATTCCATCATGAAAGACGAGGGAATTCCAAGCGGATGTGAGGAAGATCTTAATGCACTGATGGCCATGCTGATCATGCAGTATGCCGGAAAACGTCCGGCATTCATGGGTAACCCGAACCACGAGACAGACGAGCTTCTCCGCATCCACCATGCAGTACCGGCTCTTCAGATGAACGGTTATGGAACAAAGCCGCTGGCATACAAACTCTGGGCATTCACAGGACAGGGATTCGGTGGAAAACTGCAGGTTGACTTCACAGAGAACGATGATGATTATATCACACTTGGACGTTTCAATCCGGCAGGCGATACCATGTGCATCAAGAAAGGCAAGGTTATCCGTTCTGAATATGCAGATACATACTGCAGTCCGTTCTACTACATCCAGATGGACGATGCAAGAGAATTCATGCACAATCTTGCAGGATTCGGACATCATCAGGTGCTGATCTTCGGTGATTACACAAAGATGATTAAGAAGATTGCAAAAATTATGAACTTCAATATTCTGGAAGGATGATTGGATGATATATCTGAACAACGGGGCAACTTCCTGGCCGAAGCCCCCTGCTGTTTCGGAAGCTGTGCAGGCGTGTCTTAGCGGCACGCCTGCTTCGCAGTTCCGGGGCGGCAGCTCGATCATGAAAAAAGATGTGGAAGTACTTTGCCGGGAAAAACTGGGACAGCTCCTTGGAATCAGGGAAACAGAGAGAATATTTTTTACATCAGGGGCAACAGAAAGCATGAATACAGTCCTTGGGGGGCTGGACTACGGTGAAAAAGGCAGTAGCATCCTGGTAACGCAGACAGAGCATAACAGTGTGCTACGTCCGGTATATAATCTGGAACAGCTGAGAGAACATCCGGTGCTGGTAGTAAAGTGTACGATAAACGGGACAGTGACGGAAGAAGCCCTGGAAACAGCAGTACGACCGGACAGCCGTGTGCTGATCGTGAACCACTGTTCCAACGTGACAGGCTGTGTGCAGGATATGGAGATGATCCGGGAATTTGTAAAGAGACATGGACTGATCCTGATCGTGGATGTGTCGCAGAGTGCTGGCTGTATCCCTGTTGATGCAGATAAATGGGAAGCAGATGCGCTTATTTTTACAGGCCACAAAAGTCTGATGGGAATTCAGGGAACCGGCGGATTTTATGTCAGGAGCGGAATTGAGCTGAAGCCTCTGAAATATGGGGGAACCGGAAGAAACAGCGCACAGCTTACCTACGAGAACAAAGATTATGAGTATGAGGTAGGAACTCAGAACATGCCGGGAATCACAGGACTTCTGGCTGGGGTGGGGTTTATTGAGCAGACAGGACTTGCGGCAATTATGGAAAAAGAAGCTCGTCTGATGGAAATGCTTTATTGTGGTCTGGAACAGATAGAGGGTGTAAGGATCTACGGAAACCATGACGTATGCAGAGGACCTGTGATGAGCCTGAATTTTCAGGGACTGATAGCTTCGGATGCCGCGTATATTCTGGAAAGCGGATATGGGATCATTGTCCGTTCAGGGCTTCACTGTTCGCCATTGATCCATAAGGCAATGGGAACAGAAGAGGGCGGAACTGTGAGAGTAAGTGTTTCGTGGTTTACGGAGGAGAAGGATATAAAGGAATTTTTAGGAGCTGCGAAGGAAATAGCAGCATCTGTGGCACGGAATATTTAGCAGGCAAGTTACAGAGCAAATTTATACGGATGTATTACGAAGAATGATCGCAGGAATCAGTCATATAGGGCAGACAGCAGATCCACGGGAAATCTGCCTGTAAAGGAAAGGGGAATACACGATTATGAAAATAATAGGAAAACAGCCTTCCAGGGAAAAATGTGCAGAATCCGGCTGGTTTGCCTGGGATTATCTTCTGGATGAACCGGTAGAGCGGGAATTCATCCTGAAGCTGAGACCATTGGGTGGATTCACATATCTTGATATGCTGAAACAGCCGTTTTTTAAGATTGACAGCGATTACTATATGATAAAAGGAATTCAGGGTAATGATTATTTCCGCATTGCTGTCCATGGGAAACACGAAGATCAGCTGGAAGAGTTAGAACGAACTATCACAGATTGCATGGAAAAATAATATCTGCTATAATATTGTGAGCGTAAGAAGACACTGGAAAGGCTGCCGGTCCTGCCGGAAACAGCTGATGCGTTGACAGTGTCTGCGTTTACAGGAGGCAGAATTTGCGATTAGAGAGAGACAACATACCCCTTGACAAAGAATTTCCTTTTCAGATTTCAGAGGTGGAACTGACACCGGAGAACAGTCGGCCTGGAAGTTATCACTGGCACAGCTATTTCGAGATCACCTGTGTGTTGGGGGGCAAGGGAAATTATTTTGTAAACGGGCAGGAATATACAATGGAAGAAGATGATATTATCATCTTCAATAATGTGGAGCCTCATGGATGGAAGCTGATCGGTGGAGACATGAAGCTTCTTGTGATGATCTTTTCACCGGAATTCGTAGCCGAAAAGCTAAGTATTTTTGATACGGAATATCTGAAGCCGTTTGTTGAGAGAGGAAGTAATTTCAAGAACCGTATCGGCAGGGAAGAAGAGGTAAGCGGAGAGATCCGTTCCAGTATCTGGGAGATCTATCACGAATGGCAGCAGAAAAAAGAAGGCTATCCGCTGATGATCAAGGCGAATGTACTTCGCATCCTTACCATGCTGATCCGGGCTTATCAGGATGAGAGCAAGTCCGGGGAAATGCTCCGTGAGAAGAAAAATGCAATGAAGCGTCTTGAGCAGGCTTTTAATTACATAGATGATCATTACTGTGAGAAGATCACTCTGGAAGAAGTTGCTTCTTCCGTATATATGAGTTCCAACTATTTTTCTTCTTATTTCCGTAAGGTGACAAATATCAGTTTCAGCGATTATGTCACAAGGATGAGGATCAACCATGCACGTGAGCTTCTTCGGGAAACAGATAAAAATGTTACGGAAATCGCCATGGAATGCGGATTTAACAATATTTCCAATTTTTACAGACTTTATAAAAAACATGTGGGGAAACCGCCGAAAGATGAGAAGCAGAAGAAACAGTAAAAATAGTTAAAATTCATGAGCGGATAAGTCATAGACGGAAATCAGGCTTCGATGTTAGGATAAAAGTAAGAAATTTTGTCCTGATATCGGAGCTTTTTTATTAGAAAGGCTCCAATATCAGGAGCGGAATATTAATGTCCGATTTACCGGACAGATAAGGAGAAGGGGAATTATGGTAAAACAGATAAATATGTACAGTTTGAAGCCGGAAAACTGAGATACCGGGTGGCTCCGGTGACAGAAGAAATCATCCGTGTGATCGTTTCCGGAAAAGAAATCAAAGAGTCACAGGATTCTCTGATCATTGAGAAAAAAGAATACCCGGAGGTTGATTTTTCAGCAGAAGAAAATGCAGGAAATATCATTGTGAAAACTGCGAAAGTCTGTGCAGAAATCAACACTGCATCCGGTGATATCATCTGGAAGCATGCAGACGGAAGCAAGTGGCTTTCCCAGAAGAAACCGGAACTGACTGAAACAGATGTGATCCACTATAATACAGGCGATGAGGAGCCTATCATCAACCGTGTAAAGACAGTTGACGGTGAGAGAAATTTTATCCAGAATCTGAAAGCTGAGAAAGTAAGAACAGCATATCGCGGAAAACTGTTCTTCACATGGAAAGAGGATGAGGAAATCCATGGGCTTGGACAGGCAGAGGAAGGTATTTACAATTACAGAGGTCACTGCCAGTACTTATATCAGCATAACATGCGTATCCCGATGCCGGTTTTGGTTTCCACAGAAGGATATGGAATTCTTGTTGACTGCTGTTCACTTATGACTTTTAATGATGATCTGAAAGATTCCTATCTGTTTCTGGATACTGTAGATCAGATCGATTATTATTTTATGGGCGGTCATACTATGGATGAGATCATCCATGATTACCGTTATCTTACAGGCAAGGCGCAGATGCTGCCGAAATGGGCTTATGGCTATGTACAGTCCAAAGAGCAGTATTACACGGCAAAAGAGCTTCTTGAGATCGTTCGCCACTACCGTGAGATCGGGGTTCCGCTTGACTGTGTGGTACAGGACTGGAATACCTGGGATCCTGGAAACTGGGGCGAGAAGATCCTGGATCAGAAGCGTTACGGAAATATGAAAGAATGTGCGGAGGAAATCCACAAACTGAATGCTCATACCATGGTTTCCGTATGGCCGAATATGAATGCAGGCGGCAAGAACCATACAGAGTTTTTTAAGACTGGTCATCTTCTTTATGATTATGCGACTTATGATGCTTTTAATGAAGAAGCGAGAGAAATGTACTGGAAACAGGCACAGGAAGGACTTTTTGACCAGGGCTTTGATTCCTGGTGGTGCGATTCCACAGAACCGTTTTCTGGTCCTGACTGGGGTGGTGCAGTAAAGAGAGAGCCATGGGAAAGATATGAGCTTGTCGGCGGTGAGCACAAGAAATATCTGGATCCTGCTGTTGCCAATGCTTTTGCACTGATGCATGCAAAGGGAATTTATGAGAATCAGAGAAAAACTACAGAAGAGAAACGAGTTCTTAACCTGACACGTTCCGGCTATGCTTCCGGCCAGAAATATTCTGCAATGCTGTGGTCAGGCGACACCTGTGCATCCTGGGATAATCTTAAGACACAGATCGTGGAAGGCCTGAATATGGGACTCAGCGGATATCCATACTGGACACTGGATATTGGCGCTTTCTTTACAGTTGCTGATAAGTGGCAGAACCGTGGATGCGGCTGCAACACAGATCCGGAGCCGAAATGGTTCTGGCAGGGCAAATATAATGAAGGTGTGAAGGATAAAGGATACTGTGAGCTGTATACAAGATGGCTGGAGATGGGAACCTTCCTTCCGATGTTCCGTTCCCATGGAACTGATACACCAAGAGAAATCTGGAACTTCGGTGAAAAAGGAACCATGTTCTATGATGCCATCGAGAAGTTTATCAAGCTCCGTTATCATCTGATGCCGTATATTTATTCCCTGGCAGGTGCTGTACATTTTAATGATTATACGATTATGAGAAGCCTTCTCTTTGACTTCCCGGAGGATAAAGATGCACGCAAGGTTGAGAATGAGTTTATGTTCGGACCGTCCCTTTTGATCTGTGCTGTTACAGAGCCGATGTATTATGGATCGGAGAGTACTGAGCTCCATAGAGAGAAAACATGGAAATGCTATCTCCCGGCAGGTACGAAATGGTATGATTACTGGACAAACAAGGAGTATGAAGGTGGTCAGTACGTAACCGCAGATGCTCCGATCGACCAGATGCCGATCTTTGTAAAAGCAGGAAGTATCATTCCTGTTGCAGAGGGACTTGTATATGCTTCCCAGAAACCGGAGGAGCCGGTGAAACTTATGGTATATCCAGGTGAAGACTGCAAGTTCACTATTTATGAGGATGAGGGAAATAACTACAATTTTGAAAAAGGTGCTTATGCAACAACAGAGCTTACCTGGGATGATAAAACAGGAACTCTGACTGTTGGCGGACGTCAGGGAAGTTATCCGGGAATGGAAGAAGTTTCCTACGTGACTGAAGTTGTAAAATAAATAAGCGATAATAAGGAAAGACTGTCTGAAAAGGTGCCTGGCATCTCTTTGGGCAGCCTTTTTTTACTCTATACATCGTGACGGCTTTCGGGTATAATTCTGTAATAAGGCATTTTTATGCCTGAGAAAAAACAAACAGAAATGGGAGGATTTTACCATGATCATAACAACAACGCCATCTGTAGAGGGAAGAGCAATCCGTGAATATAAAGGAATCGCATTCGGAGAAGTGATCACAGGAGTAAATTTCATGAAAGATCTTGGAGCAGGTCTTCGGAATTTCTTTGGCGGCAGAAGCGCCGGTTATGAGGAAGAACTTCAGAAAGCCAGAAAAGAAGCCCTGGCAGAGCTGGAGCAGCGTGCAGGTGCAATGGGAGCTAATGCAGTGATCGGTGTGGATATTGACTACGAAGTGCTTGGTGCAGATAATGGAATGCTGATGGTAACAGCAAGCGGAACTGCTGTAGTGGTGGATTAAGGCTTATGGCAGCGGTAAAAAACGGACGTGAATACCTTTCACATGTAACAGAGACATTGAAGCACAGGATCGCACAGCTGGATGAATCCATAGAGGCCGGGCAGAAAGAAATCGAAGGTATGCACGAATACTACTGGGAAAACTATACAGAGATGGACCAGTACGGATATGAGAATTTTGATAACCAGCAGGCACTTCTCCATGAGATCAATGCCAGCAATGAGAAAATCGAACTGCGTCGGAGATCCAGGAAGATGATGGATTCACCGTTTTTCGGAAGGGTGGATTTCCGCTATGAAGGAGAAGATGAGCCGGAGATATTTTATATCGGAATTGCGAACCTGGCTGAGGAGAACGGCGGACTTCCGCTGATCTATGACTGGAGAGCACCTGTGTCCGGACTGTTCTATGATTTTGACAAGGGACCGGCTTCCTACCAGGCTCCGCTTGGCGAGATCCACGGGGATATTGCTGCCAAGTGGCAGTACAAGATCCGCGGTGGAAAAATGATCTATGAGTTTGAGAGTGATGTGAAGATCGACGATGAGATCCTGAAGGCAGAACTTGGAAGTAACGGTGATGTACAGCTGAAGAATATTATCCGCACGATCCAGAAGGAGCAGAATGCGATCATCCGAAACACTTCGGATCGTATCATGGTGATCCAGGGCGCAGCAGGAAGCGGAAAGACTTCCATTGCCCTGCACAGGATCGCTTATCTCCTGTATCATGACAGGAAAAATCTGAAATCTTCTTCTGTGCTGGTGCTTTCACCGAATGGGGTGTTCTCGGACTATATTTCCCATATCCTGCCGGAGCTTGGCGAGGAGAATATCCGGGAGATGAGCTTTGACCTTTTTGCATACAAGAGACTGAAAAATGTTGTTTCTGACTGTGAAGACAGATATGATCTGATCGAGCGTCAGATTGCAGGATTATGCGATGAGAAGCTTCTGAAAGAGAAACTGTCACGGGATTTTCTGGATCGTATGGAAGGATATCTGGTGGAGCTTGAGGACAACCTTATGAACTTCCGTGATGTGGAACACAGAGGTGTGGTCAAAAAAGAGCAGGAGATCATAGAGCTTTTTTACTTTAAATTCATGGATATCCCATTGCTTTCCAGAATGGATGCAGTGGCAGAATATTTCATTGATGAAGTGGAAACTCTTAAGGGATTTGATCTTTCGGATGAGGAGAGGGAGGCTGTGAAGAGCCGTTTTTACAGAATGTATGAGACAAGAGATCTCTATGTGCTGTACAACCGTTTCCTGAAACAGGAAGGTTTTCCTCCTCTTCCGCAGGTACAGTATGAAAAAAGAAAGCTGCGCTATGAGGATGTGTATCCGGTTCTGTATCTGAAATACCGGCTGGAAACTCAGCAGGAGGATTCCGGTGTGCGCCATCTGATCGTGGACGAGATGCAGGATTATTCCATGATCCAGTATCTGATCATTCAGAGACTCTTTAAATGCAGGATGACTATTCTTGGGGACAGAGAACAGACTATGGACGGCGAGCAACAGGATGTGCTGACATTTCTGCCTAAGATATTTGGAAAAGATATCCGCAGGATCGTGATGAACAAGAGCTACCGTAATACTGTTGAGATTGCGTCTTATGCCAATAAACTGGCGGGAATTACGGAAGTGGAGCTTTTTGAACGTCATGGAAAACCTGTTGTGGAAAAAGAATTTCCGGGGCTTGAGGAGGCACTGGAGAGCGTAGTGAGAGAGCTGCGGCTTGAGAAGCAGGCAGCCATAGCTGAGAATGCAGATGAAGGTGTTGAAGATATTATTTCATATGAAACAGCAGCAGTGATCGCAAGAACTGCAGATGAAGCAAGGGAAACTTACTACATTCTGAAAGAGAAGCTGGAAGCAGAAGGTTTTGATACCAAGGAGCGTCTGTCCCTTCTTCACAGAGACAGTACAAACTTCAAAAAAGGCCTGACTGTCACAACATTCTACATGGCAAAGGGGCTGGAGTTTGATCAGGTATTTTCTGTATTTCCTGGGGAAGACCGAAGTCCGATCGTGGAGCGGGCGAGATATATTGCGGCGACGAGAGCTCTTCATGAATTGTATATGTATGAAGTTATGAAATAAAATATAAAAAGTCATTTCAGAAGCCGGATGCTTTGAGAACAGAGCATAACCGGACTTCATGAAATGACTTTTTTATTTATATATACCTGGAAAATTTATTAACTGATCTGCTGGATCTCGCCCTCATCTTTATATTCCAGAGGGCTTTTTCCTGTATGTTTCTTAAAGATCCTGCTGAAATATCCCTGATCGTGGTAGCCGCACATTTCACCGATCTGTTTTACAGAAAGGGAAGGCTCATGGATCAGCAGCTTCTGTGCATGGCTCATCCGGAGATTGATCAGATATTTGGTAGGGGTGCAGTCATAGACCTGACAGAAGATTTTGGTCAGGTAGCTGGGACTGTAGTTCATGGTTCCTGCAATCAGGTTCAGGTTGATATCCTCTGCATAATTCTGTACCATGAAGTTCTTGAGAAGCTCTGCAATCTGTCCCGGTGACATGCAGGAAGCACCTGGGGCGAATACAGTTTCATAGTCATCACGCTTGATCTGAAGTTCCTGTTTGATCTTAAGGAGAACATTCCTGAGTTCGTCCGGATCTACAGGCTTCAGAAGGTAATCAGAAACCTTCAGCGTGATGGCTTTTTTTGCGTATTCAAAATCAGAAAATCCGCTGGTGATCACTAATTTCGTAAAGGGAAACTGATCCCGAATCCTGGTGAGCAGGGTGATACCGTCCATGACGGGCATTTTGATATCCGTAAATACCACATCCGGGCTCATCTGTTCCACCAGCGAGAGAGCCTGTGCACCTGTCTGGCTGTGCCGATTACCTGAAAATCAGGATCTGCTTTTTCAATCTTATGTACCAGATTATTCAGAAGAAGTTCTTCATCTTCTGCCACAATAACAGTATAGTTCATAGTATTATTCCTCCGCATCTGTCTGAAAATACCGTCCAATAGAAACAATTCCGTGGCCGTCCGCTGTATTTCCATACCTGAAAATTATATCATTTTTGCAGAAGAGTTTCCAGCGGAGAAATACATTGACAGTGCCAAGACCGTTGATCTTTAAAGCAGGCATGCCGGGATTTCGAATGGCATTTATGATATCTGAATTTATTTTTTTCTTGGCTTCCTCAGTAAATCCCGGTCCGGTGTCTGTGACATCGATCTGCCAGCCGTTTTTGCTTATTGTACTGCTGATGGTGATAGTCCATGGCGGTTCGCAGTCAGAACCATATTTGATAGCGTTTTCCACAATAGGCTGGATGATCAGTTTCGGAACCGGCTGATCCAGAAGGGATTCATCCACATCAATGGAATAATTCAGACTGGACTGGTAGCGGACTTTCATGCAGTAGAGATATTTCCGGACATAATCAAGTTCTTCGCGGAGCGTTACAGTTGTTTCAGAGGTGTTAGTAATATAACGCATGATCCTGGAAAGATTGCGGCACATTTTTTCCACAGTATCCGTATCTCCGTTCTCTGCAAGTACTATAATGCTGGAAAGAGAGTTGTAATAAAAATGGGGATTAATCTGACTCTGCAAAGCCATGCTGCGTGCTTTCATTTCCTGTTCCTTGGCTTCGTTAAGCTGAGTCATGGAATCTTTCAGGTTATCGCTCATCAGCTGGAATGCCTGATACAGTTCTTCCAGCTCATTGACGGAAACCGGATAGGAAGTGACTTTTTCCTGACCGAGAGTGTCCAGTTCCATACGCTGGATAATGTGCTTCAGGTGTTTCACTGGTTTTACTACAGAACGGGAAAGCCTGTAGGAAACGATCACTGCTGCAAAAAGAAAAGCAGCAACAACAGCCAGAAGGATCTTCAGCATTTTGTATACAGGGGCAAGAATCACAGATTCCGGCTGGATGGTCAGGTAAGTGTAGCCGGTATATGCGGAATTCAGTCTGGAGACATATTCTTTCTGATCTGTGACAGGGCTCTGTATGGTAAGGGTATCCTGATCAGAATCAGTAAGTTTGTAATATTTTGAAATATCATTGGCATCGCCGGCTGCGACATCGTAAGGATAGATAAGATCGCCGGACTCATTGAAAACATAGACACTGGCAGCGTTTCCGTGATTTTTTTTCTCATAGGAAATGATGCTCTTAAAGATGGATTTACATTGTTTGGCGGTTTCGATCACGCCAACACCACGGCCGTACTGGTTGGTGAAGGAGCGGTACAGGGAGATGAACCACTGGGGATAGCGGGCAGATTTGGAATAGACGTAAGTGCTGTAAGGAGCTGTCAGGACTTTTTTTCCGTTGGCTTCACGGGCTTTCTGGATCCATTCATTATGAGAGTCGTCGCTTTTTTTGACCATGGTGGAAAGGCCGGCCTGGAGCACATATCCGGAGAAATCATAAAGATTTACCTGATCAGCTTTCAATTCGGTGCCGCTTAAGGAGATAAAAAGATCGGACATGGCAGAAAGCATTTCATCAGAAATATTAAGGTCAAATTTCTGGTCGAGAACGGATTTCGACATGTTGCTGTAATTGATGTTTACAGATACAGTGTCAAGATTCTGGATTGCAGAGTCTACCTGAGACTGAAATGTGGAATTTAAGGTGCTCATGGCACTGATCTGGCTTTTCTTCAGCTGCCCGGATGCAAAAACATAAAAGAATATGGCAAAAGAAAAAAGGATCAGGCAGGCCATGCCAAGATAGGCAATAAAAAGTTTGGACTGCAGACTTTGTGTTTTCATTAGACAAGCCTCCCTCTGTGTGCAAAAACGTTGGCTAAAAGTATAGCACACTTGTAAAAAAAGTACAAACTACCAAAAGAAGGTTTGGAAATATTGCTTAAAAATACACATGGAAAATTGTACAACATTACAAAAAATATGAAAAAAGTATAATAAAGTGTGAAAAAAGTACAAATACAGGACAGGAATATCCATGGCTTTTAAAAATAGCAAATGATAAACTAATATCATCAAGAGAGAACGAAAAAATCAGTTCAAAAAAGGAGGAAACATTAATGAAAAGAAAGAGATTTCTGGCAGTAGCCTGTGCAGCAGCAATGATCGCTTCCATGACGACTGGACTTGCAGTGAACGTATCTGCAGCGGATGAGAAGAGCGATTTCGCAGGCGAGGAGCTCAGCATCCTGGTTTCAGCAGGATGGATGGACAATCGTTACGATGAGACAATTAAACGTTTTGAGGATACCTACGATGTTACCGTAGACCTTCAGACAATTCCGGCTGATCAGTATTCAGATCTTCTTCAGTCCAAGCTTGCTACAGATTCCTGTGCAGATATCTTCTGGATTCAGTCCAACCCGTTTGCAATTGAATCTACCATCGTTGACCCTGAGAAATACTGCATCGACTTTACAGGAGCTTCTTGGGAGAATGTTATGCCGGAGACAAGAAAAGAGTCCTGCGTATACAATGACAAACTGTACGGACTTCAGATCTGGAACGCATCTCCGGAGTATGTAATGGTTTACAACAAGACACTGTTCGAAGAGAACGGCTGGGAAGTACCGACAACATATGATGAGCTGAAAGAACTCTGTGGTAAGATCCAGGATGCAGGAATTACACCTTGGTTCATGCCTGGTGCAGATGGATGGCAGCATCAGCTGGCATTTTTCCAGATCGGCGGCGTTTATGAAGAAGCAACACCTGGTCTTTATGACGCATTAAATGAAAACAAAGCAACATTTGCAGATAACGAGAAGATGCTTGAAGTTCTGAATGAGTTCAAAGAACTCTCTGATGCAGGATACTTCGGAGAAGACTGGATCGGAACAGACAGTACAAACATGTCCAACGAATTTGGTGACAGAAACTGTGCAATGGCACTTGCAAATTCCAGTTTCATCAAACAGATCCAGGAAGATACAGGCACATCTGATGAGTTTGGAATGTTCCTTGAGCCACTTGGCGACAATACTTGGTATCCAAGCAGCAACTCCGGCCCGACAATGTTCGGTTACAAGGGAACAGAGCATGAGGATCTTGTAAAAGAGTTCTTCAACTTCGTTACAACAACAGAGAGCCTTCAGGAAATCCTTGACAACTCTCCGGCATACACAAACCTTGATGTAAACGATGACAAGCTTGAGCAGCACTGGCTGCCGGAGGAGCAGGAGTTCCTTAAGACAGTTCCGGATGACAAGAAGGCTGTTGTAACACTTCAGACAGGTACAAAATATACAAACGATTACTGGACACAGTTTGGTCAGGATATGGTTGCATTCTGCCAGGGCGAGATGGAGGCAAACGATGTTCTTAAGAACATGGATACCAACCGTGCTGAGGCAGCAAAAACTGTAGGCGACGAGAACTGGAAATAAATAACAGAACTTAAAACTAGTTGACTTGAAGGCAGAGCCGGTATTTGCCGGCTCTGTTTTAACTTAAAACAGGAGGTGCTTTCTGTGAATAAGAAGAGAATCTATCCACAGTGGTTTCTGATACTGCCGTTGGCATTATATATCATTTTTTTCCTGCTTCCCAGTGTAATGGGTGTTGGTTACTCCTTTACAGACTGGAATTCCAGAAGTGTTCTTAATGGTACTCATTTTGTGGGACTGCAGAATTTTGCTGAGATTTTTACATCAGATAAGTCTTATCTGAGCGGTATTGGCAATACATTGAAGTTTACTATCATTTCCAACATCGTTAAGCTGATCCCGGCTCTTCTGATCGCGATTATGCTTCAGGAGGGACTTAAAGGCAAAGGGCTTTACAGAACATTGCTCTACCTGCCGTCTATTCTGCCTTTTGTAATCATTGGTCTTGTATTTAAATCCATCCTGAATTATAATAACGGACTTTTAAACACACTTCTTGATGCATTCCATCTTGGAATCTTCAAACAGAAATGGCTGTCTGATCTGGCTATTGTATGGAAATCCATCTATGGTGTAGATGCGTGGAGAGGCATTGGTTATGTCATGACTATCTTCCTTGCAGGTCTGAATACGATCCCGAAATCTTATTATGAGGCTGCGCAGATCGATGGTGCAAACTTCTGGCAGAGACTTCGGTATGTAACACTTCCGATGCTGAGTGGTGCTATCATGATCAACCTTGTATTTGGTATTACATATGGTCTGAAAGTATTCGATATTGTTTATGTACTTACAAATGGCGGTCCTGGACATGCAACAGAGGTTCTTACAACTTATGCATTCCAGCTCTATTCCAGAGGCCAGTATGGAATGTCTTCTGCATTGAATACTGTTCTTCTTGTAATTACAGCGATCATAGGTGTATTTATTGTTAAGACATTAAGTAAACAGGAGGTACAGCAGTAATGGCAAAAAAAAGAATTCAGAATTTATTAAAACATGTTGTATGTATCCTGCTTTGCTTATGTGTCGTGCTTCCATTTTATATGGTATTGATCAACTCTTTTAAAACAAAAGCAGAGGCAGCCAGAATGAGTCTGGCACTTCCTACAGAGTGGGTATTTTCCAACTACTCTGAGGTTATTGAAAAAGGAAGCCTGATCCAGGGATTCCTGAACAGTTTTGCATATGCGCTGATCGCTACAACACTTGGCGTTATACTTTGCGCCATGGCTGCATTCGTTATGTGCCGTAAGAGAACAAAGTTAAATGTATTCCTGTACTACTTTGTACTTTGCGGATTGTTCTTCCCGGTCAACTATGTAACATTGGTACGTGTACTCAGTACACTGCACCTGAACGATACAAGAACTGGCATTATCATGGTATTTACCAGTGCAATGATTCCGTTCTGTGTATTTACCATCCGTAACTTCGTAATCTCTGTCCCGGTTGAGCTGGACGAGGCTGCTGTTATCGACGGCGCAGGCCCGTTAAGTCTGTTCTTCAAGATCATCATGCCGCTTCTGAAACCAACTATGGTAACATGTTTTATCCTTCAGTTCATGACAGTATGGAGTGATTTCCTCACACCTTTGTATCTGTCAAGCAAGAGCCGTCTCTTCCCGATGACAATGGCTGTATATCAGTTCTTCGGAAAGAACAAGAGTTACTGGAACTATATTTTTGCTGATATCGTACTTACCTGTATCCCGGTTATCATTGTTTACATGATCGGCCAGAAATACATCGTAGGTGGTATGACATCCGGTGCGGTAAAAGAATAAAGAAAAATATTATAAGAATTATAAAAAAGCACTGCGAGATGAAAAGTTGGATTCATCTTACAGTGCTTTTTACTATTGAAATCTCAGAAATTACTGCATGTTTTTGCAGAAGATATCCTCCATGGAAGCCTTAAGCGGAACGCCAAGCCTGCGTAAAGTTCCGTCCAGGGCTGCAAAAACTTCTCTTACATTATAGAATGTAGCGTTGTTTCCCATATGTCCGATGCGGATCACTTTGCCAGCCAGGACATCGAAGGAACCTGCCAGCATAATGTTGTAGTCTTTTTTTACTCCCTCAAGGATTGCTTCGGCTGTTGTGCCATCCGGTACTTCAAAAACAGTAACTGTACTGGAATATCCGCTGTGCAGGTAAAGGTTCAGGCCTGCGCCTGTGATGGCCTTTCTGGAGGCACTGGCGATCTTTGCGTGGCGGGAGAGGATGGCAGGATCTGCCGCGATGTTGTCAATGGCAGCGCGGAGTCCGTAGATATCACTGATCGGCATTGTATATGGAAACCATTTTTCTTCGTAATAATGTGCGAAAGTTGTAAGGTTGGCATAGAAAGAAGCAATTGGTGTCTTACGGTCTGCCATGGATTTCTTTGCATCATCGCTTACTACAACGAAGGTCAGTCCTGGAGGCGCGGATACTACTTTCTGGGATCCGCCGCACATGATATCAACTTTCCAGTCATCAATGTTCATAGGTTCGCCAAAAGAGGCGGAAACAGAGTCTACGACTGTAAGGATGCCGTATTTTTTCAGGAGCGGGCAGATAGCGGAGATATCATTGAGCATACCACTTGGGGTATCGCCGTGAACAACGGTTGCATATTTGTAGTCGTGGCTGTTTTTCAGGAATTCTTCCAGCTCTTTTACATCAAAAGTTTCCTGATAATCTCTGGAATAGAGTTCCGGCCGTCCGCCATACATGGTAACAAAATCAGCGAACCCTTTTCCGTAAATTCCGTTATCGAGAACAAGAACCTTATCTCCGGGCTCAGTCATGGACGCGATAGCTGCTTCCAGACCAAGAATACCCTCACCACTTAAGATGAGGGTTTCATTGGAGGTATGGAGCAGAGAACTGATCTTCTCGCAGGTTTCTTTGTAAAATTCGACAAATTCTTCGTCCAGATCCGGGTTCGTGCACTCAAGACTTCTTGCCAGACGGACGTTTTCAGCGACCTGTGTAGGTCCTGGTGTCATGATCTTATACATAATCCTTACCTCTTATTTAATATTGTTATGTTTTTTATTATTTCTTTAATCCTGTTTTTCTTGCAGCAAGATTTAATGGTGTGATGACGATGAGTACGATTACTGCAGCAACACCGATCTGTACCAGGTTTCCAGGAATGGATGATACAGGAGCGACCGGGTTTCCGTAGATGATAACCTCTGCGATGTAGTAGCCGACAACCTTGATCACGCAGGCTGCTGCGATGGCGATCACGTACCATTTCATGTTCTGATGCCTGTGGTCTTCTGTGAGTTTACCAACTGTGAATCCCATGATTCCCACGATAACAAGTGTGAACGGTGCCCATAAAGTCCAGCCGGAGAGAAGATCAAAGAGTCCCATTCCAATACCGCCGGCGATAGCTCCGGTTTTCTTTCCAAACAAAATAGCTCCGATAAATAACGGAACGTTTCCAAGGTGGATCAGACCGCCGTTGGCTGCGATCGGGAGCTTCACATTGATAAATGCTGTGAAGATATAAGTCAGTGCCACAAATGCTGCTGTGATGGTGAGAAACTGTACGGATGAAAGATCCTGAACCTCTCTTGATTCTGTGTGTACTGCTTTTTCCATAGGTAATACTTCCTTTCCCGAAAACATCTCCGGAATAAAAGATGTCCTCTTTTCATATGATTTTGGTTGGGTATACTTTACAACAGAAGTGTGCATGAATAAAGACACAATTTTTTGAAAAAAAAGAGGGACAGATTTAAAAGCAAATAACAGAAGATGGATATGTAAAATGTGGAATACAAAATGGAAATGCGGAAAGATTAATATAAGAAAAGAATTGTGCGAACCGGCTTTAAAATTACTTTTTTGTTTACAGGAAGTTAATAAAGTACAGGGCAGAAATCAATTGACAAAGTTGTAATATAATCGTAAAATGTACCAAAGAGTGTGTTCAGGAGAGAATGCTCCGGACACACTTTATGACTGATGATGATTATGAGGAGGATACTATGAAGAATAAAAAATTTATCGCGCTTTTAGCTATGACTGTTGCTCTCTCTGGTGTCATGACTGCATGCAGTTTCGGAGGAGATAAGAAAGACAGCGTGGTTGTGGAGTCTACTCCTACTCCGACACCGGCAAAGAAAGCTAAGGTTACACCGACTGTCGCAGCAGATGCACAGAATACAACTTATACATCCAAGGATAAATCCGTAGCGATCAAGCTTCCGGATGCAACATGGGCCAACAAGTCCGATGAGACAGATATGTTAAGCTTTGAGTCTCCGGATCAGGGCAAGATCCTGATCCTTCACGGATCAGGTGCAGATCTGGAATCTGCAGTAATCCCGAATTCCCAGGATATGGCAGTTTCCATGACTCAGGCAGAGAACATGGTAAACGGAACAGATTTTGAGATCCAGGATTATAAGACAGAGCAGAAAAATGGAGGCATCAATATCTATTCCTATACAGTTAAGTATAAGGATACAACCAAGAGTGACGGTTACGTATATGCCATCAATAAATATTTTGTAAATGACAGTGAGTATTACAGCATTGTAGCTTCTGTTAAGAATGAGGATGCACTGAAGAAGGTTCAGGAATCTGTAGACAGCTTTGCAATTCTGGGAGATTCCACACTGAAGAGTGCAGCAACAGGTTCTGCAGCCAAGAGCGCAGGTAAATCTGATTCTGCATCCAAGGATAGCACAGCTTCCGGAGACAGTAGCGCAGCGGGAACAGCATCTGACGGAACATCCGCAGATGGAAGTACAGCATCCGACGGAAGTACATCTTCTGATGGAACAACATCTGACGGAACATCTACAGATGGAAGTACATCTTCTGATGGAAGCTCTTCCGGTGCGATCGTAAATGGTGGATTTACAGATGAGCAGCTCAGCAACACAGATGAAACAAGAACCATTTACAGAAACTCTGATGGTAAACCGCGTGTTATCGTTCCGGATGGAAACGGTAAATGGATGGATAACGAGGGCAACAGATTTACATTCTCCTCTGCGAATGACTGTGATGTATACGAAGAGGATGGAACAAGTTTCTACTGGCACGGAGAAGGTGCAGATGTATACTATATGCCTGTGCAGTAAAGTCTGAAGCACTGATAAATAAGTCTGAAAGATCCGGGATCACGGCTGTGGTTCCGGACTTTTTTTGTGTTGGAAGCATATACTTATGCAAAAAGACATGTTATAATGTGAACGCTGCGGGTGGATAGTTCGCAGGTTTTGATCGAAGGAGGTTTTTATGGAGGCATACAGTGATTTTGCCAGAGTTTATGATATATTCATGGACAATGTTGAATATGAAAAATGGGCAGAATATCTGATCGGAAGACTCAGGGAATATGGGATCGAAGATGGTATTGTGCTGGAACTTGGATGTGGAACCGGAGTGATGACGGAGCTTCTGGCAGAGTCCGGTTATGATATGATCGGTGTGGACAACTCTGAGGAAATGCTGGGCGAAGCCATGGAAAAGAGAGCAGAGTCCGGATATGAGATCCTTTATCTGGAACAGGATATGAGAGAGTTCGAACTTTACGGAACAGTACGTGCTGTTGTCAGCGTCTGTGACTGCATGAATTACATCACAGAAGAAGATGATCTGCTTACTGTATTCAAACTTGTGAACAATTATCTGGATCCGGACGGCATTTTTATCTTTGATATGAATACAACGTATAAATACCGGGAGATGCTTGGGAATACTACCATAGCAGAGAACCGGGAAGAAGGAAGCTTTATCTGGGAAAATGAATTCGATGAGGAGACAGGGATCAATGTTTATGATCTTACCCTTTTTCTTCCAAGAGAAGACGGGCTTTATGAGAAGGACGAGGAGGTTCATTATCAGAAAGCCTATGAACCGGAGAAAATCCAGGAACTTATGAAGAAAGCAGGACTGATCCCGCTGGCTGTTTACGATGCCTATACCAAGGACGCGCCGAAGCCGGACAGCGGAAGACTGACATTTATTGCCAGAGAACATGGAAAGGGAATTTCCCTGGATGAGAAATAAAGGAGGATTTTTTTATGAGTGATTATATTGTAAGAGCGACAGCTGCCAACAGCCAGATCCGTGCATTTGCAGCTGTGACAACTGATGTGGTGGAGACAGCGAGACAGGATCATAATACAAGCCCTGTGGCAACAGCTGCGCTGGGACGTCTTCTCACAGGAGGAGATATGATGGGAGCCATGATGAAAGGGGAAAAGGATCTCCTGACACTCCGTATCCATGCAGGCGGCCCGCTCCAGGGAATCACAGTTACAGCAGATTCCAAAGGAAATGTAAAAGGTTATGTGGGAAATCCGGACGTATGTATTCCGGCCAACAGCAAAGGCAAGCTGGATGTTGCAGGTGCAGTAGGTGTTGGTTTCATGGATGTGATCAAGGATATGGGCTTAAAGGAGCCGTATGTTGGACAGGTTGCCCTTCAGACAAGCGAGATCGCAGAAGACCTTACCTATTATTTTGCAACCAGCGAGCAGGTTCCGTCAGCAGTAGGTCTTGGAGTGCTGATGAACAAGGATAACACAGTTCGTCAGGCAGGTGGGTTTATTGTACAGCTGATGCCTTTTGCGGAGGAAGAAGTGATCTCGAAGCTGGAGGAGAACGTATCAAAGATTGATTCCGTTACAAATCTTCTGGAGCAGGGACATACACCGGAGAGCCTTCTTGAGAAAGTTCTGGAGGGCTTTGACGTAGAGATCAATGACACCATGCCAACACAGTTCCACTGCAATTGCTGCAGAGAAAGAGTAGAAAAAGCTCTCATCAGCATCGGCAGAAAAGAGCTTAATGAGATGATCCAGGAAGGCAAAGATATTGAGATGAACTGCCATTTCTGCAACAAGAATTACAATTTCACAGTGGAAGATATGAAGAGAATCATAAGGGAATGCAAGCGATAAGCAGCAGGAGGAAGAAAAAATGAAGCATGGTTTTATTAAGGTGGCAGCAGCAACACCAAGAGTCACAGTTGCAGACTGCAAGGCAAACGGAGAGGAGATCCTGCGGGCCATCCGCGAAATGGAAAAAGAGCATGTAAAGCTGATGGTATTTCCTGAATTCAGTATTACGGGATACACCTGCCATGATCTTTTTCTCCAGAGATGTCTTCTGGACAGTGCGTGGGAGGAGCTTCTTCATATCGCTGAGGAGACAAAGGAGACAGATGCACTGATCTTTGTGGGAATGCCCCTTCGTCACAGAGGAAAGCTCTATAATGTGGCTGCAGCTCTGAATCATGGCCGTATCGTTGGATTTGTTCCGAAAACACATATCCCCAACTATAATGAGTTTTATGAGCAGAGACAGTTTGCAGGTGCAGAGGAAGAGGACGTGGAGTTTGTGGACTTCCTCAAAAACGACAAAAACGATGAGGATGAGTTCTGGGATGAGATTCCCTTTGGAACAGACATGATCTTTGAGTGTGAGGAAGATCCGGAATTTACAGTTGCAGCAGAGCTCTGTGAAGATCTCTGGGTTCCTGCACCGCCTAGTATCCGCCATGCAGTAAACGGAGCGCATATTATTGTCAATCTTTCTGCAAGTGATGAGATGGTTGGAAAGGATTCCTACAGAAGAACTCTTGTAAGCGGACAGTCTGCAAGACTGATCTGCGGATATATCTATGCAAGTGCCGGTGAGGGTGAGTCCACACAGGATCTTGTTTTTGGCGGCCAGAATATGATCGCTGAGAACGGAAATATCCTTGCTGAGAGCAAACGCTTTGAGAATGGTATTATTTACAGTGAGATCGATGTTCAGAGACTGGCTGATGAGAGAAGAAGAATGTCTACTTATCCGGCAGTTTCCACATGTAGCCATACAAGAATTAATTTTTCCGTGAAAGAAGAGGAGACTGTTCTTACCAGAAAATATCCACAGTATCCATTTGTCCCGTCTGTGAAGGAAGAACGTGATGAACGCTGCGAGGAGATCCTGAATATTCAGGCCATGGGCCTAAAAAAACGTATGGAGCATATCCACAGCAAAAGTGCGGTTGTAGGACTTTCCGGAGGGCTGGATTCCACACTGGCACTCCTTGTTATGGCACGAGCTTTTGACCGAATGGGAATGCAAAGAGAGCAGATCCATTGCGTTACCATGCCATGTTTCGGAACCACAGACAGAACATATCAGAATGCCTGCAAACTGAGCAGCTGTCTTGGTGCAAAGCTTACAGAGGTGAATATTAAAGAAGCGGTAAATATTCATTTCCGTGATATCGGACATGATCCGGAAATTCATGATGTTACTTATGAGAACAGCCAGGCACGTGAGCGTACCCAGATTCTGATGGATACTGCAAACAAAGAAGGCGGCGTTCTTGTTGGAACCGGCGATCTTTCAGAGCTGGCTCTTGGATGGGCAACTTATAATGGCGATCATATGTCCATGTATGGCGTGAATGCATCTGTACCGAAGACCCTGGTGCGCCATCTGGTGCGCTATTATGCAGATACATGTGGTGATGCGGAGCTTCAGGAGGTTCTTATGGATATTCTGGATACACCGGTAAGCCCGGAGCTTCTGCCGCCTAAGGACGGTAAGATCGCGCAGAAAACAGAAGATCTGGTGGGACCCTATGAATTGCATGATTTTTATCTGTATTATATGCTTCGTGCAGGATTTACACCGGATAAGATCTACAGGCTTGCATGCCTCACATTTGAGGGAATCTATGATAAAGAGACGATCCTGAAATGGCTGAAAACTTTCTACCGGAGATTTTTTGCCCAGCAGTTCAAGCGTTCCTGTCTGCCGGACGGCCCGAAGGTAGGAAGTGTGGCACTTTCCCCGAGAGGAGATTTAAGGATGCCAAGTGATGCAAGTGCAAGGATCTGGCAGGATGTGCTGGAGAAGATAGAAATCTGAGAATAGAGCTTTGACAGGATACGAAAGATGCTGGCCGTGTACAGGGAGCAGCATTAGATGCAAAAAAGGCGGAGAGCTTAAGGGTTCTCCGCTTTTTTTACAGCATCTGTGATGGCTGCCAGAAGCACCTGTGAGGTATATTTCCTGTCCCCTGCATATTGAATATCATCCAGAGACTGGGTAGAGTAGATCTGGCTTGCAAGGGAATCAAGAACCGGCTCCATCAGAGGATAGGAGGCTTTTGTGGATTCGCTTAAGTTTACGAGCCGGATGGATTTGATCCTGTCGGCATTTACGGTGACTTCCACATCAAAGGTGTTGTTGTTCAGGGAAATGGAAGAAGTGTATACACCTGGCTTGTAGCGGGATTTTTCGGCGGCAGTATTGTCGGCTGTTTTTCCCGGACCGAACATAAAAAAGATGATAACTGCCAGAATTACAGCCAGTGCCAGAAAAACGGCTGTGTAAATGATTTCTTTCATATGTAGGACAATGATCCTGGTTTTGGAACTCATGGCGCACGCCTCCCGAAGCTTTTTATATAGTTTATTAGAGGGAGAAGAGATTTATGCGTGAAGAGTGCTGCCGGTCATGGAGTGGGCAGTAATATTTATGGCAGTGGAAAAGTGTCAGAAGGATGGAGAAGACCCGTTCTATAGGACCCGGGTTTGTGGTATAGTAATACTTATCAGAGAGTGTCGGGACAACAATGGAATCTTTAACAGGAGGAGATACATGTCATTACAGTTTATTATAGGAAGTTCAGGAAGTGGAAAATCCTGTTATGCATATCAGAACATTATAGAACAGGCCGGACTGCATCCGGACAGGCTTTATTATGTGATCGTACCGGAGCAGTTTACCATGCAGACTCAGAAGACGCTGGTGGAGATGAGTCCGGGGAAAGGAATCCTGAATATTGATATTTTAAGTTTTGAGCGTCTGGCATACCGTGTTCTGGAGGAGGTTGGAGGCGACAGCCGTGCACTGCTGGAAGAGACAGGCAAGAGCATGGTGCTTCAGAAAATGGTCCAGCAGCATGGCAAAGATCTCTCTTATCTTGGCGGACAGATGCGCAAGGCAGGATATCTGGATGAGGTGAAATCCATTCTGTCCGAGTTTATGCAGTACGATATTAAGGACAGTGACATTGAGGAGATGATAGAGGATTCTGCTGACCGGACATTGCTGCAGATGAAGCTTAAGGATGTATCTGTTCTTTATCAGGCTTTTACCGGATATCTGAAGAATCATTATATGACAGGGGAAGAGGTGATGGATGCCCTTGAGAAGGCCCTGCCTTTTTCTGAGAAAATGAAGAACAGTGTGCTGCTTCTGGATGCTATACCGGTTTTACGCCGATTCAGATGCGGGTAGTGGGAGAACTGCTCTCTGTCTGTGAGAAAGTGATGGTGACAGTCACCATGGACGCAGCAGAGAATCTTGCCCTGAGGGGAAAGCCGTACCAGCTTTTTTATATGAGCCGGCAGATGATCCACGGGCTCTCAGAGCTTACCAGGGATATTGAGGATCCGGTTCTGCTGAATAATGTAAAAAGATCGCGTTTTGCCCAAGCTCCGGCCCTCAAATTTCTGGAAAAAAATATCTTCCGTTACAGAAAGAATGTATATAAGCAGAAGCAGGATGAGATCTGCATGTTTTCCGCAGTGAGTCCACTTGCGGAGATGAAGGAGACTGCAAGGAGGATTGCAAGGCTTGTCCGGGAAAAGGGCTGCCGCTATGGCGAGATCGCAGTGATCACCGGAAACCTGGAGGAGTACGGAAGCCTTGCCGGACAGGTGTTCAGAGAGGCGGGAATTCCGTATTTCATAGATGAGAAACATACAGTACTGATGAATCCTTTTGTGGAATATTTTCGTGCGGCTCTTGAGATGGCTGTCCAGGATTTTTCCTATGAGAGTGTGTTCCGGTATCTCAGATGTGGTATGTCCTGTGTTACAAGAGAAGAGGCTGATCTTCTGGAGAATTATGTGCTGGCACTTGGTATCCGGGGATTTAAGAGATGGGATGAAAAATGGGTGCGAATTTACAGGGGAATGCCTGCAGAGAGTATCCAGGAACTGAATGAGATCCGGGAGCGGTTTGCAGAGGAGACAAGAGAGCTTGCTTTAAATTTTAAAGGTGGCAGAAAGACTGTGAGGGAGTACTGTACGATCCTTTATGAGTTTGCCGTAAAAAGTAAGGTACAGCAGAAACTGAAAGCTAGGGAGAAGAAATTCCGTGACCAGGGAGATAAGGCCATGGAGAAGGAATATGCTCAGATCTACGGTATTGTCATGGAGCTTCTGGACAGTATGGTGGAGATTCTTGGGGAAGAGGTGGTGAGCAGGCAGGATTTCCGACAGCTGCTGGAAACAGGTCTTACCCAGGCAAAAGTAGCTCTGATCCCGCCAAGTATGGATCAGGTTCTTGTTGGCGATATGGAGCGAACACGACTGAAGGATATACGGGCTTTGTTTTTTGTAGGGGTAAATGAAGGAAATATTCCAAAGAATACAGCAGGTGGAGGAATACTTACAGAGCTTGACAGGGAATTTTTTCAGGATCAGGGGATCCAGCTGGCACCGGGGCCTAAAGAACTGATGAACATGCAGCGTTTTTATCTGTATCTGAATATGACCAAGCCCAGGGAACTTCTATGCCTGTCTTTCTGTCAGTCTGACAGTCAGGGAAAAGCACTGGGGCCGGCTTTTCTGATCAACAATATCCGGGATATGTTTCCTGAGATGGAAGTGGAGCAGTGTTCCGAAGAACAGGAGCCGATGGAGCTTCTGGAGCTTCCGGGAATCAGTCTGGATTATTTGTTAAGAGGACTTGCAGGTGAGGATTACAGAGAGAATCCTGTGTTCCAGGAACTTTACAGCTGGTACATTGAGAGCCCTCAATATCGGACAGTAGTGGAGAAGCTTGTAAAAGCCGCATTTACACAGAAACCTTCTGACCAGATCGGAAAAGCTGTAGCAGGGATTCTGTACGGGGAGATCTCACCGTACAGTGCCACACGGCTGGAGCGGTATGCTGCCTGTGCTTTTGCACATTTTCTTCAGTATGGACTGAAGGTGACAGAGCGTGCTGAGTTTGAATTCAGGGCTATAGATATGGGAAATGTCATGCACATGGCTCTGGAACGGTTTGCAGTTGAAGTACGAAAAGAGGGACTGGACTGGGCAGAGCTTACAGAAGAAGAACGTAATCAGCTGATTGACAGCTGCCTGGATCAGGTGTCTGCAGATTATGGGAATACAGTTCTCAAAAGCAGTGCAAGAAATGAATATATGATCGAGCGGACAAGGCGAATACTGCGGCGAACTGTGTGGGCTTTGCAGGAACAGCTGAAACACGGGGATTTCCGGCCGGAGGGATTTGAGGTGATCTTCGGCGGAGGAAGGATCGACCGTGTGGATATCATGGAAGATGCAGAAAAGAACCGTGTATATGTGAAGGTGATCGACTATAAGACGGGAAACACATCCTTTGATCTCCTGGCTTTGTATCATGGTCTTCAGCTGCAGCTGATGATCTATCTGGACGGAGCCTTGCAGGTGGAACAGAAGAAATATCCGGATAAGGAGATTGTTCCGGCAGGTATCTTTTACTACAATGTGAAAGATCCTATGATCCAGGAAAAGATCCATGCAGATGTGGAAAGTGTCAGTGATCAGATGCTGAAAAAGCTGAAGATGAATGGTCTGGTGCAGGCAGATGATGATGTAAGTTTCCGTATTGATAATACATTGTCATCAATTCCGGTGTCCGTTAATAAGGACGGAAGCTTCAGCAGGCGTTCTTCTGTTGCATCCAGGAAGCAGTTTGATGCGCTGGGTGCATATGTTCGTCAGAAAATCTGTGATATCCGGGAATCGATCCTAGATGGAAATGCGGCAGTGGAACCTTATGAACTTGGAAAAAAGAATGCCTGCACCTACTGTCCGTACAGTACAGTATGCGGATTTGACAGAAAGATACCCGGATATGAGTTCCACAGACTGCCGTCTTTCTCAGAGAATGATCTGTGGAAAAAGATCGTGAAGGAGGATGAATAAATGGCAATGAAATGGACAGAAGAACAGCAGAAAGTCATCACGCTTCGCGACAGGAACATTCTGGTCAGTGCAGCAGCCGGTTCCGGTAAGACAGCAGTTCTGGTGCAGAGGATCTTAAGTAAGATCATGGATCCTTTAAAGCCGGTAGATATTGACAGGCTTCTGATCATGACTTTTACAAGGGCTGCTGCAGGAGAGATGAGGGAGCGTATTGAGAGGGCTCTGGACACGGCACTGGCAGAAGATCCGGATAATGAACATCTGCAAAGGCAGATGATGCTGATCCACACGGCGCAGATCACTACTATTGATGGGTTCTGTTCTTATGTGATCCGGAATTATTTTCATCTCATCGGCCTGGATCCGGGATATCGGACTGCAGATGAAGGAGAGCTGAAGCTTCTTCAGGAGGATGTTCTGAAGGAACTTTTTGAGGATTATTATGCAGAGGGTGATGAGAAATTTACAGCTTTTGTGGAATGTTATGCTTCCGGGAAATCCGACGAAGGGTTGAAGGAGCACGTACTGGATCTTTACAATGCTTCCATGAGTAATCCATGGCCTGAAGAATGGCTGGATGGCTGCGTGGAGAATTATCATCTGGATCCGGAGAAGGGAATTGCAGGGACACCATGGTTTCATTATCTGTGGGAGATCGTGGACAGCGCATTGAAAGAAGCAGAGGAGCTTACGGAGAGTGCTATGGAGATCTGCGGGGAAACAGAAGGTCCGGAACTGTATCTGGATGCACTGAAAAATGATCTTATCCTGATCCGGCAGCTCCGGGAACTATCTGTTAAACAGGACTATGATGAAATGGCACAGTATCTGCAGAATATTAAGTTTGCCAGGCTTTCCACGAAGAAGATGGAAGGGGTTTCAGATCAGCTGAAAAGTCTTGTGAAGGATATCAGGGAGGACGAAAAGGATATTTTGAAGGATCTGGGCGACAGGTATTTTCAGTGTACACTTGATGAACTGACAGAGCTGACGCTTGCCTCAGCAGAGCCTCTTGAGATGCTGGCGCAGCTGACGAAGGATTTTGCAGGGCGGTTCAGTGAGAAGAAGCGGGAAAAAAATGTCCTGGATTTTTCAGATATGGAGCATTTTGCCCTTGAGATCCTTTTGAAAAAAGAAGGAGATACCTATACGCCAAGCCAGGCTGCAAGGGAATTGTCGGAGAAATATGATGAGGTATTGCTGGATGAATATCAGGACAGCAACCTTGTCCAGGAAATCCTGATGCAGAATGTTTCCGGCTGGGTCAATGAGAGAAAAAATATCTTTATGGTAGGAGATGTGAAGCAGAGTATTTACCGCTTCCGCCTGGCACGGCCGGAGCTTTTTATGGAGAAATATAAAAAATATTCTCTTGCAGACAGCCGGGAGCAGAGGATCGACCTTCATAAAAATTTCCGAAGCCGTCCGGAAGTACTTTCCGGTGTAAACTTTATTTTCCGGCAGATTATGGGATCGGATCTGGGAGGAATCGATTACGATGAAGCGGCAGCTCTTTATCCGGGGGCTTCTTTTCCGGAAGGACAGAATCCTGACTTTGTGAAGACAGAGGTGCTTCTTGTGGAGAAGGACAGTCCGGTACTGGAAGAAGAGGAAGGTCCGGAGAATGAACGGGAGCTGGAAGCTCTGGCAATTGCAGGAAAAATACGTTCCATGGTGGGAACAGAGAAGGTGCTGGATAAGGAAACAGGGGAGTACCGGCCTCTGCGATATGGAGATATTGTGATACTGCTTCGTTCTGCCACAGGCTGGGCTGAAACTTTTGGGGAGGTGCTGTCTTCAAGGGGGATTCCTTCTTACACGGCATCCAGGACAGGATATTTTTCCACTACTGAGGTGGTGACGCTTTTGAATTATCTTCGTATCCTGGATAATCCGCTGCAGGATATCCCGCTTACCGGTGTGCTTCGTTCACCGATGGCAGGATGCACTACGGAAGAACTGGCGGAGATCCGCATTGCCTGTCCGGAGGGAATGATCTATGAATGTGTGAAGTCTTTTGTGGAGGATTACCGGGAGCATAAGATTGTTGGAGAAAAGAAAAAAATCCTGGGAGAAAAACTGTCCCGTTTTATGGAAAATATGAATGCGCTTCGTGATATGTCCGCTTATACGCCGGTGCATCAGCTGATTCTGGAAGTTCTTGAGCGTACCGGATATGGCAATTATGCAAAAGCTATGCCGGATGGTGTACAGAGAAGCGCGAACCTGAATATGCTGGTGGAAAAGGCGATGGAATATGAGAAGACAAGTTACAGAGGCCTTTTTAATTTTGTACGGTATATTGAAAAACTGCAGCAGTATCAGGTGGATTATGGTGAGGTGAATCTTTCCGGTGCAGGGGAAAGTGCAGTGCAGATCATGACGATCCATAAGAGTAAAGGACTGGAATTTCCGGTAGTGTTTGCAGCAGGAATGGGCAAGAGATTTAATTTCCGTGATATGAATGCAAGTATTCTGATCCATCCGGATCTGGGAATTGGTGCAGATGCCATTCTGCCGGATAAAAGGATCATTGCGTCCTCACTTTGCAAGCAGATCATCCGCAGGGAGCTTCTGAAGGAGAGTCTTGGGGAGGAACTCCGGGTGCTTTATGTGGCATTGACAAGAGCAAAGGAGAAGCTGATCCTCTGTGGAACCATCGTTGATCTTGAAAATGAGATTACATCACTGTCCGTTTTAAGGGATAATAAAGAAGAACTGCTTTCTCTTGGCATGCGTATGCGCGGAAAAACTTACTGGAATTATGTGCTTCCTGCACTTGCAAGACACCGCTGCATGTCCGGTCTGTTTCAGGAGTACGGACTGTTTATGAACCGAATGAATCCGCTTTATGAAGATGAATCGGAGTTTGTTGTGGAGAAGATCACAGCAGCAGATCTTGTAGAGGATGAGGTTGTGGAGCAGGCAGAAAAAGAGATGAAAAAAGCTGCTCTTGAGAACTGGAATCCGGGAATTGTCTATGACAGTGAGATTCGGGAAGAAATTGAGAGACGTTTTTCTTTTCAGTATGAGTATGACTATCTGAAAGATCTGCCTGTGAAGATCAGTGTGTCTGAACTGAAAAAGAGAAGCTACCACAGCGAACAGGATCTGGAAGAGACAGTGGATTATGAGCAGGAAGAGGAAATCATGCCGCTTGTTCCAAGGTTTATCGAGGAGAAAAAAGAGGAAACTTATACAGGTGCGCTGCGTGGAACTGCTTATCACCGTGTAATGGAATGTCTGGATTATCGAAGGACAGAGAACCAGGACATGATCCGGGAACAGCTGAAAGAATGGTTTGATCTGAAAAAGATGGAAGAGAAAGAAGCGGAATCTGTACGGATATGTGATATCTGGCATTTTCTGGAGACGGATTTGGGACAGCGGACGAAAGCGGCTGCTTTGAACCGGCTGCTTTTCAGGGAACAGCCTTTTGTGATCGCAAGGAAGGCCTCAGAGCTGGAACCGGAATGGAAGTGTGGGGAAAGTGTTCTGGTACAGGGAATTATTGACGCATATTTCATTGAAGATGAGGAGATTGTTCTGGTGGACTATAAAACGGACTTTGTGCGCCGTGGTGAAGAACAGAAGCTGATCGAACGGTATCATGTGCAGCTGGAAGACTATGCTGAGGCACTTGAGAGGATGACCGGACGGAAAGTGAAGGAGAGATATATTTATTCATTTGCTTTGGGAAAAGAAATCTTATGCTGAGAATTATGCAGTGATGAACAGTGATTGCGAATTGAGAGTATCCAGCTACAGGAAAAAAGGTCAGAGACTTTACGGAAATGTTCAGCTTCTGACCTGAAAATGAAATTCTATATTGATATGAGCAGATATCCTGCGGCGGAGCACTTATACTCTCCAGCCCGCAGGATATTTGTTTTTCAGGATTCCGTTTACAAGTTTGCCGAAACCGATCGGATAGCCGTCTGCGCAGAGAAGATGCCAGCCTTTTTTGTGGGCTGCTTCTTCTGGTTCGATGTTAAGGGTCTCACCTTTGAGATAGCGGGTGATGCGCTCATCAGAAACAGACAGGGAGATCGTAGCCTCAATATCTTCTTTGTGAAGTGCCAGTGCCAGGGGCTGTGATGGCTCAAAACGGTTCTTTTTCAGATCGCCCAGATAGAGGCCGTTTCTGAGAAAAGAGATACCCCGGAGATCCAGTGGGAATGGAAGCTGATAGTAAACCTTGTCCTTGCGGATTTCCACGCGGTTCCAGTCAAATTCCTGTCCTCCAAGAGTATGAAGACCGATTTCTGCAAAAAATTCCTCCAGCCATTTCCGGGTGTTTTTGTCAGGACCTTTTCCGGCAGGGCGGAAAACTGGAGGAAGGGAGTCGCCTTTTTTGTGGAAAAGGGCAAGGAAATGACCTTCACCGTCCATCTTGTGTGGAAAGATGCGGACGCATTTTCGAAGGGAGGACGGGTCGAAAGCTTCAGGGGAAATCGGTGTGCTGATAAGTTCCGGCCGTCCTTCGGAGAATCCTTCATATCCGGGCATTTCCATTAGCTCCATATCTGGTCTTTCCTGAAGAAGATGAGCGACCACTTCCTCATCCTCACACGGAGAGAAGGTACAGGTGGAGTACAGCATCATTCCGCCTGGGCGGAGCATATCAGCAGCTTTCAGGATCAGGTCTTTCTGTATATCGGAAAGTTCAGCAGATTTCTCAGGAGTCCAGTCACGGGCAAGGGCTTCTTCTTTTCGGAACATGCCTTCACCGGAGCATGGGGCGTCCAGAAGAATTTTATTGAAGAAGGCTGGAAAACGCTGTGCAAGCCTGGCAGGTTTTTCATCAGTAACAAGCATGTTTTTGATGCCAAAGAGCTCCAGATTTCTAAGAAGGGCTCTTGCTCTGGAAGTGCTGATATCATTGGCAAGCAGAAAGCCTGTATCATTTAAAGCTGCGCCAAGTGCAGTGGCTTTTCCTCCGGGAGCTGCACAGAGATCCAGGACGAAATCTCCCGGTTCAATGGGAAGTCTGGATGCAGGTGTCATGGCACTTGGCTCCTGGAGATAATAAAGTCCGGCCTGATAGTAGGCGCAGCGTGCCGGTCGGCTTTCCTCATTGTAGAAATATCCGTTTGAGATCCACGGGATCGGTCGGATCTCAAAGGGGGAAAGTTCTTCGAAATCCTGGCAGGAAAGTTTCGCTGTATTTACCCGGAGACCATAGGTACGGGGCTTTCCGTAGCTTTCCAGAAAAGCGTCGTAGTCATCTCCAAGCATTTCTTTCATACGCTCCAGAAATGGGAGCGGTAATGTCTTTATTTTATCTGAATCTGTCATATTTTCCTCCATAATATCAATATCAGGCTGATGTAAGTAAGCCTTATGCGAATCATAATTTTGAGTAATCTGATCTGATCAAATGTGCAAACATTTTTTGAGTGTAAAAGTGATCAGGCAACTGAAAATATTAGTTACTGTTCACTGGTAATATCCCGCGAGGTGTTTTTTGTGAACGAAGGTCACAGAAAACCCGAGACATGTCGCGCGAATTTATGCGGCAAGCATAAATTCTGTGCATCGCGAAGCGTGTTGCTGAGAACTGAGTGATCAGTAACAAATATTATAAAGGATGATGGGATTTTTCTAAATACTATTGACAAAACTATATTATACAATATATAGTATTATTCATAAAACAATATTACATGACTTATTATGTGAATGCAGAATTGTAAGGTGATCGCGTTCATCGGCATGTAAGAGAGCGGAAGGTGAATGTCCGTTTTAGTGGTTATAGAGAGGTGAGCAAATGGTATTTAATACAGGAGCAGCACTTCTGGATGCAATTGTCCTGGCCGTTATTTCCAGAGAGAAGGACGGTACTTACGGGTATAAGATCACCCAGGATGTGCGGAGTGTTCTGGAGGTTTCAGAGTCTACGCTGTATCCGGTTCTTCGAAGACTTCAGAAGGATGAATGTCTGGAAGCCTACAATATGGAATACGCAGGCAGGAACCGGAAGTATTATAAGCTGACAGACAAGGGAGCAGCGCAGTTGAATCTTTACAGAACCGAATGGGAGATTTATTCGTCCAAGATTACCAGGATGTTTGAGGAGGGAGTTTGATTATGAACAGGAAGCAGTTTATGGAACAGCTTGAGAGGCTGCTTTCCGATATTTCAGAGGCGGAGAGACAGGAAGCACTGGAATATTATGAAGGATATTTTGATGATGCAGGGCCGGAGAATGAAGGAGAGGTGATACGCGAACTGGGAAATCCGGGGAAAGTTGCCGCGATCATCAAGGCTGATCTTCAGGAGAATGGCAGCGATTACGGAGAATATACTGAGAATGGATATCAGGATACCAGAGTTTCCGAAGAAGGCGATATGCTTGATAAATACACAGAGATCACTGTTCAGGGAAAAATTTCTGGGAACAGCGATTCTGGAAATAATAATTCCGGCTATAACAGAGGCAGAAGGGAGAACCGCGCGGAACGTGGTTATCATGCGGAGAAGAAACAGAACAAGCCGGGGATCATCCTGGCACTGATCGTTCTTGTTTTTGCGGCACCTCTTATCAAAGGGGTGTTTGGCGGGGCAGTTGGTGTGATCGTGACACTGGCATTGCTTCCGTTTCTTCTGACATTTTTTGTAGGCGCAGGATCAGTGGTACTTGTGATCGCGGCTGTTATGTGTGTCATCATTGGAATTCCGCTTACAGTATCCATGCCGCCGGCAGGAATCCTTACCATTGGTGTGGGCTGCCTGATGATGGCACTGGGACTTCTGTTTCTGGCACTGACTGTATGGTTTGGAGGTAAGATGCTTCCGGCTATTCTGAGAAAATTCACAGGATTTTGCAGCAATATTATAAATGGAAGGAAGGAGGGAAAGGCATGAAGCGTTTTCTGAAAGTAATCCTTATTATGGCTGTGGTTTTTGGTGTGCTTGGATTGGGACTTACGGCCGGCGGTGCTGCTATGGGAGCGACAATGGGAGATGTCGGTATCCTGGATAACGGACTGAAGCGGGGCCTGGAGATTTTTCAGGATCATTCGGTGACAGATGATAATACATGGGACAATGACGAAGCGATGCTTACAGCGGCCGAAAATGCGGTAAATGAGAAGGGCGTGGTATCGGATGATCTTGACAGTTCCGGTTGTGTTAAAACATACGAAGCTTCTGCTGTGACAGATCTTTCCTGTAATCTGAAGTATGAGGAAATCGTGGTGAAAACCTGGAGTAAAGATACGATACAGGTAGATGCGCCTGGAAGCGATCAGAAACATGTCCAGATCAGTAATGATAACGGCTGCCTGAAAATTGAGAGCAGCAGAAGGCTGAAAAGCAGTTCCATTGAGATTTCTTTGCCGGCGAAAAAAGAATTTCAGAGTGTGACTTTAAAAATAGGTGCAGGAACTGTTGAGATCAATGGAGATTTTAAGACAGAGCAGCTGAGTGTTGATATCGGGGCAGGTACTTTTTCCAATGACGGAAGTCTTGAGGTGAAACAGACAGATATTTCCGTTGGTGTGGGAAATGCGGAAATTGAGGAACTTACCACGGAGAAGTTAAATGGTAACTGCGGCATGGGAAACATGGATATCTCGCTGACTGGCAAAGATACAGATTATAATTATGAGCTGAAATGTGGACTTGGAAACCTGGAAGTAGATGGTGAGCAGGAAACAGCACTGACTTCCGGCAGCAGGACGATCTCCAACCCAGGTGCAGGAAAGAGTGTGAAACTGGAGTGTGGAATGGGTGACGTGAACGTTGATTTTGAAGATGAATGATCGGGAAACAATTGTGTTCATAAATAGACAGCAGAGCATAATGTGAATGATCTATTGGAAATGAGTTTTATAAAGGAGGATTTTATTATGAGCAATAAGAGACTTTACAAATCATCAGTGAACCGTATGTTATGTGGTGTCTGTGGCGGAATTGCAGAGTATTTTGATATCGATCCGACACTGGTGCGTCTGGTGTGGGTGATCATCACTTTTATGGGCGGAGCAGGAATCCTGGCCTATATTATTGCTGCGATCATTATTCCGGATGGCAGATAATAATGAGGATTTTTTAATGACTGCATAATTTTTCTGAAATCTGTCCATACTCCATAAAAAAGATGAGGAGTGTGGATATGAACAAGGAGAAAGAAGTGAAAGCTTTTCTGGAAGGAACGCTTTCCAAGGCAGAGAAACTGAAGTATGAGATCGCCGATGAGATGGGCGTACTGGATAAGGTGCTGAAGGATGGATGGAAAAGTCTTTCGGCAAAAGAAACCGGACGTATTGGCGGTTTGATGACAAAAAAGAAAAAACATAAGTAATAAAGTCAAGCCCGGAGAAATGCTGTTTCAGAGCAGAAATCTCCGGGCTGCTTTTTATATCATGGAAAATTGTTTCGCAATGTTTTCTGTACAGCAGGTGAAGGAAAACTTTATCAGAAAAATGATATTTTCAGACTTTTAGGGTGGACTGACCGATGGAAAAGAGCTATACTGTTTGAATAACGGACGAGGAGGTTTAAAAATGGGAGAAAAAATCAACAATATTCTGAAAGGCGAGATCATCTCCTCAGTATTCTATGTGCTGCTGGGACTTTGCCTGATACTGATCCCAACGCAGACTGTAGATGTGATCTGCAAGGTTGTATTCGGACTGATCCTTATCGGGGTTGGTATTTATCATATCTATATTTACATACGGGGAAAGGTTTCTGCCACGATCATGGATCTTTTAAGTGGCGTGGTTGTTTTTGTACTCGGTGTATTCCTTTTTATGACACCGTCGATCGTGATCAAACTGCTTCCATGGATGCTGGGAGCTTTTGTACTTGTGGACAGTCTCTGGAAATTCAAGGGAGCATTTCTTCTGAAAAAAGGCGGACAGAAATCCTGGAGTGCGCTACTGATCGGAAGCCTGATCTTTATTGCGCTTGGAATCGTGATCCTGTTCGGAAGATTTCCGAAGATCATGACTTTACTGATCTTTTCCGGATGGGTGCTGGTCTGTGACGGAGTTGTGGATATTATATTGTTTATTGTTATGAAGTTGGGTCTTCGGAAAATTGCGAAGAAGGCCACAGCGGAGAATGGTGATCCTGAGGGGGAGAGTGGTGACAGTACAGCACCGGGACAAACTTTTTCCCGGAAGGAGAATGAACCGCAGGATGTTGCGGAGACTCATGAGGAGACTATAGCTGAATGGGCGGAAACACCGGCCGGATCGGAGAAAACAAAGAAATCCGGACGTAAGTTTTGGGGAAGGAAAAAGAAGGATGCTGCAGATGATGTGAGCGACGAAGTGGCAGAAAATGCAGCAGTTGTGTCAGCTGAGAAAGCAGATTCTCAGGAACAAAGTGAAGATGAGTCTGAAAATATATATGAAGATGAGCCCCTGACTTCGAAAAATGCAGTAACAGATGGAATTGGTTCATCAGAAACATCAGGTAAATTTCAGAACACCCGATGGGAAAATGAACCGCAGAGTGCAGAGATGAAACTCTGGGATGTCGGTAAGGATCAGGCAGAAACAGGCAGCCTAAAAGAGTTTCTGAATAATTCAGATGAGGAAGAACTGGAGGAGTGGAAGGATTGATCCTTCGCTTGCATGATCTTATATTCCGTGGTAAGATGTGCACATGAAAAAAACAGATAAATATTTAAAGACATTGATTATGGATTTTTCCGGAATATATGAGGAGCAGCAGTTCTGGAAGGGAAAAGAAGCATCCTGGGTGGAGGCCCGGGACATTCCCGGAACCAACTGTTACTGTGATGAGGAGGCGATGAATGAGATACGTAGCCGTATTGCACCCTATTCTTCCGGAGAGATCCATTTTATTGATTCCGGCAATTATCATTATATGACAAGGATCTGGCTGGAAAAGATCTCGGAGCCATTTGATCTGCTGGTTTTTGATAATCACACGGATATGCAGCCACCTGCTTTTGGCGGTCTGCTTTCCTGCGGTGGATGGATCTATGATTCCGTCATGGAACTTCCGCTGCTTCAGAAAGTAATTTTGATAGGGCCGGATGAGGAAGCTTTTTCCAGAGTGGAACCGGAGATCCAGAAAAAAGTGGAGTTTTTAAGCAGGGAAAAACTTCGTGGGATGGAACTTATGGAAATTCTGGATTTTGTAAAAGAACAGACTGGGAAAAATCCTTTTTATATTTCCATTGATAAGGATGTGCTCTGTCCGGAAGATGCGGACACCAACTGGAGTCAGGGTGATATGCGGCTGGAGACTATGGTACGGTGTCTGGAATGTGCTGTTACCAGATGTAAAGCAGGGGATATATTGAGTACGGGATCGGAAAATGCAGATATTGAGCAACTGGATGCTGTGCGTGAGGATACGCAGAAAGATGGAGCTGCGTGCAGTGATTTGACGGTGACAGATTTGTGTTTACTTCCGGGAATTCTGGGTGTGGATATCTGCGGAGAGTGTGATGCTGCCGGGACCGGAAACAGTGCATTAAATGATTATGCGAATGCACGATTGTGGGAATTTTTTCGGCATGCAGCTGAAAATGAGACTTCAGGAGGAGACAGATGAAAAATGAACTTCTTACCATCGGACCATTTACAGTGTATGGATATGGTCTGATGATCGCTATCGGAATTGTTGCAGGTTGTCTGACAGCTGAGTACAGAGCCAGGAAACAGAGCCTTGACAGTGACCAGATTTTTCCAATGATCCTGTGGTGCCTGCTTGGAGGCTTTTTTGCAGCAAAAATCCTGTTCTGGATCACCGAGTGGAAATCAATTGCAGAAGATCCGGGATTTATGATGGAGACATTGAGTTCAGGATTTGTGGTATTTGGAGGTATTATTGGAGGGATTTTTACCGGATGGTTGTATTGCCGGATCAAAAAACTGACCTTTTTTAAGTATGCAGATGTGATTTTGCCGTCTGTAGCACTGGCACAGGGATTTGGACGTATCGGCTGTTTTCTGGCCGGATGCTGCTATGGAAAGGAGACGGAAGGGATTTTGTCCGTAACTTTTCAGGAGTCAGCTTATGCTCCGAATCATGTGGCTCTGATCCCTGCACAGCTTTATTCCAGTGGGCTGGATTTTCTGCATTTTTTTCTGCTTGTGATGATTGCCCGGAACAAAAAATCAGACGGTCAGGTGACTGCCTGTTATCTGATATTTTACAGTGTGGGACGTTTTATCATTGAATTTTTCAGAGGCGATATTATCAGGGAAGTGTTGGAGTTTTATCAACTTCCCAGTTTATCAGTATTTTTACCGGGATTGCGGGTGTTGTGATGATGATACTGGTGAGCAGAAGAACAGCAGGAAACGAAGCAGGAGTGTAGCTGGACAATATACGAGGGTAGTTTTGCGGGTGTTGAAAGAAAAACACTTAAGTCAGGAATATGGACAGCCTGTTTTTGCATACTCTATGAAAAAGGCGAAAGCAGGACTACCATGTTTGGAAGAGAAGATTTCGAATTTGATATGAAAACCGAGGAGAATGAGATCCCCGGAGTGCAGCCGGAAAATCCGGCACAGAGTGAGCACTTCGGGGATTTTATCGTCAAATATATGCAAAATGTGGAAAATACCATGGAGCTTTTTCCGGGAACGACTTTTCAGGCGGTCAATGAAATTTTCGGAATTCTTTATGTACCGCTGGAAAATACAGGCGAACTGGAAATAACCGGGACATCCTACAATTCCATTCCGAAATGCTATACATATATGGATATGGAGGCGGCCGGTGCATCGGGAATCACCAGACTGCATGACCATCCTTATCTTAAGCTGAGAGGAAAAGGAACTGCTGTGGCTGTGATCGATTCGGGGATTGATTATCAGAATGAAGTGTTTCGAAATGCGGGCGGTTCCAGGATCGCTTATTTATGGGATCAGTCGCTGGAAGAAGAATCTGATATGGGAGCTGCAAAAGTTCCATATGGTAGGTTGTTCCGAAAAAGGGATATTGATCTGGCACTGGATTCCGAGAATCCGTTTTCTATCGTGCCGTCCCGGGATACCAACGGCCACGGTACGGCGCTGGCAGGCATTGCTGCCGGAAATATGGTTCAGGGAGAAAATTTCACAGGAGCAGCGCCAGAGGCAACCCTTATCATTATAAAAGTAAAACCAGCCAAACAATATCTGCGAAACTTTTATCTTTATCCTCCGGAGGCGGAAGTTTTTCAGGAAGATGATGTAATGATGGCCATTGCATTTGCTATCCGCCTGGCAAAAGAACTGGGAGTGCCTCTTTCGATCTGCGTAGGTATCGGCAGCAGCCAGGGTGCTCATCTGGGAACTAATGCGTTAAGCCAGTATGTGGATTATGTGGCAAACTTTTCTCAGGTTTCAGTGTCTGTGGCAGCAGGAAATGAAGGGAATACCAGAAACCACAGCACAGGGATTTTTTCGCAGGAAAGGGAAAAGATTGTGACAGAATTACGGGTTGCAGAGCGTGAGCAGGGATTTACCATGGAATTCTGGGGCGAGCCGCCGGAAATCTACGAACTTTCCATTCAGTCACCTACCGGAGAGATACTGGAAGTAAGCAGTTCCATTGGTTCCAGAACCCAGGAACTGTCTTTTGTTTTTGTGGAGACAAAGGTATATGTAAATTATATTCTGATCGAGCGTCAGACCGGATATTCGCTGGTGTATATCCGTTTTTTCATCCGGCCTCCGGAATCTGGAAGATTTTTACCCAGGGAAAAAACAAACAGAACGTACAGTTCCATATGTGGCTTCCGGTGGAGGGGCTGATCTCACAGGATACCTATTTCCTGGAACCGTCCCCTTATACAACAGTAACTGCACCGGGCGATGCCAGAAACAGCATTACAGCTACTGCATATCAGCACAGGGACGGGAGCATCTATATAGCAGCAGGGAGGGGATATACACCAAACGGAATGGTAACGCCGCACCTGGCTGCTCCGGGCGTAAACGTGAAAGTCCCTCTGGTGCGAGGTGGCTTCGGAATCCGCTCCGGAACCAGCATCTCTGCCGCCCAGACTGCCGGTATTGCGGCTTTGTTGTTTGAATGGGCCATCATACGGGATAACCAGCCGTTTTTTACAGGAAGCAGCGTGAAATATTATCTGCAGAGAGGGGCAAGAAGAGAGGAAAACATGCAGTATCCAAACCCGGAGTGGGGGTATGGAAGGGTGGATCTGTATCATACGTTTGAACTGCTGACATGAGATAACAAAAGGATACTAATGTACTAATTTTGGAAAAAATATTCATATAGATAAATTACCTTTTATCGTGTACTATAAACATATAGAAAAAATATATGATCATACAACAGGGAGGAATTTTACTTATGGATCTTTCAACTTTGGTGAAAATGTCAAATACTTATGGCAGCAATCCAGCGTATGTGCTGGCGGGCGGAGGAAATACTTCTGTAAAAGATGATACCACACTGTATGTAAAAGGTTCCGGTACACAGCTCGCAACCATCAGGGCAGAAGAATTTGTTAAGATGGACAGAGCACGTCTGAATGAGATCATGAAGACAGAATATCCGGACAATGATGTGGAGCGTGAATCTTTGTATCTCGCAGATGTAATGGCAGCAGTGACAGATGATGATAAAACAAAACGTCCCAGCGTGGAAGCTCTGCTGCACAATTTATTTGCATATACTTATGTACTGCATGTTCATCCGACACTTATTAACGGACTGACATGCGGAAAGGGAGCGCAGGCACTTTGCCAAGAGCTTCTTGGAAAAGAGGTGCTCTGGATCGATATCTGCAAGCCTGGATATACACTTGCCCGGATCTGTTTTGAAAAAATGAATGCTTATAAAGAAGAATCTGGAAAAGATGTTCAGGTTCTCCTGCTCCAGAATCACGGAATTTTTGTTGCTGCGAATACAGTAGAAGAAATCGGTGTGTTATTTAACGATGTTATCAGTAAGCTGGAAAAGCGGGTAAAGAGAACTGCGGATGTAAGTGATGCGGTTACATCTGAGAAAGAGCAGGCAGCACAGAAGCTTTCCCGGCTGCTTGGACATACTGTAGAAGTTGTACCGGCAGCAGAAGCTGACAATTTTGTAAAAGATAAAACAGCGGCAGCACCGCTTCTGAAACCATTCACACCGGATCATATCGTATATTGCGGACCGTATCCGTTATTTGTGGAAAATATTGATGAGGCAAAAAATGCTCTGGATGCATTTATGGCAGAGAATGATAAAGAGCCAAGACTGATCCTGGTACAGGGTGTTGGCGCATTTATCATGGAAGATGATAAGGGAAAGGCAGAGAAAGCGCAGCTTCTGGTAAAAGATGCAATTAAGCTTGCTGTATATGCGGAAAGTTTTGGCGGCCCGCTGCAGATGACAGATGAGATCACATATTTTATCACACACTGGGAAGCAGAAGCATACCGCAGTAAGAAATAAAAAAGAAAATATATAGAGAAATAAAGAAAATGCATCGGGAACTATCAGGAATTCCCGGTGCATTTTTTATTGAATGACGGATAAACAGTTACTCAGGACAGAGTTACGCAGCAAATGTGGATATTTTTATCCGCATTACCACAAATCTTATTTCCGATACACGAACGCCGGCAGTCCATCCTCGCCAACCGGAACATTTACAGTTCCCTGGATCAGCGGGCGGGCATAGCGGATAAAGTCTTCGGTGACATCGGAGCCGTCTTCTGTGATCCATTCCACAGGAACAGTCTTTTCTTCGTTGCAGATAACGTTGACATCCTCCAGTGTACATTTCATGGAGTACGGAGAATCACTCTGACGTTTAAATGCGATCATCTTTCCGGTTTCGCCGTTCAGGGCAGCCTGTACACCAAATTCACCGGCGAGGATGCCTTCTTGCTGGTCTGTTCCGGCGAGCATGGCTGCAGAGCAGCGCTGGCTTACATTGAGCTCTACGGAGCGGGCTTTGACACCAAGACGGCTGCGTACAAGATTCTCAAGATATTTACCGCAGCCAGCAAGCATCTTGTGACCGAAGGCGTCGGTTCCGGTAGCGCTGTCGTATTCGCAGATGAAAGTGCCGTCTTTATCATGGATTCCCTCAGATACACAGACTACGACGTTGCAGTTTTTCTCGAAGGCAGCATGAACTTTCTGGAGAAATTCTTCTACATCGAAATCGGTTTCCGGAAGATAAATGAGAAGCGGATTGTCTCCAACGTATTTCCGGGCCAGAGCTGCTGCACCGGTGAGCCAGCCAGCGTGACGTCCCATGATTTCGATGATGGTGACAGATTTTTTCTCATAGACACAGGCATCCAGGGTGATCTCCCGAACTGTGGAGGCTACGTAGCGGGCGGCACTTCCGAAACCTGGTGTGTGGTCTGTGTTTACAAGGTCATTGTCGATGGTCTTAGGCTCGCCAAGGATACGGATATCGCTGCCGATCTTCCGGGCATAGCGGGAAAGCTTGCTGACAGTATCCATGGAATCGTTTCCTCCGATATAAAAGAACCAGCCGATGTTCATCTCCTCGAATTTACGGAAGAGCTCAGGATAAACCGGGTCTTCCAGGGATTCAGGGAGTTTGTAGCGGCAGGAACCAAGATAGGCGCCTGGTGTCCAGGTAAGGGCCTGAAGCTTTTCTCCTGGAAGTGCTTCCTGGAAATCAAGGACAGTACCGTTTAAAAATCCCTCGATGCCGTTGACCATGCCGTAAACGTGGTCGATTTCTTCTGTATGTTTAAGTGCTTCAGATACCACACCGTAAAGACTGCTGTTGATCGCTGCGGTTGGTCCGCCGGATTGTCCTGCGATAAGGTTCTTTTTTGACATTTTGATACCTCCTGGGTGTTGTTTTTTTATATTGTAACAGAAATGTGAGAAGATAACATCTAAAATTTACACCTTTTTTCTTAAAAATTTACTCTATACAAGCGGAGATTTCATAGTAAAATAGTAGTAAAGATAGAGAAAAGGGGTGAAAAACCAATGACAGTAAGAAAAGTACAGTTTGAGACCATGGATGAAGTAAACCGTTTTCTTGACGTGACAGAACATTTTCCTTTTGCAGTGGATCTGAAAAGAGGACACAGAACTGTAAATGGAAAATCAATTCTCGGAGTTGCATCTATTGGTCTTGGAAGAGAAATGGATTTCTGCGCACATGTGCCGGAACTTGCGCCGGAGATTACATCCAGTCTTGATTTTTGCATGAGGTAGGTTTAAGAGGGGAAAAATAAATAATGGTTGATCGATGGTGAATGAGGATATCGTAAGGTCGCAGAGGCGATGATCGGTATCCTCATTTTTTGATATATGACAAATGTAACTATTTAGAAAAAAATCTAAATACTTATTGACCGGGGAATCCGGAAGTGATATATTCTATTTAGAAATATTTCTAAATACCATCCGAAAGGAGGAAGACATACACGATGGCGTTTGCGGAAACCTTCAAGGCACTTTCGGATCCTGTGCGGAGAGAAATCCTGCAGCTTCTGAAAAACGGGAAAATGTCAGCCGGTGAGATCGGAGGACATTTTAACATGACAGGCGCAACCATATCCTATCATCTGAAAATTTTGAAGAAAGCAGATCTTGTGTGGGAGACGAAGGTGAAGAATTTCGTGTATTATGAACTGAATACCACAGTTGTGGAGGAACTGCTTCTGTGGCTCAGTGATCTGAAAGGAGGAAAGAATGATGAAAGGTGAAGAAAGAAAAGAGTTTCTGAAGGAATATAAAATGTCCCTGATCTCCGGGAGTATCCTTACGATCTCACCGTCACTGGCAGGGATCCTGCTGTGGGACCGTCTGCCGGAGAAGATCGCAACACATTTTGATCAGCACAATGTGGCCAACGGCTGGAGCAGCAAGCCGATGGCAGTTTTAGGAATTCCATTTCTGCTTTTGCTGATCCATCTGTTTTGCGTGTTTTTTACAGCCAATGATCCAAAGAGAAAAAATATCAACAGGCGTATTTTTACCATGGCCCTGTGGATGGTTCCGGTGGTGTCTGTGATCACCTGCATGTCAATCTATGGTCTTGCTCTGGGTATGGACATTGATATAGGTGTGCTCGTGAATATCATGGTGGGGACCATGTTTATCATTCTCGGAAATTACGTTCATAAGGTGAAACAGAATTATACAGTGGGAATGAAGCTTCCCTGGACCTTGAACAGCGAGGAGAACTGGAACCGTACCAACCGTATGACAGGCTGGATACTGATCCTGTCAGGGCTGCTTTTTCTTATGAATTCGCTGCTTCTGAAAACGGAAATTGTTTTTGCGGTAATTTTGCTGGTCATCCTTGTGCCAATGATCTATTCATTTATTCTTTATAAAAAGGGAATCTGAGAAAAATCTTCAGACCGTCATTGTCGTAAAAAGGCAATGGCGGTTTCTTTTTTAACAAAAAATAATGTTCAAACAAAGCGGTACGTGATATGATAATGTCATACAAAAGCATTTTCTCGAACACTATAAACAGACAGCAGACAGGAGGGATCATTATGACAGAATTAAGCCGTTTTCAAAAAGATGTGGAAGTTGCTGCCACTGCTCTTGAAATGCGGGCAGAGAACGAGGATGCCAAAGAAGAGGCCATTCATCTTTACCGAAAATTCGGAAGTACCAAGCAGGAGCCACTGCGGCTGGCAGTTGCCCTGCGGGGATATTTTCTGGAGGAAGGTGTGGAGGAAGAAGAACGTGCACATTATGGAGCATATCTTAAAAAAAGGATCCGTCCGGCTGTGGAACACCTGATTCTGGAAGATGACTGGGAAAAGATCGAGAAGCTTTATGAGAACGAATGGTTTGGGGAACAGGAGCTGGAAGTATTTCTGAAACTGGCCGAAGAGTGGAGGAGACCTGCAGCGCTGGTGGGACTTCTCCATTTAAAAAAAGAAAATTATGGATTTAAAGAGAAGAAATTTGAACTGTGATTTTTTCCAGGAAACTAGTACAGCGAATATTAAGTAACCGCCATATTGACTTGCCTGATTTTTCATATGCTGCGTTGTCGTCAATCGCCGTAGCCACCGCTACGCCTCATTCCTCCGCCTTGCATATGAGAAAATCATCCTACGTCAATATAACAGATACTTAATTTTCACTGTACTAGGAAGGGAGGTGGATTCGGTGGACCGGAGGCAGGAAGAGCTCGGAATACATATCCTTGAAAATATAAGGAACGAGCTGTACTACTATTTTCCATATCTGGACGGTGCTTTTGCCTGTATTTCCGGGAAGGGCTCAGAGCAGACCAGCACCATTGGAACAGATGGAGCGTTCTTCCTTTTTTTCCCGGAATATCTGTTGGAGCTTTATGTGAAAAAGCCGGAGGCTGTGCGAAGGGGTTATCTGCATATGCTGCTGCACTGTCTGTATCTGCACCTTTTTCGGGAAGATCAGGAGGACAGACGATTATGGAACTTGGCCTGTGATATTGCGGTGGAACAAATCATTTCCAGAGAAAAGATCCCGGTTCTGGAGGCAGGCGGCGATGCGAAAAAAATACGGGAAAAGGTTTTGAATATTCTGGGAGACAGGTCGGATTCCGCAGAAAAAATCTGCCGGAAACTGAAGGAGCAGGTCTTTCCGTTTCATCTGGAAGAGCTGGAAGAAGCCTTTCATTTTGATGATCACACCTTGTGGGACACCTGCACAGGAGAAAAAGGAAAAAGGACAAAGGAAAAATGGAACAAGCTTCTTTCCTATACCGCTGCAAACCGTCAGGATCACCGGAAACGGCGGGGAAGCCAGAAAGGGGACCAGAAGGAAGATGCTGGAACTGTAAGATCCGGAAGATACGATTACAAAAAATTTCTCCGTCAGTTTTCTGTGCTGCGGGAAGAAGTGGAGCTGGATACGGAAAGCTTTGATTATATTTTTTATAATTATGGGATGGAGCATTATGGGAATCTTCCTCTGATCGAGCCGTTGGAATATAAGGAAGTAAACCGTTTGGAGGAGCTTGTGATCGCCATTGATACCTCCGGTTCCTGCGATGGAGAGACTGTGCGGAGATTCCTGGGAGAAACGTATTCCATTCTCAGCGAAAAAGAGAATTTTTTCCATAAGATGAAGGTGTACCTGATCCAGTGTGACTGCTGTATCCAGGATGTTAAGGTGGTCCATTCCGAGGAAGAATGGAAGGAATACAGCAAAAATATCACCATACAGGGCCGGGGTGGAACGGATTTCCGTCCGGTGTTCAGATATGTGAAGGAGCAGCAGGAGAAAAAGGAAATACGTAGTCTTAAGGCGCTGATCTATTTTACAGACGGGGACGGGATATATCCCGGAAGCAAACCGGATTATGAGACGGCCTTTGTATTTTTGCATAAAACAGAAAAAATGGAGCTTGTTCCGCCATGGGCTATCCGACTTGTGGCAGAGCAGGAAGGAGTGCGCCGTAAACAATGAATATAAAAGAAGCAAAAGAAGAGATCAAACACACATTACTTGCATACAACAAAAAAGATTCCCGCGGACATTACACGTTTCCAAAACTGAGACAGCGTCCCATTCTTCTCATGGGGCCTCCTGGAATCGGAAAAACAGCAATTATGGAACAGGTGGCAGAGGAATGTGAGGTGGGCCTTGTAGCTTATACGATCACACACCATACAAGGCAGAGCGCAGTAGGACTTCCAAGGATCGTGACACGCTGCTACAACGGAAAAGAAGCGAGTATTACAGAATATACCTTAAGCGAGATCATTGCATCTGTATATGACTGTATGGAGCAGACAGGAAAAAAAGAGGGGATTCTGTTTATTGACGAGATCAACTGTGTTTCCGAGACGCTGGCTCCTACAATGCTGCAGTTCCTCCAGAACAAAACGTTTGGAAGCCACAGCGTGCCGGAAGGATGGCTGATCGCAGCAGCAGGAAATCCACCGGAATATAACAAATCTGTCCGGGAGTTTGATATTGTGACATTGGACCGTGTGCGCAGGATGGATATTGAGGCTGATCTTGACGTATGGATGGAGTACGCCTGGAAAAAGGGAATCCACGGGGCGATCCTTTCTTATCTCAGCATGAAGAAGGAGCATTTTTATTCTGTGGAAAATACCGTGGACGGCAAATTTTTTGTGACAGCGCGAGGCTGGGAGGATCTTTCGGAGATCCTGATGGCGTATGAAGAACTGAGGATTGAGATCACGGAAAATCTGATCCATGAGTATCTTTGCAGGGATGAGATCGCACGCAGCTTTTTTGCCAGCTATCAGCTGTACCGGAAGTACGGAACGGACTATGGTCTGGATCGGCTGCTTTCCGGCAGGATGCAGGAAGAAGAGCAGGTACAGCGGAAGAAAATGGCTCAGGATGCTTCTTTTGAGGAACGCTTTCTTGTGACAGGACTTCTTCTTGACGGGCTGAACGGAGGTTTCCTTTCTTATGAAAAACTGAATGAGGAGACAGAAAGGGTATATCAGGAACTTCTTCATCTGAAAACATTTCTCAGTGACAGGAAAGGTATGACTGCGCTGGACGAGTTCATTGATATCAAGAAGAAGAGTCTTGCCGTGCGTCTGGATGCAGAGCTTCTTTCAGAGGTGCAGGAGACTCAGGAAGCGTCTGCGATACGGATGTTGGAAGCGTTCAGCCTTACGGTGAGAAAAGAACACATTACAGATGTGGAAACTGGTTTTGACCGGATCAAAGAACTGTTCGGAGAGATGGTGGAGAAGCGGAAAGATTGTGCACAGCAGATCAGCCAGGAACTGGAGAGAGCTTTTTCCTTTATGAAAGATGCTTTCGGGGATGGACAGGAGATGGTGCTTTTTGTTACGGGACTTACCAGAAACAGCCATGCAGGGGCGTTTATCAGAGAGTATGGCTGCGAACCGTATTTTGTCCGCAGTGAGAAGCTCCTTTACAGGAAACAGGAGCAGAAACTTCAGGAAGAATGTGAAACACTATTAAAAATATGAATAATCCCTTAACGAATACTTATGACTGGAAGGGGTCTGGCATCTTGACAGAAAGGCTTCCAAGATGATACGGTAACTAATGTTGAAAGCAATAAACCAAAAAACCGAATGATGAGGTGTGAAAAAATGCAGGAATTAAAACCAATCAAAGAAGGTAAAGTACGTGAGATATATGATAACGGCGACAGCCTGATCATGGTTGCAACAGACCGTATCAGTTGTTTTGACGTGATCTTAAATAACGAAGTCACAAAGAAAGGTGCAGTACTGACCCAGATGTCCAAATTCTGGTTTGACATGACAGAGGACATTCTTCCTAACCATATGATTTCTGTAGATACCAAGGATATGCCGGAGTTTTTCCAGCAGGAGAAATTTGAAGGAAAATCCATGATGTGTCGTAAGCTGAACATGCTGCCGATCGAATGTATTGTTCGTGGATATATCACAGGAAGTGGCTGGGCAAGCTATAAAGAGAACGGCACTGTATGTGGCATCAAGCTGCCGGAAGGCCTTAAAGAATCTGACAAGCTGCCTGAACCGATTTACACACCATCTACCAAGGCTGAGATCGGAGATCATGATGAGAATATCTCTTTTGAGCAGAGCATTGAGCATCTTGAGAAATACTTCCCGGGAAAAGGCCGTGAGTATGCTGAGAAGCTTCGCGACAACACCATCGCGCTCTATAAAAAATGCGCAGAGTATGCACTCAGCAAGGGTATCATCATTGCAGATACGAAATTTGAGTTTGGCCTTGATGAGAACGGCAACATGGTGATCGGCGATGAGATGCTGACACCGGACAGCTCCCGTTTCTGGCCGGCAGAAGGATATGAACCAGGACATGGACAGCCATCTTTTGACAAACAGTTTGCACGTGACTGGCTGAAAGCCAATCCGGGCAATGACTGGACACTGCCGCAGGAGATTGTAGACAAGACTATTGAGAAATATCTTCAGGCATACAAGATGCTTACAGGCAAAGAACTGGCCTGAAAAAAGCAGAGTTCCCCAAAAAAGAAAACATACCTGAGAAACAGCTTCGGATGCCCATTCCGGAGCTGTTTCTCTGTATAAAAGACACTGAATAACAAAACAGTTGCAAGAAAACAGAGGGATATTTATAATAAATACAGAAACCAAAAAATCCTGACAGGTCAAAGGAGCGTGATTATGAGCAGGAAAGACAATACAAAAAAGAAAAAAACAGCAGGAGATTATATCCTGACCCTGGTACTGATCGCAGCAATCTGTGTATTTTGTTATGCAGCGTTTAATCTTTATCATATTTATACGGAATATAAAAAAGGTACTGATGAGTATAACAGCATCTCAGAAATGGCAGTGACAGAACGTGATCCAGATGAAGTGGAGGAGATGAAACAGCCGGATGAACAGCCGACAGCACCCATAAGCATTGATTTTTCTTCCCTGAAAAGTATTAATGATGATGTGATAGGCTGGATCTATATGGAAGCTTTGCCGCAGATCAGCTATCCGGTAGTACAGGGAAAGGATAACAGCACTTATCTCCACCAGACATATGAGAAAAACTATAATTTCGCAGGAACGATTTTTATTGATTATGAGAACAAAAGAGATTTCAGCGACTGTAATACACTGGTGTACGGACATAATATGAAGAATGGTTCCATGTTTGGAATGCTGAAGAAATACAGAGCAGATGAGACACTTTACAATACAAGTAAGTATTTCTGGATCCTTACACCGGATAAGGATTATCGGTATGAGATCATTGCAGCGTATACAACATCGGTGAACAGTGATACCTATACCCTGTTTAAGGGCCCTGGAAAGGAATTTCTGGAGTATGAGAAAAAGATGCTTAAGAATTCCGAGATTAAGACAGATGCCACTGAAGAACAGGCAGACAAGAAAGACAAGATCGTTACATTGTCTACATGTACAGGTAACCAGGCAACTCGTTTTGTCGTGCAGGGAAAGCGGGTGAATGTGGTAGATCCGCAGTAAGGGTGATGGTGCACAGGAGACAGTCCGGTACAGGATGAAATTTCTTCAGGAACTGACGGAATGGATGGGAGGAAGAAAGATATGGGGAATGAGATCGAAAAATTACAGAAGATCATAGATGAAAGCGACAATATTGTATTTTTCGGAGGTGCGGGAGTTTCCACTGAGAGCGGAATCCCGGATTTCCGAAGCCAGGACGGACTTTATAATCAGAAGTATGATTATCCGCCGGAGACGATTTTAAGTCATACATTTTTTATGCGCAGGCCTGAGGAATTTTTCAAATTTTATCAGGATAAGATGCTCTGTGACACAGCGAAGCCGAATGCTGCCCATCTGAAACTTGCAGAACTGGAAAAGAACGGAAAACTTAAAGCAGTGATCACACAGAATATTGACAATCTGCATCAGATGGCAGGAAGCAGAAATGTTCTGGAACTTCATGGAAGTGTTTACCGGAATTACTGTATGAAGTGCGGAAAATCGTATGATTTCAAATATATGAAAGAAGCTAAGGGTATTCCGAAGTGTACCTGTGACGGTATTATCAAGCCGGATGTGGTTCTCTATGAGGAAGGGCTTAATGAGCATACGATCCAGGAATCCGTGAGGGCTATTTCAGAAGCACAGGTACTTATCATTGGAGGTACATCCCTGGCAGTATATCCGGCCGCAGGGCTGATCGACTATTTCAGGGGAGATCATCTTGTTGTGATCAACAAGGCACCAACGCCGAGGGATAAGTACGCAGATCTTCTGATCAAAGAACCGATAGGAAAAGTTTTCAGCCAGATTCATGTGTAAAGCTGCATAGTGAATGTGGAACGAAAATATCTGCCTGGTCAGAAACAGACAAGCTGTTTGAAGACTGCGCGTAAAGTATAAATTTATTATCAAGGAGTAATATTATGGGATTAATTTATGAAGTGGGAGATGTGGTAACACTGAAAAAAGCACATCCCTGCGGCAGCAAAGAATGGGAGATACTTCGCGTAGGTGCAGATTTCCGACTGAAATGTATGGGCTGTGGACACCAGATCATGGTAGCACGCAAGCTTGTGGAGAAAAATACACGAGATTTGAAAAAAAACGAAAAAAATTAAATTTATGCTTTACATTACGGGAAAGTTATGCTAGAATCAAAAATCGTGATATATTTCATATCCTTGCTCTTTGACAGGCAAAGGGCCAAAAGACCATAAGGAGGTTAAGACAAGCATGAACAAGTACGAGTTAGCATTAGTTGTGAGCGCTAAGCTTGAGGACGAAGCACGTGACGCTGTAGTTGAGAAAGCTAAAAGCTACATTACACGTTACAACGGCGTGATCACAGAAGTTGAAGAATGGGGTAAGAAGAAATTAGCTTACGAAATTCAGAAAATGCATGAAGGCTTCTACTATTTTATTCAGTTTGAAGCAGATTCTCAGTGCCCGGCGGAAATCGAGAGACATGTCCGCATCATGGACAATGTATTAAGATACCTGGTTGTCAAGAAAGAGGCATAATTTTTGCAGCGGATTTTCGAAAACACCATTAAGAACCTGTTCAGTTAAGTGAAATCATAAGAGAGGTAGAACGATGAACAAAGTAATATTAATGGGACGCTTGACAAGAGATCCTGAGGTAAGATATTCCGCAGGAGAAAATGCCCTGGCAATCGCCAGATATACACTGGCAGTTGACCGCAGATTCCGTCGTGACGGAGAGGCAAGTGCTGATTTTATCAGCTGTGTTTCTTTCGGACGTACAGCAGAGTTTGCGGAGAAGTATTTCAGACAGGGACTGAAAATTGCAGTTACGGGTCGTATCCAGACAGGAAGTTATACGAACCGTGAGGGACAGAAGGTTTATACGACAGAGGTTGTTGTTGAGGAACAGGAATTTGCTGAGAGCAAGTCATCCAGTGACAGTTATGCAGCTAGCCATCCTCAGACCAGTGCAGCATCTGCACCGTCTATGCCAAGTCCGAGCGCAGCAAGCGCCGACGGCTTCATGAACATTCCGGACGGAATTGATGAGGAGCTGCCGTTCAACTAGAACATCTGGATCACAGATGGTATGAATAAGATAGGAGGAAACAATCATGGCTTACAATAGAGGCGAGAGACCAGATTCTCCGATGAAGAGAAGAGGCGGACGCAGAAGAAAAAAAGTTTGTGTATTCTGCGGTAAAGAGAATAACGAGATCGATTACAAGGATGTAGCAAAGTTAAGAAAGTATGTTTCCGAGAGAGGTAAAATTCTCCCGAGAAGAATTACAGGTAACTGTGCGAAACATCAGAGAGCACTGACAGTTGCTGTTAAGAGAGCACGTCATATGTCCCTGATGCCATACGTTCAGGACTAATTCTGATCTTACACAGAGTCGTTGTTAAACAGATGAACAGCCATCTGGATAACAGCGGCTCTGTTTTTTTGCGGTACAGGCAGAGGGTAATCAGGGTATTTTGCAGCAGATGGGTAATCCTGGAGTTACTGTTCAATGACAATATTTCGCGAGGTGGAAACGGGATTCTTTCTTATTTCATCATAACTATGGAATTATAATAAGGAATCTGGTATAATGTTAAATAACTTGTGGTTTAAATTACGTTGAGAACAGGAAAAAGCAATGAACAACAAAGTTAAATTTAAAGGGCCTATGAAACACTTTATGCGCTGGCCTCTGTATCTTTCGGTTCTGGTGGTGGTGCTGGACCTGCTGGTGTTTATTGTAAGTGTGAAGGCAGGAATTCTGGTGTCTGTGGGTACTGTGATCTATATTTTTATTGCAGTACAGCTTTTCCGATATCACAAACCGCTGATTATCAATGATATGATCGCATTTGCCAATCAGTATGATGTGGTGGAGAAGAGGATGCTGGAGGAACTGGCATTGCCATATGCCATTATGGATATGGAGGGCCGAATGATCTGGTCTAACCGTATTTTTTCGGAGATCACGGGGAGAGATCAGTTTTATAAAAAAAATATCAGCACAGTTTTTCCGGATATTACACCGGACAGGCTTCCTGTAGCAGAAGACCAGGAGATTTCGGAGATGAGCACTCATTTTGGAGACAGGATCTACCGGGTTTCCATGCAGAGAGTGACAATGGGCGAGGTAGTAGGGCATGTGGATATCCTTGAGAATGTACCTCAGAATGTCAGCCTGATTGCCATGTATCTCTATGATGAGACAGAGCTTAAGGAATATATCCAGAAGAATGAGGACAACAAGCTGGTTGTGGCTCTGGTATATCTGGATAATTATGAAGAAGCTCTTGAGAGTGTTGAAGATGTGCGAAGGTCTCTGCTGATTGCGCTGCTCGACAGGAAGATCACGAAATATTTTTCAAATTTTGACGGTCTTGTAAAGAAGCTTGAGAAGGATAAATATCTTCTGATCATGCGTCAGAGTTCCCTTGAGACATTGAAGGAGCAGAGATTCCATATTCTGGATGAAGTTAAGACTGTCAATATCGGTAATGAAATGGCAGTAACTTTAAGTATTGGTGTAGGCTTAAATGCATCAACTTATATCCAGAGTTATGAGTATGCCAGAATCGCCATTGAGATGGCACTGGGACGTGGCGGAGATCAGGTCGTGATCAAGAATGGCAACAATATCACCTATATTGGTGGGAAGGCCCAGCAGATGGAGAAAAGCACCCGTGTCAAGGCGCGTGTTAAGGCTCAGGCTCTCAAGGAGTTTATGAGCACGAAAGATCGTGTGGTTGTTATGGGACATAAGATCACAGATGTGGATGCTCTGGGGGCGGGAATTGGTATTTACCGTGCAGGTAAAACTCTTGGAAAGCCAGTGCATATTGTGATCAACGATCCGACGACATCTATTCGTCCGCTGATGAGCGGATTTATGGAAAATCCGGATTATGAGCCATCTATGTTTGTGGACAGCAATCAGGCAAAAGAACTGGTAGATAACAATACGGTAGTGGTAGTAGTTGATACCAATAAGCCGAGTTATACAGAATGCCAGGATCTTCTTTATATGACGAAGACCATTGTGGTGCTGGATCATCACCGTCGTGGCAGTGAAGTTATTCAGAATGCAGTTCTTTCCTATGTGGAGCCTTATGCTTCCTCAAGCTGCGAGATGATCGCAGAGATCCTGCAGTATTTTGCAGACGGCCTGAAACTTCGAAGCATCGAAGCGGACTGTATTTATGCAGGTATCATGATCGATACCAATAATTTTACAACGAGAGCGGGCGTGCGAACCTTTGAAGCTGCTGCGTTCCTGCGCAGATGCGGAGCGGACGTGACACGTGTGCGCAAGATGCTCCGTGATAATATTGACTCCTACAAGGCAAGAGCTGAAGCTGTACGTACGGCTAAGATCTACAGAGATTATTTTGCCATTGCCAGATGCCCCAGTGAAGGTCTGGAGAGCCCTACTGTTGTGGGTGCGCAGGCTGCCAACGAGCTTTTGAATATTGCCGGAGTCAAGGCATCTTTTGTTCTTACCAGCTATAATAACGAGGTTTATATCAGTGCCAGAGCCATCGATGAAGTCAATGTACAGGTCATGATGGAACGTATGGGCGGCGGTGGACATTTAAACATTGCCGGAGCCAGGTAAAGGACACAATGGATGAGACCGAGAAAATGCTGAAAGAAATTATAGACCAATTATATCAGGAAGGAGAGCGGAAGAAATGAAAGTAATTCTTCTGGAAGATGTTAAATCCCTGGGAAAAAAGGGACAGATTGTAAATGTAAGTGACGGATATGCAAGAAATATGATCCTGCCAAAGAAGCTTGGTGTTGAGGCTACATCCAAAAATCTTAATGACCTGAAGCTTCGTAAGGCAAATGAGGAGAAAGTTGCACAGGAGAACCTGGACGCAGCCAAGGCTTTTGCCGAGGAACTTTCCACAAAAGAGGTTATCCTTACTCTGAAAGTAGGAGAAGGAGGAAGGACATTTGGTTCTGTTTCTTCTAAAGAGATTTCCGAGGCAGCGAAGAAACAGCTGAATCTTGATATTGACAAGAAGAAACTTCAGCTGGAGAGCCCGATCCGTACTCTTGGTGTTACCAACGTACCGGTACGTCTTCATCCGAAAGTAACCGGAAGTCTCAAGGTTGGGTAAAAGAGGCATAATAAATGGAAGAGGCATTGATCAAGAGGATTCTTCCGCACAGTATCGAGGCAGAGCAGTCAGTAATCGGTTCCATGATCCTGGATCGTGATGCAATCCTGGTAGCTTCCGAAATTCTGACCAGCGATGATTTTTATCAGAAGCAGTACGGCATTATTTTTGATGCCATGGTGGAACTTTGCAATGAGGGAAAACCGGTGGATCTGATCACTTTGCAGAATCGTCTGAAGGAGAAAGAACTGCCGCCGGATATCAGCAGCATGGAATATGTCCGTGACCTTATCGCAGCAGTTCCGACTTCTGCCAATGTGAAATATTATGCAAACATTGTAAGTGAGAAGGCAGTTCTCCGCCGTCTGATCAGGACTACGGAGGAAGTTGCCAATGCCTGTTATCTGGAGAAGGACAGTACAGAGACCATTCTTGAGGAAGCGGAAAAAAAACTGTTCAACATTCTTCAGAGAACCAATGGAAGTGATTATGTTCCGATTCAGCAGGTTGTGTTAAATGCAGTCAGCAATATTGAGAGGGCTTCCAAGCTGAAAGGTTCTGTTACCGGAATTCCCACCGGATTTGTTGATCTGGATTACAAGACATCCGGTATGCATCCGTCCGATCTTGTGCTGATCGCGGCGCGTCCTTCCATGGGAAAAACAGCTTTTGTACTGAATATTGCCCAGTATATGGCGTTCCGCAAAGATGTAACGGTGGCTATATTCAGTCTGGAGATGTCAAAGGAACAGCTTGTAAACCGACTTCTTGCCATGGAATCCCATGTGGATTCCCAGAATCTCCGTACCGGAAATCTAAAAGATGAGGACTGGACGAAACTGGTAGAGGGAGCAGATATTATCGGCGGTTCCAACCTTATTATTGATGATACACCTGGAATTTCCATTGCGGAACTCAGGTCGAAATGCCGAAAATATAAGCTGGAACACAATCTGGGGATCATTATGATCGACTACCTGCAGCTGATGAGCGGAAGCGGTAAATCTGATTCCCGTCAGCAGGAGATTTCTGATATATCAAGATCTTTAAAAGCACTTGCAAGAGAGATTGATGTGCCGGTGATTGCCCTTTCTCAGCTGAGCCGAGCTGTAGAACAGAGACCCGACCACAGACCGATGCTTTCAGACCTCCGAGAATCCGGAGCTATTGAGCAGGATGCCGATGTGGTAATGTTCATATATCGCGATGATTATTATCATAAGGATACTGAGAAAAAAGACATTGCAGAGATCATTATAGCAAAACAGAGAAACGGTCCTATCGGAACCGTAGAACTGGTATGGCTGCCAAGGTATACACAGTTTGTAAATATGAAAAAGTAGAGTTGTGCAGATGAAGTAGTGAGATGACAAGATTTGCTGTATCTTTTTAAGCAAATCAAGTAAGCGGTGGAGTGTATTGCGAATATCTGCTTAATTATAGTCGATTTATGTCAATCGAAATTTCTTGCAAAGCTAACTCACGATATTATATACTATAACTATGTTCTGATTATCTGAACATATAATAAAACTACACATCTGTTCATCTATCCAACCATAAGGGGGCCGTCACGATGGAAAAAAGATATACAGTCAGACAAGCCGTGACGATGACTGGCGTGAAATCCTATGTTATGCGCTACTGGGAGGAGGAACTTGACCTTCATATCGGGCGTAATGAACTGGGACATCGCTATTATACACCCTATGATATCCAACTTTTTCTCAAGATAAACGAACTGAAAAGCAGAGGACTTCAGTTGAAAGCGATACGAACGCTGATTCCTCGGATGGAGAGAAACACATCTGGCTCTGTCATGCCTGATGCTAAGATCCTGGACGGAGAGGCAGTGGAGATTGAAGATATTCCACTGAAAGAAACGGAATCACGGCTGCAGGAAGAGACACAGGGTTTTCATAAAACAGAGAATACTCATATGTCAGCAGATATCAGAGAAGAGGATTTTAAAATAACAGGCCAGGAATCAGCTGCTGATGATAAGATTCTGGAATTTCAGGAAATCCTGGAAAGACTGATCCATGAAGAAATGCAGCGAAAAAAAGAAGGCGAATATAAATGCCGGTCGCTGGATGAAGCGATACGGAGACAGCAGCAGGCCAGAAGAGAGGCGGCAGCTGCAACAGAGGGAAAAAAGAACAAAAAAAACAGAAAAGACTGCCGGTAAAACCGACAGTCTTTTTCATAAATCACAGCTTATAGCTGACGGTGCATTACTCAGCAGAGATAGCACCAACTGGACAGGCCTCAGCGCATGTTCCGCAGTCAACGCAAGCGTCTGCATCGATTACGTAATGCTCGTCTCCCTGAGAAATAGCCTCGTTCGGGCACTCACCCTCGCATGTTCCACAGCTAACGCATTCGTCAGAAATTACATATGCCATAATGATATCCTCCTTTATAATGGTATGTTTATGTATCCCCTACCAGGGATTCTATTCCCATTCTAATATATCTGTACAAAGAATACAAGTACAAATTTAGGAACAAATGAAAAAAGGAGTGAACAGCCACCCGTTGATTATATAAAGATTTCGTATTATAATAGCAGACACGAAGTGGAGTCATTTCGATAAATCAGTAAAGGAGATTACAATATCATGACAAAGGTTACAAAGAGCATGCTGATCGGCGAACTTCTCACCGTAGATCCTAACATTGCACCGATCCTTATGAGAGCGGGAATGCATTGCCTTGGATGCCCGTCTTCCCAGATGGAATCACTGGAAGAGGCAGCTATGGTCCATGGACTGGATGCTGACGTTCTCGTAGCACAGATTAATGATTTTCTTGGTGAGTAAGCAGATATTTTCTTGCTGAAAGAAAAAACTGCTGCTGGAAGATGCAGATCAGAAAGATCTCAGTTCCGGCAGCAGTTTTATTATGCAGGTATCAGAGGAGCAGGAGTTTCTGAAGAGCGTCAGACGTGATCAGAGTTCCGTGTTCCCGGAGATAAGCCTCACCTGCTGGAGTAAATGCACGGCCAACTCCATATTCAGAAAGAATGTTACATACCTTGTTGAATTCTTCCGGTGTGCAGTCAGACTGGTGGAGAACCAGCTGATAAACACCATCCTCTCCCTCACGGTAAAGAATATTGTCACCATTGAAGAAACCATTCATGCCATGTGCAGCCGCGATAACATCATCCAGTCCCGGGAAAGTGTAGAGACGGATCAGTCGGACAGAATTCTCGGAAATATGAGAATTGTCCTGAGCTTCTTCAGACGGTGGGGCAGTGGTACTATCTTTCTTCTCTTCAGTTTTCTGAGGAATATTCTTCAGCTTGGATTCGCAGAGTTTTTGGAAAATATCAATGATATTATCTGCACCATCGATTTCCACGGTATCAGAAGACTTGCTGCCTTTAAAAGGAGCAAATTTGGAAAAACGGGTATCCAGTTCTTCAGGATCTTCTACTTTGGTGATGATGAGAATGATGCTCTCTGCGTTTAGGGGAATTGCTTCGATCATCAGAGGAATGTTATCTGCCTCAAAACCGAACTGTATCTGAGCCTGCTGCATCATATCACGGAAGAGACGTTTAGCCTTCTCTGTGCCGTAGGCAAGCTCGCTGATACGAATCTGATGACTGTCCAGATCCTCTTTCGTCAGTGTGCAGCGGATCTGATTGTCGTTGATTTTTTCTATTTTCATATAATCACATCCTATGGTCAATAAATTTAATCTTTTACATACTGTATTATATAACAGCTGCATACAAGATGTAAAGATGTTGAATCACAGGAAAAATAAAAAAATTTTAAAATGAGATAAAAAGCTTGCATCCGAACAGAAAAAATGTATAATAAAAAACAGAAAAGCTATCTGACCTGAGCAACAGGACGACAGTAAGGATAACTTAAATTCATACTTTTTCTAAAGACAAGATTTCTGTGCTGAGATCATCGGCGGTTCTGCCGGAGCACAGATCAGTAATTTTCCCCCTTTTTAAATAAACGATAAACAGGGTCAGTGTAGCTTTTCTGAGAACCTATGTTGGTGTTTTCTGAAAATCGAACCAGGAAAGGAGGTCAGGATACGTCAAATATATCACAGGTAAAAAAGAAATCCGCCAAATCCATCCGGAGGGAACTGGAGAGCTATCGTGATAAAGGAATTGAACTTTATCTGGACGGAATACCCAGTACTCCGAAGAAAATCGCAAAAGCCTGTCAGATTGCGGAAGATGGAGGATATATGCGGGACTATACAGAAGATGAGGAAGGCAATATCGCCTGTGTAAGCTTTGATTTTATCCGAAACACGTAAAGAAAGGCAGACTGTAGATATTTTCTTGAATGATAAACAGAACTGATAAGTTTTCCCTGAACTCATACATTACACAATGAGGAAATATCCACAGCCTGCATAAAGGAAATCTAAACAAAATATAAAATGTCAATTTTAATAACGAAATACAGACAAAATATGTTATAATGAAAAAGATTTTATAGTATTTTGCACCGAAAGGAAGAAGAAATGACGAAAAAACGTATGCCTGTCCTGGTAGTATGTCTGTTGATCGTATTGGTCGCTCTTGTGGGAGGGGCCGCTTATGGGATCAATAAACTTATTCCAACCGGGAAGCAGATGAGTCTGTCCGATTATTATGGACAGAATGCAGATGGAGAAGCAGCATTGATACTGGGAACTGAGAAGCTTGATCAGAAGGCACTGATTTCCGGTGATGATGTGTATCTTCCAATTGATGTTGTAGATGGATATCTCAATCAGAGATATTACTGGGATAGTGAAAACAAGAAGATCCTGTATGCGACTCCGTCCAGTCTTACAGAGGAAAAAGCTTCTGACAGTGCAGGCGGGATGGTATGGCTGAAAGATAACAGTGTTTATCTTCATCTTGATTATGTCAAAAAGTATACAGACATCGATGCATATATAAATAAAGATCCTGACAGGATTGCAATACAGAATAAATTTAGCAATATAGAAACGGTTACTGTGAAAAAGGATACAGTGATCCGTTACCGTGGTGGAATTAAATCAGAAATTCTCACAGAAGTACCGAAGAATACAGTTCTCCGTCTGCTCAATGAAGGGGAGGACTGGGATCAGGTTGCTACAGATGATGGTTATATCGGTTATATTCAAAAGAAGAAAGTAAGTGCAGCGGACGCTACCACTTATGAGAGAGATTTCAAGTCAGAAACATATACTTATCTGACGATGGATGAGCCGGTGAATCTGGTATGGCATCAGACAACAAGCACAGATGCCAACAATTATTTTTCTGACGTAACGCAGAATATGACAGGTGTGAACGTGATCTCACCTACATGGTTTTCCATAGCTGATAATTCGGGTAATATCACAAACATTGCATCTGGAGAGTATGTGATGCAGGCTCATGAAAAAGGTTTGAAAGTGTGGGGACTTGTAGATAATTTCAGTGAGAATATAAGCACGACTACAGTTCTTTCCAGCACCAGTGCAAGACAGAATCTGGAGGGACAGCTGATAGCAGGTGCATTGAAAACAGGACTTGATGGAATCAATGTGGATTTTGAATCTTTAAGTGAGGATGTTGGAATCCATTTTCTGCAGTTCCTTCGGGAGCTTTCCATTCAGTGTCATGAGAACAATCTGGTACTTTCTGTGGATAACCCGGTTCCGGAGAATTTTACCAGTCATTATGACAGAGCTGAGCAGGGAAAAGTTACCGATTATGTGATCATTATGGGGTATGATGAACATTATGTGGGATCTGAGGCAGGTTCCGTGGCATCGCTTCCGTGGGTAGAGCAGGGTGTGAAAGATACACTTACAGAGGTTCCGGCAGAGAGGACGATACTTGCAGTTCCGTTTTATACCAGGCTCTGGAAGACAACAGATGGAGGGGCCCTGACAAGTGAAGCAATCGGAATGGATCAGGCACAGAAGGTGATTGCAGACAATGGAGCAGAGACTTACTGGGATAAGACAACAAGCCAGAATTACGGAACCTATGAAGGGGATGGAGCTACATACCAGATCTGGCTGGAGGATTCCAAGTCCATTGCAGAGAAAGTTAAGCTGATCTCAAAATATAAACTTGCAGGTGTGGCAGAGTGGAAACTTGGATTTGAGAACAGCGGGATCTGGAAGACTATTGCAAAGAACCTTTCCTGACAGCTGTAAATTACTGAAACTAAAGAAGGAACATTGCAGCAGCGCAATGATAAAAACACTCCCGACAGCATATATTTAATTAAATATGCCGGGGGTGTTTTGCGTGAAAAAACATCTGATCGAAACGGGAATGGCAGTTCTTATGCTGCTGTGTTTTTACATATTGTCAAGAGAGGCAGCCGAAACAGCAGGGAAGCTTGTGGATGTATCTGGGAATATAAAGGAAGAAAAAGTGATTCTGGTGGATGCAGGCCATGGGGGCGTAGATTCTGGAATGGTGGGAGTGGATGGCCTGAAAGAAAAAGGCATCAATCTTGAGGTATCTCTGAAATTAAAAAAAGTACTGGAAAAAAGAGGTTACACAGTTGCCATGACAAGAGAAAAAGATAAAGGACTTTATGAAGAAAACACAAAGAACATGAAAGCCCAGGATCTTCAGAACCGTATTGCATTGATGAAAGAATACAAGCCGCTTCTTTCTGTCAGTATTCATCAGAACAGCTACAGTGACCCTGCGGTAAAAGGTCCGCAGGTGTTTTTTTATGAAGATTCTGAACAGGGAAAGAAACTAGCACTTGCTATTCAGAAAAAAATGAACCAGCAGCTGGAGATCAAGAGTCCGCGGATTGCAAAAGGAAACAGAACATACTACCTCCTGAAGAGAAGTGAATGTGTGATCAATATCGTGGAATGCGGATTTCTTACCAATCCGGATGAAGCCGGACTTCTGCAGAAAGATGATTACCAACAGAAAGTAGCTTTAGCCATAGCTGACGGGATCGAAGAATATCTGGAATCAGGGAAGAAGGAAAAAAATTGAAAAAAATGTGAATAGCCTTTTCATAGGAAGCCTATTCTGATATACTTTACGTGAATTAAGGAGAATCTGATGTTTGGAATCATTTATCTTATATTATGTATATTAACAGGAATGGAAGCAGTGGGGTGTCTGTTTCCGCGCAGGACGGCTGAAAATGGAAACCGGATATGGGTAATATTGCCTACAGCTTTTGGAACAGGAGTTCTGATGCTCACATGGGCAGTTTATATCATTTCCTGGATGTTTAGTGTATGTGCGGGGGCAGAACATCCTCTTTTTTATGGAAATCTGCTCGTTATGACTTTGGCAACACTGGTACTGGCAGTTCTTTTTAAGAAAAAAAAGAAGAATATTTTCCCGGTGGCAGAGGGAATGCTCACCAGAAAGTGGATTCTCAGAAAAGAGATCATTCTGTTTACAGTGGTAGCTGTATTTGTTACATGGATGATGTTTTATGTTTTTCATATAAAAGATGGAATTTTGTATTCCGGTTTTTCTGTATTTGGGGATTATGCACCGCATACGGCGATGATGAGATCTTTTTCCAGGGGAAATAATTTTCCTACCCAGTATCCGCATTATGGCGGACAGGATGTGAAGTATCATTTTATGTTTCAGTTTCTTGTGGGAAATCTGGAATATCTGGGGTTACGGATCGATATTGGATATAATCTTGTGAGTATTCTTTCGCTGACAGGATTTCTGATGATCCTCTATGCCATCAGTTACCGGATGTTTCACAGTTTCTGCGCAGGTGCTTCGGCCCTTGTGTTTTTCTTTTTCCGCAGCGGAACAGCATTCTGGCAATATCTGTGGGAACATTTCCGTGCAGGAGACCTGGTGGAAACGCTGAGAGCCAATACATCATTTATCGGTTATACAACCAATGAAAACTGGGGACTCTGGAATTTTAATGTATATCTGAACCAGAGGCATCTGGCGTTCGGACTTCTGATGGTTTCAGCAGCAGTGTGGATTTTTATGGAATGGCTGGAAGCGGGATGCAGCCACAGTGAAAATGGAATAGTGTGGATTGGAAAAAGGATTTTTTCTAAAGATGCGTGGGCTGGCAGAAACGTGAAGAGTGCAGTGCTGCTCGGAGTGTTTCTCGGATTAACGGCATTCTGGAATGGTGCGGCACTGATCGGAGGACTTCTGATTCTGGCGGGAATGGCAGTATTTTCAGATGGTAAGCTGGATTATGCAATATGTGCGGCACTGGCTGTATTTTTCTCGGAACTTCAGTCGAAGCTATTTGTGTCGGGAAGTGTGATGAGCCCTTCTTTTTACTGGGGATTTCTGGCCGAGAACAAAAGCCTTGTCGGTGTGATCGGATATCTGGCTGAGATCAGCGGATTTTTCTTTGTGGGACTGGTCGTAACAGTTGTATTCCTGAAAAGAAAAGAGAGGGCTGTTCTGTTTGGATTTCTGCTTCCGCTGGTATTTGCATTTCTGGTATCACTGACACCGGATATCAATGTGAACCACAAGTATGTAATGATCTCGTATGCTTTTACAGCTGTTTTCTGGGGATGGACTGTGAGAAGGATTTTCCTTGCAGGAAAAACGGGCTGGAAGAAATGGCTGGGTAGAGTAGTCTGCGGGATTCTGTGTATCTGTCTTACACTGACGGGAATTTATGATTATGTGATTATTTTAAGAGATAATGATTCCGGACACCGGGTGACTGTAAATATGAACAGCGATCTTACAGACTGGCTTTCTGAGAATCTTCATAAAGAAGATTTGCTTCTGACACCTGAGTATACTATGAATGAAGTGACGATGGCAGGAGTGATGCTTTATTGCGGATGGCCGTATTATGCGTGGTCAGCTGGTTATGATACTTATTACAGGGCAGAGCAGGCAGTCACTATTTATACAACGGACGATCAGAATGTTCTGAAAGAAACCGTCAAGCAGGAGAAGATCACGTATATTCTGTTTGAAGACGGTATGTCATTTGAAAGTCAGGAGTGCCGTGAAGACATTATCAGAGAGACATATCCGCTGGTTTATACTTCGGAGGATGGGAGAATAAGAATCTATGAAACAAGATAGTTTATATATTATTATGCCGGCGTACAACGAAGAAAAAAATATCGGTTCTGTAATCGAACAGTGGTATCCGGTAGTTGAGAAGATCGGTGCCGGCAGCCGACTGGTGATCCTCAATGATGGGAGTAAAGACGGAACATATAAGAAAATTCAGAAATATCAGGAAAAGTATGATCGCCTGATAGGAATTGACAAGCCTAATGAAGGACATGGCGGAACAATTCTGAAAGGTTATCATTATGCTGTTGATGCAGGAGCTGATTATGTGTTTCAGACAGATTCAGACGGACAGACACTGCCTGAAGAGTTCTGGCAGTTCTGGGAAAAACGAAAAAAATGCGGACTTCTTATCGGCTACCGCAAAAAAAGAGAAGATGGTCTGTCCAGGATTTTTGTGACAAGAGTTCTGCGTCTTGTGCTGTTTCTGATCTTTGGAACCTGGGTAAAAGATGCGAATACTCCATACCGTCTCATGCGTGGAAAACAGCTGGAGAAAGTCCTGAAAAGAATTCCGGACGGTTTTTTTCTTTCCAATGTGCTGATGACGGTGATCTATGAGAAACATCATCTGTATGTAGAGTATATTCCAATTACTTTTCGGCCTCGTCAGGCAGGAAAGAATTCTATTAACATGAAACGGATCGCAGGCATCGGCAGACAGGCACTGGGAGATTTTATCCGTCTGCGTCACAGGATCTGATACAGGAGGAAAGAACCGATGAAAACAAAAATCAGGGAAACACTTCCGGAGATCATAGCAGCTGTAATTCTGGCTGCACTTTCTGCGTATCTCCTGCAAGGAGATGTATGGACATTCTGGACATGGTGGCTTCTGGCACTGTTTATGGGAATGGTGGCAATGCCGCTGACAGGAAGATTATTTGAAGGATTTGAGGATAAAGGCTGGCTTTTTTCCAAGGTGCTGGCTATTGCTGTAACAGGATTTCTCACATGGTTTCTGGTCGCGTTGGAAATCTTATCCTTTACAGCAGCTGTGTGTATTGGCGTGTCTGTTGCGTGTGCTGTGGTCTGTGCGGTGATCTTCCATATCCAGCTGAAAAAAGATATTGAATGTTATCCCACAGGAAAAATACGGCTTATCATTCGTGAGGAACTGCTGTTTTTCGGTATTTTTCTTATGTGGACATACCTGGCAGGATTCCGTCCGCAGGCATATGGGACAGAGAAATTCATGGACTATGGATTTATGGAAGCTATGATGCGCAGTACAACACTTCCTGCGCGTGATCTGTGGTATTCGGAGGGTACGATCAATTATTACTATGGCGGACAGTATTTTGCAGTGTTCCTTACAAAACTTACGGGCAGCAGAGTGGAAGTTACCTATAATCTGATGCGTACTTTTGTAGCTGCATTTGCTTTTGTATTTCCATTTTCTATTGTACGGCAGATGATGAAGGACAGGCTGTACGGACGTATGGAGGGCAGAAAAAAATATCTTCCGTCTGTGGCAGGCGTGACAGCCGGAGTTGCAGTTTCCATTGCCGGAAATGTGCATTATATTGTATATCGCTGTGTGATTCCAATGATTCAGAAATTGAAAGGTGTGGAGGAAACAGAAAGCTACTGGTTCCCGGATGCTACCCGTTATATTGGATATAATCCGGTAAATGAAAGTGATAAGACCATTCATGAATTTCCATGCTATTCTTTTGTGCTGGGAGATCTTCATGCACATGTGGTCAATGTGATGTTTGTGATATTCCTTGTGGGGCTTCTTTACGCCTGGATGAAGATGATCCGAAAGAGAGGGTCGGAGCCGGAAAAACAGGATCCGAGAGATTTCTGGCTCAGACAGCTTCTGATGCCCCATATTATTCTGGCCGCTGTACTTCTGGGAATGTTCCAGTGGACTAACTACTGGGATTTTGTGATCTATTTTGTGGTGACAGGCGGTGTGTTGTTGTTTGTAAATATCATCCGCTTTGAAGGAAAAACGGTCCGCATCCTGGCAGTGACAGCTGTGCAGGCAGTGGAGATCATTGCAGTTTCCTATCTTGTGATACTGCCGTTTACTCTGAAATTTGATACTATGGTACAGGGTGTGGCACTTGCACAGCACCATTCTCTGTGGTATCAGCTTGTGATCCTCTGGGGACTTCCGGTGATCCTTACTGTGCTGCTGATCATATCCATTCTTATGGAGAAACTTAAAGGAATGAAGAAAAAGAGCCTGTACAGATTGATGGAGACTGTTTCCATTCCTGATCTGTTTGCGATTATCATGGGGCTGTGTGCAATTGGATTGATCGTGATTCCGGAGCTTGTGTATGTAAGAGATATTTATGAAAATGGAAATGCCAGGGCAAACACCATGTTCAAACTTACATATCAGGCGTATATTCTATTTGGAATGACAATGGGATATGGAATCTACAGACTGATAGCAGTATCAAAGCAGAAAATCTTCAGGATCCTTTCAGGAGCAGGCCTTGTGGTACTGATCTGGACAGTGGGATATTTCGGAAATGCAGTTCATTCCTGGTTCGGAGAAGTGTGGGATCCGTCTCAGTACCAGGGTCTGGATGCAACGACTTTCCTTGAGAGTGATTTTCCGCAGGATGCAGCAGCTATCCGCTGGCTGAAAGAAAATATTGAAGGAGCCCCGGTTGTTCTGGAGGCTAATGGGGACAGTTACACTGGTTATGAGAGAGTTTCCGCATCAACAGGACTTCCGACTGTTCTGGGCTGGTATGTGCATGAGTGGCTGTGGAGAAATGATGTGCCGGATCTGAATGAGAAGAGTGCGGATATAGAGACGATTTACACTTCCGCAGATGAAGAAACAGTGAAAGAACTGATCAGGAGATATGACATTTCCTATATATTTGTAGGCGGACAGGAACAGGAGAAATACGGTACGGCACTTAATGACAGTTTGCTTCAGAGTCTTGGAAGCATTGTTTACGAAGATGATATGACAGGAACTTATATTGTAAAAGTAAACTGAGGTATTGTGAGTGCTGGCAATATCATATGAATTATACAAAGTGGAGCAGGATTGACAATTTTTCCATAACAACGCTATAATAGAGCTATTACAGAGATACAGCATGTGCTGTACAGTAAAGGTTACGACATGGCAGCTGAGAGGAGGAATACATTATGAACAGAATTGACAGACTCTACATGGAAATGATCCGGTTTTATCAGGGGGATCCCAGACATATTCAGCATTTTGTGAAAGTGCACAGTTTTTCCAGACTGATAGGTCAGGCGGAGGGACTGGATGAAGAACAGATGTATATACTCGAGGCGGCAGCTCTTGTCCATGATATTGGAATCAAGATCGGAATGGAGAAATACGGCCGGTCTGACGGTAAGGTTCAGGAACTGGAAGGACCGGCAGCTGCGCGTGAGATGATGACCAGACTTGGTTTCCGTGAGAATGTGATAAGCAGAGTGGAGTATCTTGTTGGACATCATCATACATACAAGGATATTGACGGTCTGGACTATCAGGTTCTGGTTGAGGCTGATTTTCTTGTAAATTATTTTGAGGATGATCTTGATAAGAAACATATCAGGAAAAGTGCAGAAAAGATTTTTAAGACAGAAACAGGTAAAAAGATTGTAAAAGAGATGTTTTTCCCGGAGACTTTTCAGAAGTCGGAGACATGGGCGCAGGATGCGCTGCAGGATCTGGAGGATTTTATTGAAGAGCAGGGGATTTACATCAGACAGTAATGGAGCGTAAGATGAAAGCAGAAATAGCAGTAATGACAGCGGAAAATATAGATGAAGATGCGATCAGAAGAGGCGGTGAAATCCTGAAAAATGGCGGTCTGGTAGCATTTCCCACAGAGACGGTATATGGTCTTGGCGGCAATGCACTTGATCCGAAGGCTTCTATGAAGATCTATGCAGCCAAGGGAAGACCTTCTGATAACCCGTTGATCGTACATATTGCAGATATCCGTGATCTTGACAGGATCGTTACGGAAGTGCCTGAGAAGGCAAGGATATTGGCTGATAAATACTGGCCGGGTCCGCTGACTATGATTCTTCCGAAGGCAGATATTGTGCCGAAGGAGACAACAGGCGGGCTTGACAGCGTTGCTGTACGCTTCCCAAGCGACCGGATCGCCCAGAAGCTGATCCGATCGGCAGGGGGCTATGTGGCAGCACCAAGTGCCAATACGTCCGGTAGACCAAGTCCTACCACTGCACAGCATGTTGCAGAAGATCTGGGAGAGGCCATTGATATGATCATTGACGGCGGACAGGTAAATATCGGACTGGATCTACGATCGTGGATTTCACAGAGGATATTCCGGTTGTTCTGAGACCTGGTTATATTTCCCTGGAAATGCTGCAGGAAACACTGGGGGATGTACGGATGGATAAGGGGCTGATCAAGCCGGACAGCAAGGTTCATCCCAAGGCACCGGGAATGAAGTACCGTCATTATGCTCCAAAAGCAGACCTTGCCATTGTAGAAGGTCCGACAGAGCAGGTAATCGCTGAGATAGAAAAGAGGGCGAAAGAAGCGGAGGAGAAGGGACAGAAAGTGGGGATCATTGCAACGGATGAGACGAAAGGCAGATATTCCCACGGTATTATCAAGAGCATCGGAAGCCGCGAACAGGAGGAAACCATTGCGCACCATCTCTATGAGGTGCTGCGTGATTTTGACAGCTGTAATGTAAGTGCCATTTACTCAGAGGCATTTTTTACACCAAGAATGGGACAGGCGATCATGAACCGCTTACTGAAAGCGGCTGGTCATAAAATTATTAATGTACAGGAGGAAGAAGAAAATGATAGCACTGGGATGTGATCACGGCGGATATGAGCTGATGCAGGAGGTTAAGAAACATCTGGAAGAGAGAGGCCTTGAGTACAGGGATTTCGGATGCAACGGACCGGAATCCGTAGATTATCCGGTATACGGAAAAAAAGTTGCACAGGCTGTTCAGAGCGGAGAATGTGAGAATGGAATACTGATCTGCGGAACAGGAATCGGAATTTCCATCACAGCCAATAAATTCAAAGGAATCCGCGCAGCACTTTGCACAGACTGCTTTACAGCAGAAGCTACAAGACTTCATAATAATGCCAATATTCTGGCTATGGGGGGACGCGTGGTAGGTCCTGGACTTGCACTGAAGATTGTAGATACTTTCCTGGATACACCGTTTTCCAATGATGAGCGTCATATCAGAAGAATCAATATGATCGAGGATTAAAGAAAAGAGGATTGCCGTATGGAGAAAAAGGGACAGAAACGGCAGGGGTATCTTTCCTGGGATGAGTATTTTATGGGAGTTGCCATGCTTTCCGGTATGCGTTCTAAAGACCCACATTCGCAGGTTGGTGCCTGTATCGTAAGTGAGGATAACAAAATCTTGTCTATGGGGTACAATGGATTTCCCCAGGGATGTTCAGATGATGAGTTTCCCTGGGGAAGAGAGGGAGATCCGTTGGATACCAAATATCTCTATGTGACACATAGTGAGCTGAATGCTATCCTGAATTACAGGGGCGGAAGCTGGAAGGTGCCAAGCTTTATGTATCATTGTTCCCCTGCAATGAATGTGCCAAGGCGATTATTCAGGCAGGGATCAAGACGATCGTGTATGACTGTGATAAATATGCAGATACTCCGTCTGTGATCGCCTCCAAGAAGATGTTGGATGCAGCAGGAGTGCGATATTATAAGTATAACCGTACAGACAGAGAGATCATGATCAAGGTTTGAAAACATCATGAGATAAGAATATAAGCAGGAGACATGGTTGCTGACCCGAGGGATCAGCAGCGAAGTATAAAGATAGCAGCTGGGATATGATCCCCAGCTGCTGTTTTGCAATTTTCAGATATTTGAGTTCAGATTATTTTTATCTGGATTCGCAGAGTGTTGTACAGGAATTTCCGTTATATGTTCAGGTCCTGTTTTTCAGGCTGTTCCGATTTGATAAGCATATCAGATGATGTTGGCTCTGATTTCTTTTTCATGGGGAATTTCAGGCATACTTTAAAAAGGTCTCCGTCCAGATAAAGCTCAAATTTTCCTCCCTGAAGCTCAGTAAGGCTCTGGGCAATGGAAAGGCCGAGTCCGCTTCCTTCGGTATTTCTGGCGACATCGCCGCGGATGAAACGTTCGGTCAGTTCTTCAGCAGGAATGTTTAATGGCTGTGCAGAAATATTTTTCAGCGTGAAGATAACCATATTGTTTTGAAGAAGTACCTCCGCATAGACACGGGTGTTTTCCATGGCATATTTCAGAATATTACCAAAAAGATTTTCAAGGATGCGCCACATTCTCCGTCCGTCTGCATAAATTATGGCAGGAGAGTCCGGGAAATGGGTCATCAGCATCAGATGATGTTCCGAAAAACGTTCTTCGAATTCGCCCATTACCTGATAAAGCATCTCTATAAAATCCAGATCAGCCATTTCAAGGGAAAGGTTGCCGGTGCTTGCTTTGGAAGCTTCTACAACATCCTCAGTCAGACTTTTCAGGCGATGTGCCTTGGAATCCAGAATTTCAAGATAATTGAGAACTTCCGGATCAGTGAAATTTTTTCTTTTCAGAAGATCCACATAATTGATGATGGAAGTCAGCGGCGTTTTCAGGTCGTGGGAAACATTGGTGATCAGCTCTGTTTTCATACGCTCATCTTTGAGGCTTTTTTCCACGGCTGCATCGAGACCTTTGCCGATACGATTGATATATCGGGCCATTTCTTTCTGATCACCGCGAAGATTTTCTTCCGGAATCTTGTAGGAAAGTTCGCCGTCCGTGATCCGTTTCAGTCCGTCAAGGAGAAGTTCCCGTCCAAGTGCAACTTTGTACATCCAGAAGAAAGCTCCCAGATCCAGTGCGAAAAGCAGAAAAAATATCAGAAACCATCCATCAGATGCAGGAATCATGACACTGAGGAAAAATTCAAGAAAAAGAAATACTCCAAGCCCCAGTACCATGCGGATCCTGCTGATCGTATTTCTGGAAAAAAACAGGATCAGATCACCGGTTTTATGAAAGCCCAGTCCAAGAAAATGCAGGCATTTTCGTAAGAAACTGTTTTTCCAGAGAGTGCGGGCCTTGATACGCCGTACCAGACTTAAGTAACCGATCCAGAACAGGCAGGAGATCAGGAAAACAATCAGGCCTGCAATGATGGCGGAGACAATTTCGTTATATGTGCTGTACAGGAGATTCATTCCTGTGATGAATACACCAAGAGCCGGAATACATACAAGTCCTGCTGCTATTTCCGTATAGATTTTGTCAAAAGCGTTCAGGTGTGTTTCTGAACTGCCGTCAGCAGAACCTTTTCTGCCGGTATGGACAGTAAGCCAGATGAAATCTATGAGAAAGAGCAGGACACTAAATATACAAACTACAGCTGCCGGGATAAAAGCTGTCCGGCAATACCGGAAATTTTGCTGTGCAGTCCGGATGGAATCATCTACAGGAAGGCTGGTATCGTCGATCCAGGCCAGGAAACTGCAATTATCATCATATGTGGAGGTTCTGAGAAGGCTTATCCATTCGGCAACAGAATGACTTGCATTATCGGAAATATTCAGATTTGTAAGACCGTTCTGTGCATCTTTTTCGTTTGCAGCAGTGTCATTGACATTGAGCTGAACATATGGTTTCTTGTTGGAAAAACCGGAAATTCCGGTCAGGTCGGACGAATATGCTGCATCTGTATTTGTATAAATTTCTTTGGTGGTGTTATTGGTATAGGCATAACGAATGTTGGATTTATTGCTGCTGTACGAATCTAATGTCTGGGAAGATGATGTCCAGTCGGAAAAAAGCTCCCGCACATTATCCAGCTGTTCCAAAGCATCGGTGAGAGTACCTTTAAAATTCCGGGTTTTTGCTGAGGTTGAATTCATATAGTCAAGGAGCTGTCATAGCCTTCAGGGGCACAGTGAATCTCAAAAACCGGAGTAAGTGCATTTGCAACATCTGTGTAGACTATATTTCCGTTTTTATCTGTGATATTTTTCAGAGGCTCCTGTGATGCAATGCCGTAATCAGCGTATTCTGATTTCAGGGAGGAAAGAATTCGGTCTGTCCACTCGTCCTGGGAGATTTCCTCAGCTTTCAGAGCCCCGGAAGCTGCATTTAATTGCAGAGAGCCGGTATTCAGGGCTTTTACAAAATCTGAGTAGTACATATATTTGGTCTCTTTTTCCGGTGTGGTAAGACTCAGAACGATCCAGTCATCACTGTAATGAATATCCTGTAAGCTCCACTCCCTGAGCTCTTTGAAAGAATAGGCGAGACCGGAGGTGTTTTTAAAGGTGAGCGTATCCCCGTTATAAAGTTCGCCGAGGTCGATACAGGCGTTTTCGTTTGTTGTATTCAGAATTTCCTGTGCAGAGATACCACACAAAATATCAGAAGCTTTTGAATAAAAATCATCATAAAATGTTGAAGACTGGAAATAATCTTTTGTTTTCAGGTCATTGAGGGAGCCCATGTGGATTCCTGCCTGAATCGTCAGTATGCCTGAAAAGACTATGATCAGTGGTAGGAAAAGACCAAGAATAAGTGCGAGAACGCGCGAAAAAGAGCTGCTGTGCTTTGTATGTTCAGGTGTGTTCATAATACCCCTTTCTGAAGTATAAAGCCTTCATGTGCCGGCGAACCTACCGGCTAAGTTTTTCAATTTTGTAGCCTAAGCCCCAGACAACTTTCAGATAATGTGGTTCCCTGGGATTGATCTCGATCTTTTCACGAATGTGTCGGACATGGACGGCAACGGTGTTGTCTGCAGCCAGGGCGTTTTCATTCCAGATGCTCTCATAGATCTGAGTGGTGGAAAAAACGCGTCCCTGGTTTTTCATGAGGAGAAGGAGAATGTTGTATTCAATAGGTGTCAGGCGTACCGGTTCGCCGTCTACCAGGATCTCTTTTTTGTCGTCGTTTACTGTGAGACCTCCTGTTGTGTAGATATGCTCCGATGGAGCCGGTGCTGCAGCACCAAGCTGTGTGTAGCGCCGCAGCTGGGATTTCACTCTGGCGATGAGTTCCAGAGGATTGAATGGTTTTGTGATATAGTCGTCTGCACCGATGTTGAGTCCGAGGATCTTGTCGGTATCTTCGGATTTTGCAGACAGGATGATGATCGGAAGCGGATTGCTCTCACGGATTTTTACAGTTGCCCGGATGCCGTCAAGCCGGGGCATCATGATGTCGATAATAAGAAGATCTATCATTTCCGTGTTCAGAATATCCAGTGCCTCCTGGCCGTCATAGGCTTTCAGAATGTGATAGCCTTCCTGTGTGAGATAGATTTCGATTGCTTCCACGATGGCTTTATCGTCATCGCAAACAAGTATATTAGCCACTTTTTTGTACCTCCCTGATGATGTTAGAATAGCAGCGCCAAATTAAGACGAAAGGGGTAAAAATCTTAAGATTTCATGAAATTCCGATAATTTCCGTGAATACTGTTATTGTACTATAATGGGAATGGAGTGTAAATAAGGGGATATTGTTCACTGGCCATATTTTGCGGGGCATTTTGGGGATGATTGTGAAGTATGCTGTTGGCCATGGAGGGAACAGTAATGAAATAGATTTTGATCACTTGAGAATACCGGAAGCAGTGTGATAAACTATAGAAAAATTGTGTTGATATAGTAAACAGGAGATATTAAATTGACTTTGGATAACAGAAAAATAACAAAAGAATTAACAAATAAAATAAAAACAACGTCCATAAAAAATTCAGCAGCGAGCTTGTCTGCCTGCACCCTCTGTCCAAGAAACTGCAAAGCAGACAGAAACAGTGGGAAAACAGGTTTCTGTGGTGTGGACAGTACAATTTATCTTGCAAGAGCAGCCCTTCATATGTGGGAAGAACCCTGCATTTCAGGAAAAAAAGGTTCCGGTGCGGTTTTCTTCTCAGGATGTGGACTTCGGTGCTGTTTCTGCCAGAATCATGATATTGCCATTGGAAGCAGAGGACTTCCGGTAACAGTGGAGCGGCTGAGTGAGATATTTCTGGAACTGAAGGAAAAAGGTGCTGCCAATATCAATCTTGTAACAGGTACACATTATGTACCGCAGATCATACAGGCTCTTGACATGGCCGGAGAGAAAGGAATGGATCTGCCGGTAGTATATAATTCCAGCGGATATGAAAAGATTGAGACATTAGAACTTCTGGAAGGGTATGTGGATGTATATCTTCCTGACATGAAATATATGGAATCAGAGCTTGCGCAAAAGTTCTCCCATGCGGCCGATTACCCGGAAACAGCGAAAGCAGCTATTGGGGAAATGGTGCGTCAGACTGGTAAATGTGAATTCGGTGAGGATGGCTATATCCGAAAGGGAACCATAGTCCGCCATCTGATTCTGCCGGGACATACAAGAAATTCCGTAAAAGTACTGAAATATCTTCACGAAACTTATGGTGACAATATTTATATCAGCATCATGAATCAGTACACACCAGTCCGTATATTCGATACCTGTAAGGAATTAAACAGAAAGGTTACAAAAAGGGAATACGAAAAAGTTCTGGATGCTGCAGTAGATATGGGAATAAAAAACGGATTCATCCAGGAAGGAGAAACAGCTTCGGAAAGTTTTATTCCTGATTTCGATTACGAGGGAGTAGAAAAAAATATCCCATAAATGGAAGGAGGCCGGTACTTTCGTACCGGCGCGTATGAAAAAGAAAAATATTTATAGAAAGCTCATCGCCTTCTATGGCTAATAATATACAGGATAAATGTGAAGAAAATGTGAATATCATTTGAAAAAAATGTGAAAAAGTGCGATTTATGACGCAAAACATACAGAATATGACGCTGAAAGATAAAAGCCATGTAAAACAGAGAATTTTAAACTCTGTTTTACATGGCTTTTCACTATCAGAATTTCTTCCATGTTTCCCGAAGGAAAAGGATTAAAATGGGGAACAGCTCCAGTCGTCCTGCAAGCATGTCAAAAGAAAGTACAAGTTTGGAAAGCGGAGAAAAAATCCCGAAGTTTCCGGTAGGGCCGATCAGGGAAAGACCAGGACCTACGTTATTCAATGTTGTTGCAACTGCTGTAAAGTTGGTCACAAGGTCAAACTCATCAAAACTGATGATAAAAATGGACACGGCCATAAGCATGAGATATACGATCATATAAATGTTGGTAGCACGCATAACTTCATGGGAAACTGCCTTGCCGTCCATCTTGATCTTTTTTACTGCATTGGGGTGCAGATAAAGATGCAGTTCTTTGCGAACGGATTTTGCAAGAAGCAGAAGACGGGAGATCTTGATTCCGCCACCTGTACTGCCTGCACATGCTCCGCAGAATGTAAGCAGCACCAGGATCGTCCTTGATACCGCGGGCCACTGGTTATAATCCGTGGTAGCATAACCGGTAGTAGTGATAATGGAACCCACCTGGAAAAAGCTCTGTTGAAGTGCTTCCCATACATTGTTGAACAGATGACGCACATTGAAAGTGATCATCAGTGCGGAAGCGATGATAACAATAAAATAACAGCGAACTTCTTCAGATTTCAGTGCCTGTGAAAACTTTTTTGTAAGGAGCAGGAAGTAGACATTGAAGTTAACTCCGAACAGGATCATAAATACTGTGATCACGATCTGTATATATAAGCTGTAGCTTCCCATACTGTCTGGTTTGATGCCAAAGCCGCCGGTTCCGGCAGTACCAAAGGCTGCACAGAGACTGTCATAAAGAGGTATGCCACCAAGAAGCAGAAGTATGATCAGAACAACAGTCAGGGCAATGTAAATCTTGTAGAGAATTTTTGCAGTCGCCTGAACTTTCGGCAGCAACTTACCTACAGAAGGACCTGGGCTCTCTGCTTTCATAAGGTTCATGTGATAACCGCCTGCCAGCGGCAACAGTGTCAGGATAAATACCAGAACTCCCATACCACCGATCCAGTGGGAAAAACACCTCCAGATATTAATACAGTAAGGCATCTGTGAAGGATCGGAGAGAATACTGGAACCGGTCGTGGTAAATCCGGAAACAATCTCAAAAAAAGCATCAATAGGGTTGGGTATAGCTTTGCTGAGCACAAAAGGCACAGCACCTACAATACTGAGGACGATCCAGCTGAGTGCTGTTGTCACAAGACCCTCACGTGCATAAAAAGCTTTTTTTGTGGGTTTGCGGCTGACCAGTGGAACGCCGACAGCCAAGCATGCCAGTATTGTGATCAGAAAAGCAATGCCGGCTTTTTCACGGTAGATCAGAGCTGTGATTCCGGGAACCAGCATACATACAGCTTCTACGTTCATGATCCATCCCAGTATATAAACAATAATCGAATAATTCATTTTTCGGTACCTTTTCTATGCAAGAATGTCTGTGATGTCACGGAGGCCTTTGTGTGTAGTAACAATGATAACAGTGTCACCGACCTGAATGGTATCCTGACCACGGGGGATGCGGATATGGCCGTTACGGTTAAGGCAGCCGACCAGAAGATTTTTGCGGAGATTCAGGTCTGCAAGAGGAATATCTGTCACCTGGGATTCTTCGCGAATGGCGAATTCCAGGGCTTCTGCGTTGCCGTCCAGTATATGATAAAGAGTTTCCACATTGCTTCCGATACTGTTTTGTGCGGCACGGACATACTGCAGGATATAATCAGCGGTGATGTTCTTGGGATAAATAATGCTTCCGATATCAAGCGTATCAATGACATCATCGAATTCCAGACGGTTGACCTTGGCAATCAGTTTGGCATCGGAGATACTTTTGGCAAAAAGGGCAAGGAAAACATTCTCCTCATCCAGATTGGTAAGGGTAACAAAAGATTCGGATTCTGTAAGTCCTTCTTCAAGAAGAAGAGAACGGTTCGTTCCGTCACCGTTGATAATGGTTGCATCAGGAAGCAGCTCGCTTAAATGCTCACAGCGTTCTTTGTTCTGCTCGATGATCTTGACACTGATCTTCATGTCAAGAAGAGCGCGGGCAAGATAAAAGGAAATGGTTCCACCACCTACGATGATGCAGTTCTTGACCTGATTGGTCTTAAGTCCGATCTTGCGGAAAAAGCTTGCTGCATTCAGCGGGGAAGCCAGGATGGAAACCATATCACCGTTGTGGATGATGTGATCACCGCCGGGAATGGATACATTGTCAGGACTCTCGATAGCGCAGACAAGGATATCGCTGCGGAAAGTGTCAGAGACCTGGGATACGCTCATTCCGTCCAGTTTAAATTCCGGAAGAACTTTGAATTTAAGAAGTTCTACACGGCCACGTGCAAAGGTATCGATCTTGATTGCTGATGGAAAACGGAGAAGTCGTGAGATTTCCTGTGCAGCGGCAAGCTCCGGGTTAATGATCATGGTAACGCCAAGACGTTCTTTGATGAAGCCGATTTCTTTTCCATAAATTGGGTTTCGGACACGGGCGATAGTCTGACAGTGGTTGGCCTTCTGTGCAATCAGGCAGCAGAGAAGGTTCAGTTCGTCAGATGCAGTTACTGCGATCAGGATGTCCGCAGTGTCAACGCCTGCCTCCATTAAAGTATTGATGCTGGCACCATTACCGACGATTCCCATAGCGTCGATATTTTCACAGAGATCATTGATCTTATCGGCGACAATGTCGACCAGAGTAATATCAATATCCTCTGCCTGAAGCTGCTCTGCAAGGTTTCTGCCAACTTTGCCGCAGCCTACAATAATTACCTGCATAATTTCCTCCTTCAATAGCCGGCTAGGGCTACAATCATAAGTAAAAGTGCCTATCAGTGTAAAAATAGGCAAGGATATTATAGCACTGTAACCAGGATTTTTAAACAGTAATATTTTCTACTATTTATTGAAAAAAATGATAGAAACATAGAGATTTATGAAGGAAAGAATGTTTTTTGAAAAAGAAGAGGAAGGAGTTTTCACATGTTGGAAAAAATATCATAAAATATACCGTGATCATGAATGAAAGGAATTCGCTTATGGATCGATTTCAGATGAATCGTTCGGGGGTCAGACCGTATAATTATACATGCGGAATGAACAATACGTCTTTTCCCCGCAATGATCGTTCATCTTCAGATATGCAAAACTGCAGCAGGCAGAACAGCAGCTGCATGAATAATCAGAAAGATCAGAAAGAAGGCTGCAGCTGCAAAATGCCGGGAATCAAACCGTCTCAGGAAATGTATTCTCATCTGAAGCATCTGGTTCCGGCCATGGCTTATGTACCATGCCAGGAGTTTGCACCTACCTTTGAACTTCAAAAGGCTCTTCAGGTCGGAACGATTTTTCCGGAGCTTTGCAAGCCGTTTTGTGGCAGGAGAGGAGGACGCAGATAATGGTTGGAAATGGAAATTGTGCTTCAAAAAAAGAACTTCTGCAGTCCATCAATCAGGTAAGCTTTGCTATTAATGACCTTCTTCTTTTTCTGGATACCCATCCGCGGGAAAAACGGGCGCTGGAATATTTCAGTGAACTCAGTGCCAGAAGAAATGAGCTTCTGAAAAAATATGCAGAACTCCATGGGCCTCTGACTGTTGATACAGCAAACGACAGCTGTCTCAGATCCTGGCAGTGGATGGAACAGCCGTTTCCATGGGAACAGGAAGGAGGATGCAGATAAGTTATGTGGAATTATGAAAAAAGACTTCAGTATCCTGTAAACATTAAAACTCCGAACGCAAAGCTGGCCCAGTTTATCATGAGCCAATACGGCGGGCCGGATGGCGAAATAGGAGCTTCCATGCGTTATCTTTCCCAGCGTTTTACTGCTCCGAACCGGATGGCAGCAGCAGTTCTTAATGATGTTGCGACAGAAGAACTGGCGCATCTGGAAATGGTATCCACCATTGTTCATCAGCTGACCAGAAATCTTTCCATGGAAGAGATCGAGAACAGCGGACTTGGACCGTATTATATTGACCATACAGTGGGAGTATGGCCGCAGGCAGCAGGAGGAGTGCCGTTTAATGCCTGTGAATTCCAGAGCAAGGGTGATCCGATCACGGATCTGTTTGAAGACCTTGCTGCAGAGCAGAAAGCACGCTCCACTTATGATAATATCCTCCGTGTGGTAAGAAATATTCCGGAGGTTGCTGACCCGATCCGTTTCCTTCGGGCAAGAGAAGTTGTGCATTTCCAGCGTTTTGGTGAGGCACTTCGTTCTGTTCAGGAACAGCTGGATGCAAAAAATTTCTATGCTTTTAATCCTAGCTTTGATAATCCGTGTAAAGCGTCCTGCGAAGATTGATGAGATAAGAAAAGCTGCACAGCTGTTTCTGTTATTCCTGAAAACAGCCGTGCAGCTTAAATATTTAAAATTTACAGTTTATGTCTGCTGCGTATTATTACGATTTCTTTTTATCATCCTTATGCAGATTCTTCTGTGCAGTGGAGAGCATCAGCTTGATTCGGTTCAGCTGGTTTACCTCACTTGCACCCGGATCATAATCAATAGCAACGATGTTTGCTTCCGGATGCTCACGGCGAACTTCCTTGATGACACCTTTACCTACGATGTGATTTGGCAGGCAGCCAAATGGCTGGATGCAGACGATATTCGGAACGCCGCCGTGGATCAGCTCCATCATCTCACCTGTCAGGAACCAGCCCTCACCAGTCTGGTTTCCGGCAGAAACGATCGGAGAAGCCATTTTTGCAAGGTCACGGATATCAGCTGCAGGTGTAAAGTGACGACTCTGCTCAAGAGCTTCGTTGGCAGTTTTGCGCAGCCAGTCAATAGCCTTAAGACCTAAGTTGGCAATGGTAGCCTTGGATTTTTTGAAGCCAAGCTTCTCAACCTTGAAGTTCTGGTTGTAGAAGCAGTAGCAGATAAAGTCAATCAGATCCGGAACAACTGGTTCTGCACCTTCTGCTTCCAGAAGATCTGCAAGGTGGTTGTTTGCTGCCGGAAGGAATTTGACAAGGATCTCACCCACAATACCAACACGAGGTTTTTTCTCATCGGAAATCGGGATCGTATCAAAATCATGGACCATTTCACGGCACATTTTCTTAAAGGTACCATGGCTTACGCTACTGCCTGTTACGAAGGCAATGACGCGCTGCTCCCAGATCTTGTGCTTGCGGTTTACGATACCTTCTTCAAGCTCATATGGACGCATGCGGTATACACATTTCATCAGGATATCACCGAATACGGCACCGTAAACGATACGCTTGATCAGCGGCAGTGACAGTTTAAATCCAGGGTTACTCTCAAGGCCGCTTAAATTCAGGGAGATAACCGGAACCTGCTCCATGCCGGCTTTTTTCAGGGCACGGCGGATGAAAGCGATATAGTTGGAGGCACGGCAGCCACCGCCTGTCTGAGACATGATGACTGCAGTTTTGTTCAGGTCATATTTGCCGGAAAGAAGGGCATCCATGATCTGTCCGACAACCATAAGGGACGGATAGCAGGCATCATTGTTTACATATTTAAGGCCCACATCAACGGCGTGCTTGTTGTCGTTTGGGAGGACTTCCAGGTTATAGCCGGATGCGTTAAAAGCAGCCTCAAAGATTCCGAAGTGGAAAGGAGACATCTGTGGGCAGAGGATGGTGTATTCCTTACGCATCTGCTTGGTAAAGGATACTTTTTCAATAGAAGCCGGCTTGATGGTTCTCTTTTTATTCTGCGCCTGTTTTGCTCGGATCGCAGCGATCAGGGAACGGATACGGATCCTTGCAGCACCCAGGTTGTTGACCTCATCGATTTTCAGACAGGTGTAGATCTTGTCGCTTCCATCCAGGATCTCATACACCTCGTCGGTGGTAACAGCATCAAGTCCGCAGCCGAAAGAGTTCAGCTGGATCAGATCCAGATCATCTCTTGTCTTTACAAAGTTTGCAGCAGAGTAGAGACGGGAATGGTACATCCACTGGTCATTAACACGGATCGGACGCTCCACATGTCCAAGGTGAGCAACAGAATCTTCAGTAAATACAGCAATTCCGTAGCTGTTGATCATATCCGGGATTCCATGGTGGATCTCAGGATCGATATGATACGGACGGCCTGCAAGAACGATTCCTCGACGGCCTGTTTCTTTCAGGTACCGGAGAGTTTCCTCGCCTTTCTTCTGTACGTCGAGGTGCACTGCGGACAGCTCATCCCATGCTTTATGTGCAGCTGCTTTTACCTCGGCGGCAGGAATGTCAGGGAATTCTTCCACAAGCCGGCTAGTCAGGATTTCCTCGGAGGTAAAGGCCATGAACGGATTGCGGAAAGTGATGGACGGATCGTTAAGCTCGTCCACGTTATTCTTGATATTTTCCGCATAGGAAGTAACGATCGGGCAATTGTAATGGTTGACTGCATCCGGGAACTCATTTCTCTCATACGGGATACATGGGTAGAAGATAAATTTCACGCCATTGCGGATCAGCCATGTCACATGTCCGTGAGCAAGTTTTGCAGGGTAGCACTCGGACTCACTTGGGATGGACTCAATACCCAACTCATAGATCTTACGTGTGGAAGTCGGAGAGAGAACCACCTGATATTTCAGTTCAGTAAAGAATGTATACCAGAACGGATAGTTCTCAAACATGTTCAGCACACGTGGGATACCAACCTGTCCGCGGATTGCCTTATCTGTAGAAAGCGGTTCATAGGAAAAGATCCTCTTATATTTATAGTCGAAAAGATTCGGGATATGATCTTTGTTCTTCTCTTTTCCAAGGCCGCGCTCACAGCGGTTTCCGCTGATATATTTACGTCCGCCGGAGAATTTGTTGATAGTCAGACGGCAGTTGTTGGTACATCCGCGGCAGTTTGCCATGGAGGTAGTGTACTGCAGGCTGTTGATCTGATCAATGGAAAGCATGGAAGTTTTTTCCCCTTCCTGATAACGTTCCCTTGCGATCAGCTGCGCCGAAAGCACCCATGATTCCTGCGATATCCGGGCGGATAGCCTGGCAGTTGGCAATTTTCTCAAAACTTCGAAGAACCGCATCATTGTAGAAAGTACCACCCTGTACAACAATGTGCTTGCCAAGTTCGGAAGCATCGGAAACCTTGATAACTTTGTAAAGGGCGTTTTTGATAACTGAGTAGGCAAGACCTGCGGAGATATCGGAAACCTCAGCGCCTTCTTTCTGAGCCTGTTTAACTTTGGAGTTCATAAATACAGTACAACGTGTTCCAAGATCGATCGGATGCTTTGCAAAAAGTGCAGCTTTTGCGAAGTCCTGTACTGTATAGTTCAGGGATTTGGCGAAAGTTTCGATAAAGGAACCGCAGCCTGAGGAACATGCTTCGTTCAGCTGCACGCTGTCAACGGTCTGGTTGCGGATCTTGATACATTTCATATCCTGTCCGCCGATATCCAGGATACAGTCTACTTCCGGGTCAAAGAAAGCGGCTGCATAATAATGGGAAACTGTCTCAACCTCACCCTCGTCAAGAAGAAGTGCAGCTTTGATCAGTGCCTCGCCATATCCGGTAGAGCAGGAAAAAGCAATCTCTGCGTCTTCCGGAAGAAGCTCATAGATTTCCTTGATGGAGCTGATGGTGGTTTTGAGTGGGTTTCCGTTGTTGTTGCTGTAGAAAGAATAGAGAAGGGTTCCGTCCTCACCGACCAGTGCAGTCTTGGTAGTGGTGGAACCTGCATCGATTCCCAGGAAACATTTTCCCTTATATGTAGAAAGGTCGCCGGTTTTTACCTTGTAAGCACTCTGGCGTTCGTGGAAAGCCTGATAGTCTTCTTCGGTGGCAAACAGCGGTTCCATACGCTCAACCTCGAAGTCAAGCTTGATGGTAGTACGCATGCGTTCTTTCAACTCGATCAGGGATACAGTCACATCCTGCTTCGCATTCAGTGCAGAACCGATGGCTGCGAACAGATGGGAGTTATCCGGTGCGATAATGTGTTCGTCATCCAGCTTCAGAGTACGGATAAAAGCAGCCTTAAGCTCTGAGAGAAAGTGAAGTGGTCCGCCCAGGAATGCAACATGTCCGCGGATCGGTTTACCGCAGGCAAGACCTGAAATGGTCTGGTTGACAACTGCCTGGAAAATGGAAGCGGAAAGGTCTTCTTTGGTGGCACCGTCATTAATAAGAGGCTGAATATCTGTTTTGGCAAAAACACCACAGCGGGCTGCGATCGGATAGAGTGCCTTGTAATGTTTTGCATACTCATTAAGTCCCGGTGCGTCAGTCTGAAGAAGGGAAGCCATCTGGTCGATGAAGGAACCTGTGCCGCCGGCGCAGATACCGTTCATACGCTGCTCAACATTTCCGTTCTCAAAATAGATGATCTTGGCATCCTCGCCACCAAGCTCAATGGCTACATCGGTCTTCGGAGCCAGTTTCTGAAGAGAAGTGGAAACAGCAATAACTTCCTGGACAAAAGGTACTTCCAGGTGATTGGCAAGAGTCAGTCCGCCGGAACCTGTGATGACCGGGCAGAGAGTGAGCTCGCCAAGCTGGTTCTCAGCTTTCTGAAGAAGATCTGCAAGTGTTTCCTGGATATTTGCAAAATGTCTCTCGTAATCGGAGAATACAAGATTATCATTTTCGTCTAAGATCGCGATCTTGACAGTGGTGGAACCAATGTCAATTCCAAGTGTGTGTTTCTTCATATAAAATTGATTTCCTCCTTGCTGTATATCTATAAAGGGGTTGCCCGGTTCTGACGTATGTGCCAGTCGGGAGTTGTTTCTTCTTATTAAAAAGGATTTTTAAGCGAATACTCTATATTATACGATAAGGATTAAAAAATGGCAATGTAAAAGTTTAACAAACGGTGGCAGGAAAGAGAAAAATGTGCTATGATATTGTCCAAAAGCTCTGGCAAAATATTGCCGGGGCAGACTCGTACCAGTGCATAGTTCTGTAAAGCGGACTGTGAGTGCGAGAATGAAGAAACAGCAGTGCGGATCGGAAATATCCGTCAGACTGATTTTCAGAAGGGAAATGAAATGGCAGAATATAAACTGATTACAACAGAAGGAAGAGCGAAAAGAGGAGAATTCAAGACTGTTCATGGAACGATCCAGACTCCTGTTTTCATGAATGTAGGAACAATTGCTGCAATTAAGGGAGCTGTGTCCACGGTAGATCTTCATGAGATCGGTACGCAGGTACAGCTGTCCAACACGTATCATCTTCATGTGCGTCCCGGAGACAAGATCGTGAAACAGCTTGGAGGACTTCACCGTTTTATGAACTGGGACAGACCGATACTTACCGATTCCGGCGGATTCCAGGTGTTCTCCCTGGCGAAGCTGCGCAAGATCAAGGAAGAGGGTGTTTATTTCAACTCTCATATTGATGGTCATAAGATATTTATGGGTCCTGAGGAAAGTATGCAGATCCAGTCCAATCTGGGTTCTACTATTGCAATGGCTTTTGATGAGTGTCCGAGCAGTGTAGCAGACAGGGACTATGTACAGAAGTCTGTGGCACGTACCACACGCTGGCTGAAGCGATGCAAGGATGAGATGGCACGTCTGAACAGCCTGCCTGATACGATCAATAAGGAACAGCTTCTTTTTGGTATCAACCAGGGCGCTGTTTATGAAGATATCCGTATTGAGCATGCACAGGCAATCGCAGAGCTTGATCTGGACGGATACGCAGTAGGCGGACTTGCTGTTGGTGAGAGCCATGAGGAGATGTACCGGATCCTGGATGAGGTGGTGCCGCACCTTCCGCAGAACAAGCCGACTTATCTTATGGGAGTTGGTACTCCGGCTAACATTCTGGAAGGTGTTGAACGTGGTATTGATTTCTTTGACTGTGTATATCCAAGTCGTAACGGCCGTCATGGTCACGTGTACACCAACCATGGAAAAATGAATCTTTTCAATGCCAAGTATGAGCTGGATTCCAGGCCGATCGACGAGGAATGTCAGTGCCCGGCCTGCCGCCATTACAGCAGGGCATATATCCGCCATCTTCTTAAAGCAAAGGAGATGCTGGGAATGAGACTTTGCGTGCTTCATAATCTGTATTTCTACAACCATATGATGGAAGAAATCCGTGACGCACTGGATGCCGGCAATTTTGCAGCATATAAGAAAATGCGTCTGGAAGGATTTGAGGAAGGCAAGATCAACGGCAACCGGTAATAAAGGTATTCCGTAAGAGAAATAACTGTTGGAAATTATAAGAAAAACCTTGAAGAATCAGGGATTTTTGTGTATGATAGTACGAAGTGACACTTTTTATAGCAATTTACCGCTATAGGTCAGAAACGGCGGGAAACCGCATAAGAATTGATTTTATCAGGAGGAATTGGAATGATCGCATCATCTACAGCAGCTGCTGGCGGACTTAGTGCAGGTCTTGGTATCGTCTGGATCATAGTTCTTTTCGCAATTATGTATTTCATGATGATCCGTCCGCAGAAGAAAGAGCAGAAGAGAACCCAGACAATGTTAAACAGCATGGAGGTTGGTGACAGTGTTGTTACTACCAGCGGTTTTTACGGAGTTGTTATTGATATGACAGAGGAAGATGTTATCGTTGAGTTCGGTAACAATAAGAATTGTCGTATCCCAATGAGAAAACAGGCAATCGCCGAGGTTGAGAAGGCAGATCAGGCATCTGCTTAATGCAACCGGAATATGAGAGTGAAGAGAGGCACTGCGTTTGATGCGCGGTGTCTTTTTTTTGCTGCTGAGGACGGGAAATTTCATTTTTGACGATATATGCCGAAATAACAGGATATGTGAAATATTGCATGGAAAAGAGTGGATTTTTTGAAAAAATCATGCGATAATGATATTACTATCAGAAATGAGAGTGCGTATCTTTTTATAATATAATAAAATAATAAACAGAAACAAGAATTCAGAAAGGGGTCGGTTTTATGGGTCTTATAAGAGCAGCGGCAGGTGCAGCAGGAAGTACAATGGCAGATCAGTGGAAAGAATTTTTTTACTGTGAGGCAATGGATAAAGAAGTGATGGTAGTAAAAGGAACGAAGCGTACATCATCCAGATCTTCCAATAAGAGAGGCAGTGACAATATCATTACCAGCGGAAGCGGGATCGCAGTAGCAGACGGTCAGTGCATGATGATCGTAGAGCAGGGAAAAGTTGTGGATATCTGCGCAGATCCGGGAGAGTATACTTATGACGCATCCACAGAACCAAGTATTTTTGCAGGAAGCCTTGGGGAAGGTATCCGCAGTACATTCCAGACCATCGGCAAGCGTTTTGCATATGGTGGAGATACAGGTAAGGATCAGAGGGTTTATTATTTTAATACCAAGGAGCTGGTAGATAATAAATTTGGAACTCCGACACCGATCCCGTTCCGTGTTGTGGATTCCAGGATCGGACTGGATATTGATGTGTCTGTGCGGTGTCATGGTGTATATTCCTACAGGATTGCAGATCCTCTTCTTTTTTATACTAATGTGTGCGGAAATGTAGAGCAGGAGTACACAAGAGAGGAACTTGACAGCCAGCTGAAAACAGAGTTTGTAAGTGCACTGCAGCCGGCTTTTGGACGGCTTTCCGAGCTGGAGCTCCGTCCGAATCAGATCGTAACCCATAATACAGAACTTGAGGATGCCATGAATGAGGTTCTTTCAGCCAAATGGGAGCAGCTTCGCGGACTGAAAGTTGTAAGCGTTGCACTTGGGTCTGTCACACTTCCGGATGAGGATGCAGAGATGATCAAGCAGGCACAGCGCACTGCAATGATGCGTGATCCGTCCATGGCAGCAGCCACACTGACCGGTGCACAGGCAGATGCCATGAAAGCAGCGGCGTCTAATTCAGCAGGTGCCATGACCGGTTTTATGGGAATGGGAATGGCATCCAGTGCAGGAGGAATGAATGCACAGCAGCTTTTCGAGATGGGACAGAAGCAGCAGACACAGGCAGCAGCACAGAACACGCAGCCTCAGCAAAAGATCCAGCCAGCAGCAGACGGAGATTCCTGGACATGTAGCTGCGGTGCAGTTTCCACAGGCAAGTTCTGTCCGGAATGTGGCGCACCAAGACCTGCAGATGAGAGCTGGACCTGTTCCTGCGGTACTGTGAACAAAGGTAAATTCTGTATGAACTGCGGAGCCAGGAAACCGGAGAAGAAGATGAGATATCGTTGCAGCAAGTGCGGATGGGAACCGGCTGACCCGGAGAATCCGCCGAAATTCTGCCCGGAGTGCGGAGATCCTTTTGGAACGGAGGATGCTGTGTAAGCAGGAGGTGCAAATATGGCGAAAATGCAGGAATTTAAGTGTCCGTGCTGTGGCGGTTCCATAGAATTTGACAGTTCCGTGCAGAAGATGAAGTGCCCATATTGTGACACGGAATTTGATGTTAAGACATTGTCAGAATATGCGCAGTCTGTGGAAGAGGAAGAGCCGGAGGATATGAGCTGGTCGGATGAGGCCGGTGATGAATGGCAGGAAGGGGAAAGCGAAGGTTTACGTACTTATGTGTGCAAATCATGTGGCGGTGAGATCGTGGGTGATGTCAACACTGCAGCTACTGCCTGCCCGTTCTGTGGAAGTCCTGTAGTTATGACGGGAAATCTTTCCGGAGTACTGAAGCCGGATTATGTGATTCCGTTTAAGTTAGATAAAAAGGCAGCCAAAGAGAAGCTGAAGCAGCATTTTACAGGCAAACGGCTTCTGCCAAAAGCTTTTAAGACGGAGAACCATATCAGTGAGGTAAAGGGAATTTATGTTCCGTTCTGGCTTTATGATACAGATGCCAATGCAGATATCCGCTATAAGGGGACAAAGACCCGATTTTGGAGCGATAAGGACTATGATTATACAGAAACCAGCTATTATTCCATACACAGAAAAGGTTCGATCGGTTTCGACCATGTGCCTGTGGATGGTTCCAAAAGCATGGAGAATGATCTGATGGAATCCATAGAGCCTTTTGATTTCAGGGAGGCGGTAGATTTTCAGACAGCTTATCTGGCCGGATATTTTGCAGATAAGTACGATGTAACGGCAGAAGAGTGTATAGAACGTGCCAATGAGCGTATCCGTCACAGTACAGAGGAGGCATTCCGGGATACTGTAAAAGGTTATTCAAGCGTGATTCCTGAGAATACCAGTATCCGGCTGAAGAACGGAACTACGAAATATGCCCTGTATCCTGTATGGGTTCTTCAGACCAGGTGGAAGGGCGAGAACTACATATTTGCCATGAACGGGCAGACAGGTAAATTCGTCGGTAATCTGCCTACTGACAAGAGTGCTTTTGCCAGATGGTTTGCAGGAACTACGGGAATTGTGACTGTGATCGCATATATCATCCTGTATCTGATCTGGGCATTATAAGGAGGTGCGTGTTATGAAAAAAAGAATATCCATATTTCTCACAGCGATCCTTTTATGTCTGGCATGCGCCTTTCCTGTATGGGCAGGGACAGAAAACCGTCTGGCAGATCAGGCCGGGCTTTTAAGTGCAGATGAGCAGGATACTTTAAGTGCTTCGCTGGATGATATCAGTGAACGGGGAGAAGTAGACGTTGTGATCGTCACCACAGATAGCCTCGGGGGAAAAACAGCTCAGGAATATGCGGACGATTATTTTACTGACCATGGTTATGGCCAGGGGGAGAATCGTGACGGAATTCTGTTTCTGGTAGATATGGGGGATCGTAACTGGGCCATTGCGACCCACGGATATGCCATTGATGCCTTTACGGATGCAGGACAGTCCTATATAATGGATCAGGTGAAGCCGTATTTAAGTGACGGGGATTACAGTGAAGCGTTTCAGACTTTTGCCCTGCAGTGTGACGATTTTATCATGCAGGCAGAATCGGGAGAACCATATGATGTAGATAATCTGCCAAAGGAACCTTTTGATGTAGGTGCGAATCTTCTGATCGCAATAGGAGTCGGGATTGTGGCAGGTCTTCTTGTAACCGGAAATATGAGAAGAAGGCTGAAAACTGTACAGAAGCAGGATCAGGCAGCTTCCTATGTGAGAAAAGGCAGCATGGAAGTAACAAAGAGCAACGATTTTTATCTCTACAGGACAGTATCAAGAACTGCCAAACCGAAAGAAGAGGAGCACAGCGGCGGTTCCACCACTCATACTTCTTCATCAGGAGATACCTCGGGGGTTCCAGCGGAAAGTTCTGAGAAGTTTTGACAGGCATAAATCGAAGAAAAACAGAAGAAAAACAGAAGAAAAACAGCCAGGGCTGCCATACCGAAAAAAAGGTATGGCGGCCCTTTTTTGAGGGGATGACAAAACTTTATCTATTTAATAGGTTGAAATCCGTCGAAAAGTGCGTTATGATAATAACAATTATCCACACCAGTGCGTTAAAATTTTACAGCACAGGGGAAATCGGAGGAATGAATAAAAATGGAGTACAAAATTGCCTTGATTCCAGGAGATGGAATCGGCCCGGAAATTGTAGCCGAGGCCAGAAAAGTTTTAGACAAAGTATGCGAGAAATACAGTCATAAATTTTCATACACAGAGGTTCTTTTAGGCGGTGCATCCATTGATGCTCACGGAGTACCTCTTACAGAAGAAGCCATTGTCCAGGCAAAAGCTTCTGATGCAGTACTGATGGGTTCTATTGGCGGAGATGCCAAGACATCCCCATGGTATAAACTGGAGCCGTCCAGACGTCCGGAGGCAGGACTTCTTGCTATCCGTAAAGCACTGAACCTTTTTGCAAATCTTCGTCCTGCATATCTTTACAATGAGCTTCGTGATGCATGCCCGCTTCGTGATGAGATCATCGGAGATGGTTTTGACATGATCATCGTAAGAGAGCTTACAGGAGGACTTTATTTCGGAGCCAGAAAGACTACGGAAGAGAACGGAGTTCGCACAGCAGTGGATACTCTTTCTTATAATGAGAATGAAATCCGCCGTATTGCTATCAAGGCATTTGAGATCGCACGTAAGAGAAGAAATAAAGTAACAAGCGTAGATAAGGCAAACGTTCTTGATTCCTCCAGACTCTGGAGAAGCGTTGTGGAAGATGTTGCAAAAGATTATCCGGATGTAACACTGGAGCATATGCTTGTAGATAACTGTGCAATGCAGCTGGTACGTGACCCGAAACAGTTCGATGTTATCCTTACAGAGAACATGTTTGGAGATATCCTCTCTGATGAGGCAAGCATGGTGACAGGATCTATCGGAATGCTTTCTTCCGCAAGCTTAAATGAGACAAAACTTGGTCTTTATGAGCCAAGCCACGGTTCCGCGCCGGATATCGCAGGCCAGAACAAGGCAAACCCGATCGCAACTATCCTTTCTGCAGCTATGATGCTGAGATATTCTCTGGATCTTGACAAAGAAGCAGATGCAGTAGAAGCAGCAGTACAGAAGGTTCTGACAGACGGATTCAGAACAGGCGATATCATGTCAGACGGATGCAAGCTTGTCGGAACAAAAGAGATGGGAGACCTGATTGCAGACGCTATCGCATAAATAAACCGGAACAGATAAGCGATACAGAAACATATTGTAAAGAATAAAAAAAGGAGAATCCTGATAAATGAGAAGTGATACCGTAAGAAAAGGCACACAGCAGGCACCACACCGTTCCCTGTTCAATGCCCTTGGAATGACAAACGAAGAAATGGATAAACCACTGGTAGGAATCGTAAGCTCTTACAACGAGATCGTACCGGGACATATGAACCTTGACAAGATCGTAAACGCTGTAAAACTTGGCGTTGCAATGGCTGGCGGTACACCGGTAGTATTCCCGGCTATCGCAGTATGTGACGGAATTGCAATGGGACATGTTGGAATGAAATATTCACTTGTAACACGTGACCTGATCGCAGATTCCACAGAGGCTATGGCACTGGCTCATCAGTTTGATGCCCTTGTTATGGTGCCAAACTGTGATAAAAACGTACCTGGACTTCTGATGGCAGCAGCAAGAATCAATGTTCCGACTGTGTTCGTAAGCGGCGGCCCGATGCTTGCAGGCCATGTAAAAGGACATAAGACAAGTCTTTCTAGCATGTTTGAGGCAGTGGGCTCCTATGCAGCAGGAACCATCACAGCTGATGATCTGGCAGAATTTGAGAACAAAACCTGTCCGACCTGCGGATCATGTTCCGGTATGTACACTGCAAACAGTATGAACTGCCTGACAGAGGTTCTCGGAATGGGCCTGAAAGGAAACGGTACCATCCCGGCCGTATATTCCGAGCGTATCCGTCTTGCAAAGCATGCAGGAATGCAGGTAATGGAAATGTACAGAAGGAACATCCGCCCAAGAGATATCATGACAAAAGAGGCAGTTTTGAATGCCCTTACTGTAGATATGGCACTTGGTTGTTCCACAAACAGCATGCTTCATCTTCCTGCCATTGCACATGAGATCGGAATGGACTTTGATATCAGCTTTGCAAATGAGATCAGTGAGAAGACTCCGAATCTCTGCCACCTTGCACCGGCTGGCCCGACTTACATGGAAGATCTTAATGAGGCCGGCGGTGTCTATGCAGTTATGAATGAGCTGAACAAGCTGGGACTTCTCCATACAGAGTGCATGACAGTAACTGGAAAAACAGTGGGCGAGAATATCAAAAACTGTGTAAATCTGAATCCGGAGGTTATCCGCCCAATCGACAATCCGTATACAAAGACAGGCGGACTTGCCGTACTGAAAGGAAACCTTGCACCGGACGGCGGCGTTGTAAAACGTTCCGCAGTTGTACCGGAGATGCTGGTACATGAAGGCCCTGCACGAGTATTCGACAGCGAGGATGATGCAATTGTGGCTATCAAGAGCGGTAAGATCGTAGAGGGTGATGTAGTCGTTATCCGTTATGAGGGACCAAAAGGCGGTCCTGGAATGAGAGAGATGCTGAACCCGACATCTGCCATCGTAGGAATGGGACTTGGTTCTTCCGTAGCCCTGATCACAGACGGACGTTTCAGCGGCGCATCCAGAGGAGCCGCTATTGGACACGTATCACCTGAGGCAGCAGTAGGCGGCCCGATCGCACTGGTTGAGGAAGGCGATATCATCAGCATCAACATTCCGGAGCTGAAACTGGAGATTAAGGTTTCTGACGAGGAGATGCAGGCAAGAAGAGAGAAATGGCAGCCAAGAGAGCCGAAGGTAACAACAGGTTATCTGGCAAGATATGCTTCCATGGTGACATCCGGAAACCGCGGTGCAATCTTGGAAGTACCGAAAGCAAAATAAGGAGGAACGAAAGACATGCAGCTTACAGGTGCAGAGATCATCGTAGAATGTCTGAAAGAACAGGGCGTTGACACCGTATTTGGATATCCGGGCGGCGCGATACTGAATGTTTACGATGCCTTATATGAATACAAAGATGAGATCACGCATGTACTGACTTCCCATGAGCAGGGGGCATCTCATGCTGCTGACGGCTATGCGAGAGCTACCGGAAAGGTAGGTGTCTGCCTGGCAACATCCGGTCCTGGAGCCACCAACCTGGTAACAGGAATTGCTACTGCATACATGGATTCTGTACCGATGGTGGCCATCACTGCAAACGTAGGAAGACCGCTCCTGGGAAGAGATTCTTTCCAGGAGGTTGATATCGCAGGTATCGTAATGCCTGTGACAAAATACAGCTTCATTGTAAAAAATATTGAAGATCTTGCAGACACGTTAAGAAGAGCATTCTATATTGCAAAAAGCGGAAGACCTGGTCCTGTTCTTGTGGATGTTCCGAAGGATATCACAGGAATGAAATATGAATACGAGCCAGGCCGTCCGGCAACAGTCAACCGTGAGGTCAAAAATATCCGTAAAGAGGATATGGATCAGGCACTGGAAATGATCAGAGAAGCAGAGAAACCGTTTATTTTCGTGGGTGGTGGCTGTGTGATCTCAGGTGCAGACAGGGAAGTACGTGAACTTGCTCACAGAATCCAGGCTCCGGTCTGTGATACTTTGATGGGCAAGGGAACTTTCCCGGGAGAAGATCCCCTTTACACAGGTATGGTAGGAATGCACGGAACAAAAGCTTCCGACCTTGGTGTAACAGAATGTGATCTTCTGCTCGTTCTCGGAGCACGATTCAGTGACCGTGTAACAGGAAATACGAAGACTTTTGCACATAATGCAAAGATCCTTCAGATCGATGTGGATGCAGCTGAGATCAACAAAAATATCACAGTGGATGCAAGCGTGATCGGAGATGTGAAAGAAGTTCTGAAACGTCTTCTTGAGGAAATTCCGGAGAAAGAACATCCGGAATGGGTTGCTCATATCCAGGATCTGAAAGCAAAATATCCGTTGAATTATGATCACACACAGCTTACAGGACCATATATTATAGAGAAACTTTATGAGCTGACAAACGGTGATGCCATCATCTCCACAGATGTTGGACAGCATCAGATGTGGGCGGCGCAGTATTATAAATACAAAGAGCGAGAACTCTTCTTACTTCCGGTGGCCTTGGAACAATGGGTTATGGTCTTGGTGCTGCAATTGGCGCGAAGATGGGCAGACCGGAAAAAACAGTTGTAAATATAGCGGGTGACGGATGCTTCCGTATGAATATGAATGAGCTGGCAACAGCTGCACGCTGTGGCAGACAGCTGATCCAGATTGTTATGAACAATCATGTACTGGGAATGGTGCGTCAGTGGCAGACGCTTTTCTATGGAAAGAGATACTCTTCCACAGTACTGGATGACGCCGTTGATTTTGTGAAATTATCGGAGGCGCTGGGCGCAAAAGCCATTCGTGTGACAAAAATGGAGGATGTGGAACCTGCACTTAAGATGGCACTGGCAGCAGAGGGACCTGTCGTTCTGGATTGCTGGATCGATCAGGATCTGAGTGTGTTCCCGATGGTACCGGCTGGTGCGAATCTAGATGATGTATTTGACGAGGAGGATATGAAGAAACATGAGTAGAGTGTATAATTTTTCTGCCGGACCGGCAGTGCTTCCGGAGGAAGTACTCAAAGAAGTAGCTGATGAGATGATGGACTATAACGGCACTGGAATGTCCGTTATGGAAATGAGTCACAGAAGTGCAGCTTTCCAGGAGATCATTGATACAGCAGAGAAAGATCTCCGCGAACTTATGAACATCCCGGATAATTACAAGGTACTTTTCCTTCAGGGAGGAGCATCCCAGCAGTTTGCCATGATCCCGATGAACCTTATGAAAAACAAGGTTGCAGATTATATCGTAACAGGTCAGTGGGCAAAGAAAGCTTATCAGGAAGCTCAGAAATACGGAAAAGCAAACAAGATCGCATCTTCTGAGGATAAAACCTTCAGCTATATCCCGGACTGCAGTGATCTGCCGATCAGCCCGGATGCAGATTATGTATACATCTGTGAGAACAACACCATTTATGGTACTAAATTCAAAAAACTTCCAAACACAAAAGGCAAGACCCTGGTAGCAGACGTATCCTCCTGCTTCCTGTCTGAGCCGGTTGATGTAAGCAAATATGGTATTATTTACGGTGGTGTTCAGAAGAACATCGGACCTGCAGGTATGGTTATCGTTATCATCCGTGAGGATCTGATCACAGAGGACGTTCTTCCGGGCACACCAACCATGCTTACATATAAGACACATGCAGACGCAGGCTCTCTTTACAACACACCGAATGCTTACTGCATCTATGTATGCGGAAAAGTATTTAAATGGCTTAAGAAGATGGGCGGTCTGGAAGTGATGAAACAGCGCAATGAGGAGAAAGCAAAAATCCTCTATGATTACCTGGATTCCAGCAAGCTGTTCAAAGGAACTGTAGTTCCGGAAGACAGATCTCTTATGAACGTTCCGTTTGTAACAGGAGACAAGGAAATGGATGCGAAGTTTGTCAAAGAGGCAACAGAAGCAGGCCTTGTAAACCTGAAAGGACACCGTACAGTTGGCGGAATGCGTGCCAGCATCTATAACGCTATGCCGAAGGCCGGCGTAGAGGCTCTGGTTGCATTCATGAAAAAATTCGAGGAGGAGAATGCATAATGTTCCAGTATCATTGCCTGAATCCTATTGCTGAGAAGGGACTTAAACTTTTCGGCGACAATTACAAAAAAACAGAGAGTGCAGATCAGTGTGATGCTATTCTTGTAAGAAGTGCAAAAATGCACGACATGGAGCTTCCGAAGAGTGTTTGTGCAGTTGCACGTGCAGGCGCAGGTGTCAACAATATCCCGGTTAAAGAGTATGCAGAGAAAGGTGTTGTTGTATTCAACACACCTGGAGCAAATGCAAACGGCGTAAAAGAGCTTGTACTTGCAGGTATGCTTCTTGCATCCAGAGATATCGTTGGCGGCATCGAGTGGGTTGCACAGGAGAAAGATAAAGAGCACATTGGAAAACTTGCCGAGAAGCAGAAAAAACAGTTCGCAGGCTGCGAGATCAGTGGTAAAAAGCTTGGTATCATCGGTCTTGGAGCAATCGGAGCCATGGTTGCCAATGCAGCATGCGGTCTTGGAATGGAAGTATATGGTTATGACCCATATCTTTCTATTGATGCAGCATGGAACCTGTCCAGAACCATCAAGCACAGCAAGAGCCTGGATGAAATCTACAGCCAGTGCGATTATATCACCATTCATGTGCCGCTTCTTGACAGTACTAAGAAGATGATCAACAAAGAAGCTTTCGACAAGATGAAGGACGGAGTGGTCCTTCTGAATTTTGCGAGAGATCTTCTTGTTGATGAGGATGCACTGATCGAGGCTGTTGAGAGTGGCAAGGTCAAGAAGTATGTAACTGACTTTGCCAATGAGACAGTTGCAGGACGTGAGGGCATTCTGGTAACTCCGCATCTTGGCGCTTCTACAGAGGAGTCTGAGGAGAACTGTGCGGAGATGGCTGTGAAAGAGATCCGTGATTATCTTGAGAATGGTAATATTAAGAATTCGGTAAATTATCCGAACTGTGATATGGGTACCTGTGTGGCTGTGGGCAGAATTTCTCTTGCTCATAGTAATACACCGAATATGATCAGTCAGGTTACTAAGATCCTTGGATCTGAGGGACTGAACATTGCGGATATGACGAATAAGAGTAAAGGGGAGTTTGCTTACACTCTTATTGATCTTGAGAGTGCGGCCTCTGCCAGGGCACTTGATGAACTCAAAGAGATTGATGGTATGTACAGAGTACGTGTTGTTAAGTAAAACCGCAAAGGGGGGGCCGCAAAGCCGCGCCCCTCTGCACACCCCTTGGGCTTTTTTGGGGTAGTGCAGCAACTGCGGCGGGCGGGGAGGCGGGCCTTTGGCCTGTTCCCTGGGATTTTGATTCCTGGGAATGAAACATTGGCCCTGTTCCCTGAGATGAAAAGCTGAGATGAAAATGTGAGTTTGGGGTTGACATTGAGGATTTTTTCCCCTAAAATGTATCGAAGATACGGCGATGATGAGAATAGTACACAGGGATGTGGCACAGAGAGGGATTCCTTCTGATGAGGGTCAGTTGTGGTGTGAGAGTCCTGTCGGGTGAACTGTGGAACCGGCCTCGGAGCTCTGCGTGATTGAAGCGTGGCGTGTGTTTCCGGCGTTAACGGGTGTTGAGAGAACAGCTTTTTCGGCTGTTAACTGGGGTGGTACCGCCGAAGTCATTCGGTCCCTTGTGAGGGATTCGGAGGGCTTATTTTTTTGTCCGTAAAACGGGATTGTGATAATGATATACGGTTTAGGGGACAGGAGAGTGGGTCGGATGGATTCCGGATTATTGGCGGCTGGGCAGCAGTCGGCGATTTGTTTTAGATCACAAGAAAAAGGAGATTTATCATGGCAAAAGAAAAGAAATTAGTACAGGCCATCACGTCTATGGATGAGGATTTTGCTCAGTGGTATACAGACGTTGTTAAGAAGGCTGAACTTTGCGGCTATACAAGCGTTAAGGGCTGTATGGCGATCAAACCTGCAGGTTATGCAATCTGGGAGAATATCCAGCATGAGCTTGACCGCAGATTTAAAGAGACTGGTGTAGAGAATGTTTACATGCCGATCTTTATCCCGGAGTCTCTTCTTGATAAAGAGAAAGATCATGTGGAAGGTTTTGCCCCGGAGGTTGCATGGGTTACTCATGGCGGCCTTGATCCGCTTCAGGAGAGACTTTGTGTGCGTCCGACTTCCGAGACTCTGTTCTGCGATTTCTATCAGAAAGAAATCCAGTCCCACAGAGATCTTCCGAAGGTATATAATCAGTGGTGTTCTGTTGTCCGCTGGGAGAAAACAACACGTCCGTTCCTTCGTTCCAGAGAGTTTTTGTGGCAGGAAGGACATACAGCACATGCAACAGCTGAGGAAGCCGAGCAGCGTACCATTCAGATGCTGAATATCTATGCAGATTTTTGTGAGGAAGTTCTCGCAATTCCGGTTATCAAAGGCCAGAAGACAGATAAAGAGAAATTTGCAGGTGCTGAGGCTACTTATACCATCGAGTCCCTGATGCACGATGGAAAAGCTCTCCAGTCCGGTACAAGCCATAACTTTGGAGATGGTTTTGCGAAAGCATTCGGAATCCAGTACACAGATAAAGACAACACACTGAAATATGTTCACCAGACATCCTGGGGAATGACAACACGTATGATCGGTGCCATCATCATGGTACACGGCGATAACAGCGGCCTTGTTCTTCCTCCGAGAATCGCTCCGGTGCAGACTGTGATCATTCCGATCCAGCAGCGTAAAGAAGGCGTTATGGAGAAAGCCGATGAGCTTCTTGCAGCACTGAAAGCAGCAGGAATTCGTGCAAAAGTTGACGCTACAGACAAGAGCCCGGGATTCAAATTTGCTGAGCAGGAGATGCGTGGTATTCCGATTCGTGTTGAGTGCGGACCGAAAGATATTGAGAACGGTCAGGCAGTTCTCTGCAGAAGAGATACCCGTGAGAAATATACAGTATCCTTCGAGGAGCTTGCAGATAAGGTAAAAGAGCTTCTGGATACCATTCAGCATGATATGCTGGAGCGCGCACGTGCACACAGAGAGTCACATACTTACGTGGCCAAGAATTACGAGGAGTTCGGCGAGATCATCAACAGCAAGCCAGGCTTCATCAAAGCTATGTGGTGCGGCGACCGTGCATGTGAGGACAAGATCAAAGAAGATTTCCAGGCAACATCCAGATGTATGCCATTTGAGCAGGAGCAGTTAAGCGATGTTTGCGTATGCTGTGGAAAACCGGCTAAGAAGATGGTTTACTGGGGACGTGCATATTAAATTTATGACAATAAATATACCACAAAAGGCAGCACAGATCCTGCGTACGTTGAATGCTGCCGGCTATGAGGCCTACGTTGTCGGTGGCTGCGTCCGGGATTCCATTCTGAACAGAGTGCCGGGAGACTGGGACATCACAACCTCCGCACTTCCGGAGCAGGTGAAGGAACTTTTTCACAGAACCGTGGACACAGGGATCCAGCATGGAACCGTAACAGTGATGATGGATAAAGAAGGCTTCGAGGTGACGACCTACCGTGTGGACGGAGAATATCATGATGGCCGCCATCCGGATGCAGTGACATTTACCAGAAGCCTTGAGGAAGATCTTAAGAGAAGGGATTTTACCATCAACGCAATGGCTTATCATCCGGAACATGGACTGGTGGATCTGTTTGGCGGAATGGAAGATATTGATCAGAAGATCATTCGCTGTGTGGGAAATCCGGTGGAGCGTTTTACAGAAGATGCCCTTCGGATGCTCCGCGCAGTACGTTTTTCTGCACAGCTTGGTTTTACAGTGGAGGAGAATACGAAGGCGGCGCTGGCACGAATGGCAGGAAACCTGGAGCATGTCAGCGCAGAACGTATCCAGACAGAGCTTGTGAAGCTTCTGGTATCGGATCATCCGGACTATCTTCGCACAGCATGGGAGACAGGCCTGACCCGGGAATTTCTTCCGGAATTTGATGCCTGTATGGAGACAAAGCAGAATACTCCGCATCATTGCTATACAGTGGGTGAGCACATTCTGAAAAGCCTTACAGAGATTGAAAATGACCGGCTTCTCCGTATCACCATGCTTCTTCACGACATTGCGAAACCTGTTGTGAAAAAGACTGATGAGAACGGTAGAGACCACTTCAAGACTCATGGACCGACAGGCGAGAAGCTGGCAGGAAAGATCCTGCGCCGACTGAAATTTGACAATGCAACAATTCGAAACACCTGTCGCCTGATCCGGTACCATGATCTTCGCCCGACTCCGTCAGCTGAGGATGTGAGAAGATCTGTGAACCTTATTGGAGAGGAGCTTTTTCCACTGTATCTGAAAGTACAGAGGGCAGATCTTTTATCCCAGAGTATGTATAAAAGAGAGGAAAAGCTGGCACGTCTGAACGGCGTGACAGAAACTTATCAGGAGATCCTTAAAAGAGGCGAGTGTACATCTCTGAAGACCCTGGCAGTCACCGGAAAAGATCTGATAAATGCCGGACACCCGGCAGGACCGGAACTGGGAGATCTTCTGGAAAAGCTTCTTGACAGTGTACTGAAAGATCCTTCCCTTAATACAAAAGAAAAACTTCTTGAAGCAGCAGAAAAAGATAGCATAAAAACCGAATAGAATAACAAATTTCCCCCCTGCATAAGATAGAACGTAAAATAAGGCAGGGGGGAAATTGTTTGTACGATTATGGTCTGAGCGTACTGGAGCAGTATGGGCTTGCAGCTTCAACCTCCGGCAGGGTGAGAGGTGCGCTTTTGTGCAGGACAGAAAAAGGTCCTGTGGTTCTGCGGGAATTTCACGGATCAGAAAAAAAGCTTGCCATGCAGCAGATGCTTCTTAAGAAACTCCAGGATGAGGGCTGTCATGTAGATGTATTTCTGGAAAATCAGGAAGGTGCGCTGGTAAGCAGGGATAAAGATTCTATTCCCTATACTGCACAAATCTGGTTTGACGGACGGGAATGTGACACAAAATCAGAAGCCGATATCCTGAAAAGCGTACGCATACTGGCAGAGATCCACAGAAAAATGCAGCTTCCGCTGGAGGAGGATTATATAGGACGAGACTTAAAAGATGAATACATCCGCCACAACCAGGAACTCCGTAAGATACGCCGCTTTATCCGAAAGAAAGGGGCATCCAATCCTTTCGAAAAAGATTACCTCCAGAGTGTGGAATGGTTCCTGGAAAAAGGCGAAGAGGCAGTTTCCATGCTTAAGACAACGGATTATGACAGGCTCAGGGAAGAATCTTTGCGTGCAGGTTGTGTCTGTCATGGAGAGTTCAACCAGCACAATGTGCTGATCTCAGGTGGAAATACAGCTGTGACCAATTTCGGCCACTGGAGTTTTGATGTGCAGATGGCAGATCTTTACCGGTTTATGCGTAAGATACTGGAGAAATACAGCTGGGATCCACGTATGGCGGAAAAAATGCTCTCATCTTATAATGCGGTGCGTCCAATCTCAAAGTCAGAATGGCAGAACCTGAAAGTTCGTTTTCTCTACCCGGAAAAATACTGGAAGCTTGCCAATCATTATTACACCCACAATAAGGTGGTAGTTTCCGGGAAAAATGTGGAAAAGCTGCGCATGATGATCCGTCAGAAAGAGCAGTGGGAAAGTTTTTCAGGACAGTGCTTCGTGCAGGAGTTATTCTGAATAAGGCAAAAACAAAACTTCCATTTTTCAGAAAACTGTAATATAATATTAAGTACAGTATATGAGAAACAGGGAGGTACTTTGAAACATGGAGGATTATAAGGAAATCTATAATCAGTGGCTTGAAAACCCATACTTTGATGAGACAACAAAAGATGAGCTGAAAGCAATTAAAGACGACGAGAACGAGATCAAAGAGCGTTTTTATATGGATCTTGAGTTTGGTACGGCAGGCCTGCGCGGTATCATTGGCGCGGGAACCAACCGTATGAATATTTACGTTGTAAGAAGAGCTACACAGGGTCTTGCCAACTACATTGCTAAAGTAGACAAGAAATCCCAGGGTGTTGCCATTGCATATGATTCCCGCCATATGTCACCGGAGTTTGCGCAGGAAGCAGCACTTTGTCTGGCAGCTAACGGAATCAAGGCTTATATCTTTGAGACACTTCGCCCGACACCGGAGCTTTCTTTTGCAGTACGTCATCTGGGATGTGTTGCAGGTATTAACGTAACAGCCAGCCATAACCCGCCGGAATACAACGGATACAAGGTTTACTGGGAAGACGGCGCACAGATCACACCGCCTCATGACTCGGGAATCATGGGCGAGGTAAAAGCAATCTCCGACTGGAACACAGTGAAGACCATGGATAAAGAAGAAGCAGTGAAGGCAGGACTTTTCGAGGTGATCGGACAGGCTGTTGACGATGCTTATATGGCAGAGCTTAAGAAACAGATCATCCATATGGACGCCATTGAGGCAGAGGGCAGGAACCTTAAGATCGTTTACACACCGCTTCACGGAACCGGTAATATCCCGGCCAGAAGAATCCTCAAAGAGCTTGGATTTGAGAACGTATACGTAGTACCGGAGCAGGAGCTTCCGAATGGAGATTTCCCGACAGTAAGCTATCCGAACCCGGAGGCAGCAGAGGCATTTGAACTTGGCCTGAAGCTTGCAAAAGAAGTTGATGCAGACATCGTACTTGCAACAGACCCGGATGCAGACCGCCTTGGTGTTCGCGTAAAAGACAAGAACGGCGAGTACCATGATCTTACCGGAAATATGTCCGGATGCCTTCTTGCAAACTACGAGTTGAGCCAGAGAAAGGCTGTAAACGGAAGCCTTCCTGAGGACGGAGCCCTTGTAAAGACAATCGTTACAACTAACCTGGCAGATGCTATTGCCAAGGGATACAACGTAAAACTGATCGAAGTACTTACAGGATTCAAATACATCGGACAGCAGATCCTTGGATTTGAGAACAGCGGTAAGGGTACATATCTTTTCGGATTTGAGGAGAGCTACGGCTGCCTGATCGGAACTTATGCAAGAGATAAAGATGCTATCGTTGCAACGATGGCACTTTGTGAGGCAGCAGCTTACTACAAGACTCAGGGCAAGACTCTCTGGGATGCAATGATCGACATGTATGAGGAGTTTGGATACTACAAGGATGCAATCCAGGCAGTTACAATGAAAGGTATCGAGGGACTTCAGAAGATCCAGGAGATCATGACAACACTTCGCCAGAACCCACCTGCAGATTTTGCAGGACACAAGGTAACAGCTGTACGTGACTACAAGCTTGATGAGATCACAGATCTTGCAACAGGTGAGAAGAAGTCTACAGGACTTCCGAATTCCAATGTTCTCTACTATGAGCTTACAGATGATGCATGGGTTTGCGTAAGGCCGTCCGGAACAGAACCGAAAGTTAAATTCTACTATGGCGTTAAAGGAACATCTCTTGCAGATGCAGACGAGAAATCTGATGCAATGGGCAAGGCTGTTCTTGCAATGGTTGATTCTATGAAATAATGGCAGAACAGAACAGATACACGTTCAAAGAACTTGTTGACATCATAAAGCGGATCCGCAGAGATTGTCCATGGGACAGTGTGCAGACACATGAGAGTCTGAGAGAATGTCTGGTCAATGAGACAGAGGAAGTTCTGGAAGGCATTGACCTTTTCCGTGAAACCGGTGACAGCGGCAATTTCTGCGAGGAGCTTGGAGATCTTCTGATGCTGGTTATCCTTCAGAGTGAGATCGCCCGTGAAGAAGGCATATTCACTTTAGATGATGTGATCAGCGGCGTTGCAGACAAGATGATATTTCGTCATCCGAAGATTTTTTCACCGGAAGACAAAGAAGCCTGCAGCCTTTCTTGGGAAGAGCTGAAAAAGCGGGAAAAAAATCCGGGAAAACGCCTGTAATACGCGAAAAACCTTGACATTGAGGCTAAAAGGGTTATATATATAAAGCAAAGCCAAAAAATATGAGAACATCAATTATTAGGAGGAAACACCATGAATAAAACAGAATTAGTAGCAGCAATGGCGAAAGACACCAATCTTTCCAAGAAAGATGTAGAAGCTGTTCTGAAATCTTTTATCGATGTTGTAACTGATGAGCTGAAAAAAGGCGAGAAGATTCAGCTGGTTGGATTCGGAACTTTCGAAGTCAGCACAAGAGCTGCAAGAGAGGGTAGAAATCCTCAGACTGGTGAGACTATGACAATCGAGGCTTCCAAGTCTCCGAAATTCAAAGCTGGAAAAGCTTTAAAGGACGTTGTCAACGGTAAATAATCTGTTAGTTCAGAGTGATAACGGCAGGGGGAACCAGAACTTGGTTTCCCCTGCTTTTTTAGGAGGAAAAAATATGCGTCTTGATAAATATCTGAAAGTATCCAGACTGATCAAACGCCGCACAGTGGCAAACGAAGCCTGCGATGCGGGAAGAGTTCTGGTCAACGACAAACCGGCCAAGGCATCTGTACAGGTAAAGACAGGTGACACTGTGGAGATCCAGTTTGGAAGCCGTAATGTGAAGGTGGAAGTCCTGGAAGTCAGGGACACTGTAAAGAAAGATGAAGTGGAGAGCATGTTCCGCTATATCTGATACTGAGACAGCTTCTGATGAGGCAGAATGTTCTATTCCTGAAAAATCTTTCATAAAATAAATGAGAAATCCATACCAGGGAGGCAGGACTTGGACGAGAAGAGATCCACATCACTTCACAGGCTGATGCTGGAACGTCAGAAAGGCGGCACCATCACAGGAATCCGTGAGGTGATCTCCTTTGACGAAAAAGAAATACTGCTGCACACAGAAGAAGGGAAGCTTTCCGTAAAAGGCGAAGCACTCCACGTAAAGCATCTTGATCTGGAAAGTGGGGAGATCAGTCTGGCAGGAAAGATCGACAGCCTCGCCTATCTTGGCAGGAAAAAAGACAAAAAAGAAGAATCCCTTTTAAAAAGGCTGTTCCGATGAAGAAAAAAGACGGCAAACTGGTTGAAATTTTTTTGAAGAAGATGTAAAATCTGGATATGTAAGCTCAGAAAAAGGAAATAATGCAGGTATAAACAGTTAAAAAAGGAGCAGACAGATTGAAGAAGCCAGGGAAGGGAAAAAGAAAGAAAAAAATCGGATATAATTATCTCGGCATGATGGGAATCGCAGTCATTGCACTGGTTCTGCTTGGAAGCCTTATGCTGCAGACCAAGACACTTCAGAGTCGTCTGGACTATTATGATTCCAAGACATCGGATCTGGAGAAATCCATTGAGAATGAGAAAGACCGTACCAAGGAGATCGATGCTGAGAAGGAATACATGAAAACAGATGAATATGTGGAAGAAGCAGCCAGAGAGAAGCTTGGTCTTGTGAAAGATAATGAGATTGTATTCCAGGAAGAAAAATAGCGGAAATATCGTGGATTTTGACGGAAAATTTTTTCAGGCTTTCGTGCTGCTTTGACAGATATTTCAGAAAACCTCCTTTATAATAATCAGTCAGTGAAGGTTATCAGGGGAGGGGAGAATATGCAGGAATGGATAATTGCCATGCTCGTAGTCAGCATACTGCTGATGATCCGGGACATGGCAAAAACTGTCTTTTCGGGAAAAACGCACGAAAAAGAAGAAATCATGCCGCCAGGTGAGAGCCATCCCCAGAAGGAGAAGGTGGAGAAGTATGCAGCATCACTCCGGAAGCTGGCTGATACTTTTTATGGAATGCCGTACCGAAAGGAATTCCTGAGCAGCGGGCAGCTGAACCGGATCATCTCCGATACCAGTGCAGCAGTGTGTTCCAGATGCTATCAGCGGGAAATCTGCTGGGGAGAGCGTGCCGGTGACACCATGCGCTGCAGTGAAAATATGATCCGCACCATGGAAGAGGGAGATGAAGAGTCTATCCGTCAGGTACGCAGCGACTGGATGGGAGCCTGCGGAAGGTCTGCCCAGTATTTTCAGGTGATGGGGGAAGAATTCCGGGAAGAACGGCAGAATCTTGTATGGGACAACCGCATGATCGAGAGCCGTCTGGCAGTTGCTCAGCAGCTCACGGAGATATCCAGGATCATGGATCATATGGCTGAAGAACTGTATGATATTATGCCTGCAGACCCTCAGTTTCAGGAAGACCTGCGAAAAGCTTTCCGAAAAAAACATATTGTTATCCGTCGTGTCTGGGTCATGGACAAGGTTGAGGGAAGACGGCAGGTTTTTTTGAATATGAGAGCAAGGAGCGGTCAGTGTGTTTCCATGGTGGAAATCTCCCAGATCCTGTCAAGGATCTGCGGAAGTCCCATGACTCCGGAGCAGGGAAGCAGAAGTATTGTGAACGGAGAGTTCCATACTGTACATTTTGTGGAAGATGTGAGCTATCAGATGCTCTATGGAGTAGCCAGGCTTACAAGAGAGCAGGAAAAAGTTTCAGGTGATAATTATATCTGTCGGCAGGAAGAAGATGGCAGGTTTTTTCTCTGCCTTTCCGATGGAATGGGGTCAGGAATGGAAGCTTTTAAGGAGAGCGAGATCGTTGTGGAACTTCTGGAGCAGTTTATGGAATCAGGACTTTCCCAGGAAACAGCAGCCAGAATGGTGAATTCTGCGTTGCTTCTGAAGGGCAGGGAAGGGATGTTTTCCACAGTGGATATCTGTGCGGTAGATTTATATACAGGAATCTGTAATTTCCTTAAGGCAGGAGCTTCTTCTACTTTTATCAAGCGCGACCACTGGGTGGAATCCATTGCCTCAGAGAGCCTTGCAGCAGGTCTGGTGCAGCAACTGGACTTTGACACAGCTTCCAGGAAGCTTTATCATGGAGATTATCTGATCATGATGACAGATGGAGTTCTGGATGCCCTGCCGGCAGAACGGGAAGAGGAAACCATGAAAGAAATTATCATGGATGTCCATGAGAAAGAACCTAAAGAGATGGGCAGAGGAATCCTGGAGCGGGTTCTCGGGTACAGCGACTACCGTGCAAGGGATGATATGACTGTTGTTGTGGCGGGCTTATGGAAGAAATAAAAATGTTTTTACAGGAGAAAAAATGATCTGGCGTGTAAGGAAATATATCAGGGAAAATCATATGCTGAAAGCAGGGGATATGGTAGCGGCAGGAGTGTCCGGCGGCGCAGATTCCATTGCCATGCTCCATATTTTAAAGGAAATCCAGCGTGATATGGGCTTTGCCCTGGAGGCTGTCCATATCCATCATGGAATCCGCGGAGAAGAAGCCGACCGGGATGAAGTCATGGTAAGAAAAATCTGTGTGGAATGGGAGATTCCGCTGGAAGTCTACCACTATCCGGTGCCTGATCTTTCCAGAAAATGGAAGCTTGGCGAGGAAGAAACCGGAAGGATCGTCAGGAAGCAGGCTTTTTTTAGGGAGAGAGAAAGACTGGGATTTCCCGGGGAGGAGACAGATGAAGGACCGCAGTTTCTTGCGGCACTGGCCCACAACCGGAATGATTTGGCGGAAACGTTGATCCACCATCTGGCCAGAGGGACAGGGATCCGTGGCCTTGCAGGGATCCGCCCCTGTGGAAATGGGATCATCCGCCCTGTTTTATGTTTAGAGCGGCGGGAAATTGTCAATTATCTGAAAGAGAATGGAATTCCTCATATCACAGACAGTACCAATCTTTCAGATGAATATACCAGAAACCGCATCCGGCACCATGTGCTGCCTGCCATGGAGAACGAGATCAACTCAAGAACTGTGGAACATATGGCAGAGACCGCCAGAGTTCTGGCAGCGGCAGATGATTACTTTGGGAAAAAAGGTCAGGAGCTTCTGGATCAATGTAAGGCTGAGGACGGCTATCTTTTGGACAGGGAATTCTTTGAGAAAGATCCGATCATCCAGGAGTACGCAGTTCTCGAAGCGTTCGGCCGTCTTGCCGGAAAACGGAAGGATTATACATCTCTTCATGTGGAACAGGTACTTTCCCTTCAGAAAAAAGAGAACGGACGCTACACAGAATTTCCTCAGAAGATCCGTGCAGTAAAGGAGTACGGCGGTGTCCGCCTGAGAAAGATATCTCCGCAACAGGAAAAAAAACATAGAGAAACAGAAGATCTGTCAGGTTTTTTTCGGGAAATACCGGTTCCGGGAACTCTGGAAAGCCTTTCGGGATCTTTGAGGCAAAAATTTTTTCCTATAAGAATCAGAAGATTGAAGAAAATAAGTATACGAAATGGTTTGATTATGATAAAATAAAAAATAGTCCATGCGTTCGTACCAGAAGACAGGGGGATTTCCTTGTTGTGAACCGTGAAGGCGGCAGGAAGAAACTGAACAGGGTCTTTATTGATGAGAAAATCCCCGCAAGCTTAAGAGATAAGCTTCCTGTTGTTGCAACAGACAGCGAGATTCTCTGGATTCCTGGAGGACGGATGAACGAACAGTATAAGATCACTTCCACTACAGGGAGAGTGTTGGAATTACATTACCAAGGAGGAGTTTTATCATGAGCGAAAAAATCAGAGTTTTACTCAGTGAAGCAGAGGTAGATGCCCGTATCCAGGAAGTTGCAGATGTGATCAACAGGGATTATGAAGGTAAGGAAGTGCACATGATCTGTGTCCTGAAAGGTGGCGTTTTCTTTATGTGTGAGCTTGCCAAGAGGATTACACGTCCGGTAACTCTGGATTTCATGTCTGTATCCAGTTATGGTGATGACACAAAATCAAGCGGTGTTGTAAAGATCGTCAAGGACCTTGATCAGCCACTGGAAGGCAGGGATGTTCTGATCGTGGAGGATATCATTGACTCCGGAAGAACATTAAGCTATCTGCTGCGCATCTTAAAAGGCAGACATCCGGCCAGCATTAAACTCTGTACACTTCTTGACAAGCCGGAGAGACGTGTGACAGAAGTAGAAGTAGATTACTGCTGCTTCAACATTCCGGATGAGTTTGTAGTAGGTTATGGACTTGATTATGCCCAGAAATACAGAAACCTTCCTTATATCGGAGTAGTGGAGCTGGAGGACTGAAAGGAGATTTAACCAAGTGAGCAAGCATTCAGGTAAGATAGGCCTGTACTTTCTGCTTATTGTGGCGCTGATCGCAGGATATCTGTATCTCAATGACCAGGTATCGACCCAGGGAAGCTACACAATGGGACAGCTGGAGAAGGCCCTGGAAGAAGACAAGGTGACGGATGCTGTGATCCATCAGAACAGAGAAGTGCCCACCGGTTATGTAACAGCAAATATTGTTTCAGACGGTCAGAAGACAGTCTATGTAACCGATGTAAAAGAAGCAGAGGAAATTCTTGAGAAATATGACATCGATCCTACCATCCGTAATGTTCCTAAGGACAGTTCTGTGATCGGAACCGTTCTTCCAGTCGTACTGACAGGTGCTATTCTCATCTTTTTCTTTATGATGATGAACCGTCAGATGTCCGGTGGCGGCGGAAGCAATGCGAAGATGATGAACTTTGGAAAAAGCAGGGCCAGAATGTCCTCCCCGGATGATAAGAAAGTAACATTTAAGGATGTTGCAGGTCTCCAGGAGGAGAAAGAGGATCTGGAGGAAGTGGTTGACTTTCTGAAATCCCCTCAGAAATACACAAAAGTCGGAGCCAGAATCCCGAAAGGAGTGATCCTTGTGGGCCCTCCGGGAACCGGTAAGACGCTTCTTGCAAAAGCTGTTGCAGGTGAAGCTGGCGTACCGTTTTTCTCCATCTCAGGATCAGATTTCGTGGAGATGTTTGTAGGCGTCGGTGCTTCCCGTGTAAGAGACCTTTTTGAAGAGGGCAAACGTCATGCACCGTGTATCATCTTTATTGATGAAATTGATGCAGTTGCCCGCCAGAGAGGAACCGGCATGGGTGGCGGCCACGATGAGAGAGAGCAGACACTGAACCAGCTTCTTGTTGAGATGGATGGTTTTGGTGTAAACGAAGGAATCATCGTGATGGCAGCAACCAACCGTGTGGATATTCTTGACCCGGCGATTCTCCGCCCAGGTCGATTTGACCGTAAGGTAGGCGTTGGCCGTCCGGACGTTAAGGGAAGAGAAGAGATCCTGATGGTACATGCCAAGGATAAACCGCTGGGAGACGATGTGGATCTTCGCCAGATCGCCCAGACAACTGCAGGATTTACAGGTGCCGATCTTGAGAACCTTCTCAATGAGGCTGCCATTGACGCAGCAAAAGAAAGCCGTCCTTATATCATGCAGAAAGATATCAAGAAAGCTTTCATTAAAGTTGGAATCGGTGCGGAGAAGAAGAGTAAGGTGATCTCAGAGAAAGAGAAGAAAATCACAGCTTATCATGAGGCGGGTCATGCGATCCTTTTCCATGTGCTTCCGCATATGGATCCGGTATATACCATTTCTATTATTCCTACAGGAATGGGAGCTGCAGGCTACACCATGCCGTTGCCGGATAATGATGAGATGTTCAACACAAAGAATAAGATGCTGGAAGATATCACAACACTTCTGGGAGGTCGTGTGGCTGAGGAGATCATCTTCGGCGATATCACAACAGGAGCTTCCAACGATATCAAACGTGCTACAGAGACAGCCCGTTCCATGGTCATGAAATACGGTATGTCAGATAAGATCGGTCTGATCGCTTATGGCAATGACGATGATGAAGTATTTATCGGCCGTGACCTGGCACATACCAGAGGCTATAGTGAAGAAGTAGCAAGAGAAATTGATGAAGAGATTTCCCGCATTATCAGTGAGTGCCATACAAGAGCAGAGAATCTTATCCGTGAGCATATCGGTGTTCTCCACAGTTGTGCAGCCCTTCTTCTTGAGAAGGAAAAAGTACATCGTGAAGAGTTTGAAGCACTTTTTACAACAGAAAAATAAGAGGTTGCAGAAACTAACGAATAAAGTGCACAAAAAAATATATCGAATTTTGTGAACTTTGTGCACACTTTTTGGTGGACACATGGTACGATATATATCGTAAAACCCCCCAATACATTATATAGTTTTTGCTACACCCCATAAGAAGAAATACCTTCTCCAAAAAAGGCAGCCTAACCAGCTGTCTTTTTTACTGCAAAAAAATATGCGAAATGAGGAGAGGAAAAATGAAGAAAACAAAAGCAGGAATGCTTGCAGGATACAAAAAATTAAGATAATATACTAAATATGAGTGCTAAAGACAGAGCGAGGGAAATATAATGTTACATGAAAGCATGGAGACCACTAAAAAAATGCAGTATATACTTAATATGAGTCCGGTATTAAATAAAGACGCAATGTTCAGTGATGGAACCGAATACTACCGAACACCGGCAGAACCTAAGGCGGGCGATACGGTTACGATCCGTTTTCGGACACAGCGTAATAATGTGGACAATGTCTGTCTTGTGTATGATGGAAAATATCTGGAAATGAAACGTGAGAAAACAGTGGGAAGTTTTGATTACTATACTGCACAGGTCGTAATGGGAAAAGATATTCTGCGGTACTATTTTGAGATCCATTCAGGAATGACTACCTGTTATTACGATACTGATGGTGTCAGTACCTGGCATGAGGAACGGACAGAGTTTGAGATCTATCCGGATTATCATGTGCCGGAGTGGCTGAAAGGTGCTGTGATGTACCAGATCTATGTGGATCGGTTTTATAACGGAGATCCATCCAATGATGTGGAGACAGGAGAATATTCCTATATTGGGGATATCTCTGTGAAAGTAGATGACTGGGAAAAAATCCCTGCAGTAATGGGAGTTCGGGAATTTTACGGCGGTGATCTTCAGGGTGTGATGGACAAGCTTGATTATCTGCAGCAGCTGGGCGTGGATGTGATCTACCTGAATCCGGTTTTTGTATCACCAAGTAACCATAAATATGACTGTCAGGATTACGATCATATTGACCCTCATATCGGAAAAATCGTGGAAGACTGTGACGGCCTTTTAAGCCCCGGAGACAGGGATAACACTCATGCGGCCAAGTATATCCGCCGTGTGACTGATAAACGCAATCTGGAGGCCAGTAACGAACTTTTCCGGGAACTTGTGGAGGAGATCCACAGGAGAGGGATGAAAGTGATTCTGGACGGTGTATTTAACCACTGCGGATCTTTTAATAAATGGATGGACAGAGAACGAATTTATGATAACCAGAAAGGTTATGAGAAAGGTGCTTATATTTCGGCAGACAGCCCTTACCGTTCTTTCTTCTGCTTTAAAGACCAGAACCTGTGGCCATATAACCCTTCCTATGAGGGATGGTGGACTCACGATACTCTGCCCAAGCTGAATTACGAGGAATCGGAGGCACTTTGCAAAACGATCCTGGAGGTAGGAAAAAAATGGGTTTCTCCGCCTTATAATGTGGATGGGTGGAGATTGGATGTGGCAGCAGATCTGGGGCACAGCAATGAGTTTAACCATCATTTCTGGAAAGAATTCCGCAAAGCAGTACGGGAAGCGAATCCGGAGGCCGTGATTTTGGCTGAGCATTACGGAAATCCGGAGAGCTGGCTTCTTGGTGATGAGTGGGATACTGTCATGAACTATGATGCGTTCATGGAGCCTGTAACCTGGTTCCTTACAGGAATGGAAAAGCACAGCGATGAGTACAGAGAGGATCTTTACGGTAACAGTGATGCTTTTATCGGAGCCATGAAGCATCATATGCGATGCCTTCACATGGGTGCTCTCTACGGGGCTATGAACGAACTTTCCAATCACGACCATTCCAGATTCCTTACAAGGACGAACCACAGGGTAGGAAGACTTTCCTACTCAGGAGCTGAGGCAGCATCGGCAAATATCAACCTGCGATTATGAGGGAGGCTGTTGCAATCCAGATGACATGGCCTGGTGCTCCTACGGTATATTACGGGGATGAGGCTGGTGTCTGCGGATTTACAGATCCGGACAACCGGAGAACTTATCCCTGGGGAAAAGAAGATCTCGAAATGCTTGATTTTCACAAGAGGATGATCTGTATACACAAGGCGTATCCACTGCTTACGAAAGGTTCCCTGGAGTTTCTGTGGAATGATTACCAGGGCTTGAGTTACGGACGTTTTTCTGATGATGAGCAGATCATCGTGATCATCAATAACCAGGAATATGAAAGAGATGTGCGTGTGACAGCCTGGAAAACGGGTGTAAGCCGCAAAGATGCTACTGCATTTGAACGACTGATCCTTTCATCAAAGGATGGCTTCACAGAGGACGCAGAGGAATATATGCTGATGCGGGAATCCTTCATGTTCGGATGCCTGCATACGGAGTGATGGTACTTCATCATGGAGATAAAGATAAATATAAATAAGACACGGATCAGGAAGGAGAAAATATACAATGACGATTGAACAGTGTTACAGTGCGATTGAAAGTAATTATGAAGAGGTGCTCGGACGTTTTGCAGGAAACAAGATGTTGGTTGAGAAATTTGCCCGTAAATTTGTAGATGATCCAAGTTATCAGATGCTTACAGAAACACTGGAAAAAAAGGATTATGAGGAGGCATTCCGTGCAGCTCATACCTTAAAAGGCGTATGTGCAAACCTTGGGTTTACCCAGTTATTCAAGGTTTCCAGAGACATTACAGAGGAGCTGAGAGGCGGAAATCCGGATGAGTCCAAGCTGCCGGAACTGTTTGAAAAGATAACTGACGAGTACAAAAAGACAGTAGATGCTATCAACAGTGTGAATGAGTGAAAGTAAATGATAAAAATCTGCCGGATATGTCCGTAATGGAATTTGGCAGATATAAAAAAGCCGGTCTGAAACTCCCTTCCCCGGGGAATCTTCAGACCGGCTTTTTCAGTTATTCTTCTGTTACATGTTCAAGTCCCTGATTCATGATGGTTGCCACATGGCTGTCTGCCAGGGAGTAGAAAATCGTTTTTCCGTCTCTGCGGAACTTGACCAGTGACATCTGTTTCAGCACACGGAGCTGATGAGAAATCGCACTCTGGGTCATGGAAAGTCTGTCTGCGATATCCTGGACGCAGAGTTCTTCAACAGAAAGTGCGTACAGGATGCGGATCCTTGTCGGGTCTCCGAAGACCTTGAAAAGGTCTGCAAGTCTGTAGAGTGTATCATCGTTGATCGGGTAATCTATATGTGGTTTCTTCATTTGCGCATCCTCCAAAATATTAACTTCTATTGTAGCTGAAAAAACCTTACCGGTCAAATTAATTTCCTGTGATTATTTTTTATACAGGATACGAATGGAATTCAGCACGCAGATCATGGCAACGCCGGTGTCCGCAAATACAGCCATCCACATGTTTGCGTGTCCTGCAAGACCAAGGATCATAACTGCAATCTTGATCACAAGAGCAAATACTACGTTCTGCCATGCAATGCGGTTGGTGTTCTTTGCAATGGAAACGGACTGCGGGATCGCATCTACGTTGGAATTCATAAATACGGCGTCAGCAGCTTCGATAGCGGCATCAGCACCGCTTCCCATAGCAGCACCCACATCAGCACCTGCAAGTACAGGAGCATCGTTTATTCCGTCACCGACAAACATTACAGTTCCATGTTCCTGACGGATCTTCTTTAATGCGTTCAGCTTATCTTCAGGAAGAAGTTTTGCATAGATCTCGTCAATTCCGGCTTCTTTTCCAACAGCCTGAGCACTGTCCTCAGAGTCGCCGGTAAGCATAACTGTGTGAAGACCAAGTTTCTTGAGAGAAGCGATGGCATTTTTTGCATCTGGTTTGATGGTATCGGAAATTAACATATATCCGGCGAATTTTCCGTTTACAGCCATGAATACTTCAGATCCGTAAGCTGCTTCGTGAAGTTCTCCGATGGTAACACCGAATTTATCCATCAGTTTGCGGTTTCCGCAGAGGACTTTGCCTTCCGGCATCTGGGCAGAGATTCCGTGGCCGGAGATCTCTTCAAGGGAAAGAGGTTTCTCGAGGCTTATTCCCCGCTCTTTTGCGGCAGCTACGATACTGTTTGCAATTGGGTGAGTGGAGTTCTGTTCGCAGCCTGCGCACATGGCAAGAAGCTGTTTTTCGTTGTATTCTCCGGTTGTGACAACTTTCTGGAGTTGGAAGTTACCTTCTGTGACAGTACCTGTTTTATCCATAACTACAGCACCAAGATGGCTTAATCCTTCGATGGAAAGGCCGCCTTTGAACAGGATTCCTTTCTTGGAACCAGCACCGATTCCTGAGAAGAATGCAAGCGGGATACTAAGTACAAGAGCACATGGGCAGCTCATTACCAGGAAGGTGATCGCTGTGTAGATCCAGTAGTGCCAGTTTCCTGTTACAAGGGAAGGAATCAGTGCTGTTGCAACAGCGATTCCTACAACACAAGGAGTGTATATTTTTGCAAAACGTGTGATGAAACGGTCGATCTTTGGTTTGCTTGCTGCTGCATTTTCTACAGAATCCAGGATACGTGTTACCATGGATTCTCCGAGTGGTTTTTCCACACGGATCTTTAACTGACCGGAGGTATTTACACATCCGGAAGTGATCTCGTCACCTTCGTTTACAGCAACTGGTACAGGCTCACCTGTGATCGGTGATGTGTCGATGCGGCTGCTTCCCTTAATGATCACGCCGTCAAGAGGAATACGGTCGCCAGGACGAACCAGGAGGACATCTCCAACCTGGGCATTTTCAGATGGAATTACCTGAACATCATCGCCGGCAACAAGGTTTACAACTTCCGGGCGGAGGTCAACTGCGTCCATGATCTGACCGCGGCTTCGCTCAACAGCTTTTTCTTCGAAAAGCTCGCCAATTCGGTAGAAAAGCATAACGCCTACGGCCTCAGCAGAATCATTGATAGCAAAAGCGGCAAGTGTTGCAATACTCATTAAGAAGTTTTCATCAAAAATCTGTCCGTGTGAGATGTTTTTGGCTGCTTTTACAACAATCACACCGCCAAGTGCAAGGTATGCGATCACGAATACAGGAAGAGTGGCAGTATCTGAAAATCCTTTATGTTCCATGATCTCACCGGCAACAAAGAGGATCGCACCGATGATAATGCAGATCGTGTCGATCTTTTCTTTGGAAAAAGTTCTCTTTGTACTGGCTGCGTGAGTTTCGGATGTAGCTGCCTGTGCCTTTGGTTTCGGATCTTTTTCTTTTACTATAACTTCGGATTCGATGGAAGTACAGATCCTGCGGATCTGATCCAGGTAACGGTCCGGATTCTTTGCAGTTACACGAAGCTGCCTGGTTGCAAAAGTAATGGTAGCTTCGGAGATGCCGTCAAGGTCGGCAATCTGTTCTTCCATTTTGGAAGCACAGTGAGCGCAACCTAAGTTCTCCAGAAGGTAGATCCTGGTTGTTACGTCAGCAGAAGCAGAAGGCTTCGGATTTCTCGGAACAACTTTAACTTCGGACTCAATAGAGGTACAGATCTTACGGATCTGCGGAAGCAGAGCATCTGGATCTGCTGCATTGAGACGAAGCTGTTTGGTAGCGAAAGTGATGGTTGCATTTTCTACGCCGTCAAGAAGCTGGATCTGTTCTTCCATCTTAGAAGCACAGTGAGCACAGCCAAGGTTCTCCAGGATGTAGACACGCTTCGCAGATGCTGCGCTGTGGGAGTGGTGATGGCCATGGTCGTGTGCATGGTCTTTGCAGCCGCAACCGCAGTGCTCGTCGTGATGATGGTGATGATGGTCGTGTTCATGTTCATGCCCCTCACAGCCGCAGCCACAGTGATCGTCATGGTCATGATGATGATGTTCGTGCTCATGTTCATGATCCTCACAGCCGCAACCGCAGTGATCGTTGACATGTTCATGATGGTGATGATGTTCGTGTTCATGATCCTCACAGCCGCAACCGCAGTGCTCATCATCGTGATGATGTCTGTGGTGATGTTCTTCATGCGCATGTTCTGCATGGTCATGTACATCATGATGGTCGTGACCGCATCCGCAGGAATCTGAGGAAGTCTTCTCTAATATCTCTTTCATATGAATTCTCCTTGCTGATTATTTATATGATATATGAATTAATGTTCATATGACTATTTAATCATATATTAATTCTCTTGTCAATAGATTTTTAAAAAACGGATGACTATTTAATCATATATTAATTCTCTTGTCAATAGATTTTTAAAAAACGGATCAGAAAAAAGTAAAATTTATTGCAAAAGAAATATAGAAAA
>NZ_QRNF01000040.1 GCF_003474435.1 Ruminococcus sp. AF46-10NS
TTTAAGGTACAAACCTTAAATTAAATATTTAAGTATTCCTCCTTAGCTCAGTCGGTAGAGCATGCGGCTGTTAACCGCAGTGTCGTTGGTTCGAGTCCAACAGGGGGAGCATGGTGCCATAGCCAAGTGGTAAGGCAAAGGTCTGCAACACCTCTATCCCCGGTTCAAATCCGGGTGGCACCTCTTAGAAAGCCCTGGAAAGATAAATTTCCAGGGCTTATTTTACTAGCTGAAGACAGTGAAGATAATTAAAAATGTATTTGAAGAAAGATTTCTGGAAGATCGGACAGCATCCGTAATGAATGCTGTCCGACAGATCAGGAATTTTTTTCTGTAATCAGGATTCTTTTGCGGTTATAAACCAGGTGAAGATACATGGCATCCTGGGCACGCAAAGCGTCATGCTCTGCAATGGCATCTGCGATTTCACGATGTGTCTCAATTGTTTCTTCGTGCAGAGCACCGCTGGTTGATTCGACAAATAATGGAATAGAGCTGTTAATTACAGGAATCAGCCGCGGAACAACAACATTTTTGCTGCTCAGCGCGATCGCTGTATGAAATTCAATGTCTTTCCGGGTATGATCCACATGTTTTTTTAATAATGCTTCAACCTCATCACAAAGTGTGGTGATTTTTTTTATATCTTTTTTATTGGCGCGGGTGGCAGCCATTGCTGCAATAGAGGGTTCAAGCAGAAAACGGACTTCAAGAAGGTCATGGATCAGCTTCTGCTTGTTGCCAATAAAAGTTAATCCCAGCGGATCCTCCACCATTCCCGGAGATGATGCGATATAGGTTCCGGATCCCTGACGGATAGTCACGATATTTCTGGAAGCAAGAAGTTTCATTGCCTCGCGGACAGAGCTTCTTCCAGCATTCAGACGTTCGGACAGAACCGTTTCATTAGGCAGCTTGTCTCCAGGCTGCAGATTTTCCTTTAAAATAAATGCGATGATGTCTTCCGATAATTTTTGCGGAAGACTTTTTTCTTCTGATGACGAAATCATCATATGAGTTTCTCCATTTCTATGCGTTATTTTTTTTCATACTTTCCTTATATTTATAATAATTCCTTTCAATTATAATGTCAAAACGACAAAATATACAAAAAACAGGATGATAATTTAGATAAAATTACAGTATTGCGTTTTTGGCAGAATGAATATATTATAAATACATCAGATGAATTGAAACGAAAATAAAGAAAATCAGCACAATTCAAAAGAAAAAACAACAGAAAGATCAGATGTATTTAGCGAAAAGTAAAACATCGGATGAATTAAGGAGGCAAAAGCAGAAAAAATGGAAGAAACAACATTTACAGCAGATCCAATGAGATTGATGCTTGCTGCGGCAGTGGGAATTGTGATCCTGCTGGTGCTGATCATCAAATTTAAACTGCATCCGGTTCTGTCAATGATGATTTCAGCGATCATCATCGGTGCAGGTGCCGGAATGCCACTGGAAATGATCTCAGACACAGTAGAAAAAGGTGTTGGAAAGACATTACAGGGAATCGCACTTCTGGTAGGGCTGGGTTCCATGTTCGGCGGAATACTGGAAGTGAGCGGAGGCGCCCAGAGAATAGCGGAAACACTGATCGATAAATTTGGTCAGAAAAAAGCCGGCTGGGCACTGGGACTTACCGGACTGGTGATCGGTACAACCGTATTTTTTGAAGCAGGTGTTGTGGTACTGATTCCACTGGTATTCAGTGTTGCAAAGCAGACAAAAAAATCCACTCTGTATTATGCGATCCCGCTTCTTTCAGGTCTTGCCAGCGGATATGCTTTTGTACCGCCTTCTGCGGGATCTGTACTGGTTGCCAATGCACTTGGCGTAAACCTGGGAACTATGATCATGGTTGGAGTTCCAACTGCACTGATCTGTATGCTGGTTTCAGGAATTATCTGGGGAAATCTGGTTGGAAACAAAATTTTTACCGAACTTCCGGCCAATGTGGAAGAGATCAAAGATGATGGAAAAGAGTTGCCGCCATTCGGTCTGGTATTAGGTGTGATCCTGATTCCTCTTATTCTGATCCTTCTCAGCACATTATCCAAATACATGCCGATTCCGGCAAGTGTACAGAGTTTTCTCGGATTTATCGGAAAACCGTTTCTGGCACTGACCATCGCAACACTTGCAGCAATGTATTTTCTTGGAATCCGACGTGGTTTTAGCGGTGCCCAGTTAAAGAAAATACTGGACCATTCACTGAGACCGGTTGGAATGATTCTTCTGGTCATCGCCAGCGGCGGAGTGATCCGATGGATGCTTCAGGATTCCGGCCTTGGAAATATTATCGGACCGGCCCTGGAAAAAAGCGGTCTTCCGCTGATCCTGATCGCGTTTCTGATCGCGATCCTGGTAAGGGCATCTGTGGGAAGCTCCATTGTGGCAATGACCATGGCATCAGGAATCATGGCGACTATGCCGGCAGTAATGGATACAAGCATGCTTTACAGAGCTGCTATGTGCTGTGCGATCTGCGGTGGTGCAACTGCACTGAGTCATGTAAATGATGCCGGATTCTGGCTGGTAAGTACTTTCCTTGAGATTGACGAAAAAACGACATTAAAATCCTGGACGATCATGGAAACACTGATCGGTGTTACAGCACTTGTTGTAGGCTTTGTTATTTCAATTTTTGCATAGGAGGCAGAGCGTAATGATAAAGATACCGGTTTATTTAAGAGACATGTATGATGCAAAGCATCTTGTACAGGCTGCATCCGGCTGCCAGAAGGATGTGGAACTGATCTGCGGAAGATATATCGTAGATGCGAAGTCCATGCTGGGAGTATTCAGCCTTCCTACATTTAATAATGTGGAAATCGGAGCAGAAGAAGAGGATGCAAAGGAACTCAGAGAAAAGCTGGAAAATCTGAATCTGATCAGAGAATAGGAAATGGAGGAAAAAATCATGAAATTAGTAAGTCAGGAAATGAGAAAGCTTGCACCGGAGCTTGATCCGCTGCGTCTTGGAACAGGATGGAAAAAAGAGGATCTGGAAAAAGTTCAGGTCATGGTTGAGAGCACCTATGGTGACAGTCATCCGGGAAGCGGACACCTGAACATTCTTGTGGAAGAGGTCCGTAAAGGAATCGCAGAAGAAGGCGGTTTTGGTGCACGTTATAACTGTACCGATATCTGTGACGGTGAAAGCCAGGGAACAGACGGAATCAACTACAGCTTGGCAAGCCGTGAAATGATCGCAAATATGATCGAGATCCATGCAAATGCAACACCATTTGATGCAGGTGTATATCTTTCAAGCTGTGATAAGGGTGTACCGGGAAATCTGATCGGACTTGCAAGAGTAAATATCCCTTCCGTATTTGTGCCTGGCGGAACTATGAATGCGGGGCCTGAGATGCTGACCCTTGAGCAGCTGGGAATGTACAGTGCAAAGTTTGAACGTGGAGAGATCGACGAAGAGAAGCTTGACTGGGCAAAATGCAATGCCTGCCCAAGCTGTGGAGCTTGCTCCTTTATCGGAACAGCTTCAACAATGCAGATCATGGCAGAGGCACTTGGACTTACACTTCCTGGTACAGCTCTGATGCCGTCAACAAGCCCGGATCTTCTTGCTTTTGCAAGAGAGGCAGGAAGACAGGCAGTAAGGATCGCACAGATGGAAAATATGCGTCCTTCTGATATTGTAACTATGGATAGCTTTGAGAATGCGATCCTTGTACATGCTGCAATCTCCGGAAGTACAAACTGTCTGCTTCACATGCCGGCGATTGCACATGAGTTTGGTATTGAGATCACAGGTGATACCTTTGACAGACTGCACAGAAATGCAAGATACCTCTGGATGTACGTCCTGCAGGACGCTGGCCTGCTGAGTGCTTCTATTATGCAGGTGGTGTACCGGCGATCATGGAGGAGATCAAGGAACATCTCCATCTGAATGTAATGACAGTTACAGGAAAGACTCTCGGAGAAAACCTTGAGGAGCTGAAAAACAACGGATTTTATGAGAAATGTGACAAATGGCTTCAGGAATTTAATAAACGTTACAATGTAAGCCTTACAAAGGAAGATATCATCCGTCCGTATGACAAGGCAATCGGAACCGACGGAAGTATCGCAGTTCTTCGTGGAAACCTTGCACCTGAGGGTGCTGTGATCAAGCACACCGCATGCCCGAAGGAAATGTTTAAATCCGTTCTCCGTGCAAGACCGTTCGACAGTGAAGAGGAGTGTCTGGATGCAGTTCTGAAGCATAAGGTCCAGAAAGGTGATGCAGTATTCATCCGTTACGAGGGACCAAAGGGAAGCGGAATGCCGGAGATGTTCTACACATCTGAGGCGATCAGCAGTGACAAAGAGCTTGGAAAGAGCATCGCACTGATTACAGACGGACGTTTTTCCGGAGCATCTACAGGCCCTGTTATCGGACACTGCAGCCCTGAGGCTGTTGACGGTGGTCCAATCGCACTTGTTGAGGAAGGCGACCTTATTGAGATCGATGTTATGGAAAGAAAGCTGAACATCATCGGAATTGCAGGCGAAAGAAAGTCTATGGAAGAGATCGACCAGATCCTTGTCGAGAGACGTAAAAACTGGAAGCCAAGAGAACCAAAATACAAAAAAGGCGTGCTGAGACTTTTCAGTGAGCATGCTGCAAGCCCAATGAAGGGAGCCTATCTGGAGTATTGATCATGAAACATAAATTTATTACTCTCGGCGAGATCATGCTGCGTCTGACACCGCCGGATTATGAAAAAATCAGAACAGCAACAACCTTTGAGGCAAGATACGGGGGAAGCGAGGCGAATGTAGCCCTTTCCTTGGCAAATCTTGGAATAGATGCTTCGTTTTTTACAGTAGTTCCGGACAACAGTCTTGGAAAAAGTGCTGTACGTATGATGAGAAGCAATGATGTGAACTGTGACAGTGTGGTTCTTTCAACAGAGGAAGAAACTCCGACACACCGTCTTGGAACCTATTATCTGGAAACCGGTTACGGGATCCGTCCCAGCAAGGTAGTTTACGACAGAAAACACAGTGCTTTTTCAGAGTATGACTTCAGCAAAACAAATGTGAAAAAACTGCTGGAAGGATATACATGGCTGCATCTGAGCGGAATCACACCTGCTCTTGGAACAAAATGCAGGGATCTGATCTTAAACTGCCTGAAGGCAGCAAAAGAAATGAATATGACCGTAAGCTTTGACGGCAATTTCAGAAGTACGCTGTGGACCTGGGAAGAGGCCAGAGATTTCTGTACACTTTGTCTTCCATATGTAAATGTTCTTTTTGGGATCGAGCCGTATCATATCTGGAAAAATGAAGAAGACCACAGTGCAGGCGATGTAAAGGACGGAATCCCGTTTCAGCCGGATTTTGAACAGCAGGAAAAGGTGTTCCAGGCATTTGCGGACAGATATCCGAATATAAAATGCATCGCAAGACATGTCCGTTTTGCACACAGCTGCAGTGAGAACAGTCTTATGGCATATCTCTGGTTAAACGGAAAGACTTACGAAAGCAAGCGCCTGACTTTCCATATTCTTGATCGTGTCGGAGGCGGAGATGCATTTGTAAGCGGAATCATCTATGGTCTTATGAGCGATTATACACCGGAGGATACCGTGAATTTCGGTGTTGCTGCCAGTGCCGTGAAGCATACGATTCATGGTGATGGAAACATTACTGACGATGTATCTATGATCAGACATGTGATGGAAATGAAATTTGATATAAAAAGATAAAAAGGAAGGGAAATTCAGATGAAAGAGATAGCAGAAAAATTTCAGAAAATTGGTGTGGTTCCGGTTGTAGTACTGGAAGATACAAAAGATGCAGTACCGCTGGCAAAGGCTCTGGTTGAGGGTGGCCTTCCATGTGCAGAGGTGACATTCCGTACAGAAGCAGCAGAAGAGTCTATCCGTCTGATGGCAGAGCAGTTCCCGGAAATGCTTGTGGGAGCAGGTACCGTACTTACAACTGAGCAGGTAGATGCAGCTGTTGGTGCCGGAGCAAAATTTATCGTAAGCCGGGCTTCAATCCAGAGATCGTAGACTACTGCCTGGAAAAAGACATTCCTGTTTTCCCGGGATGTATCACACCATCTGAGGTTGCACAGGCAGTGAAAAGAGGCCTTAAGGTAGTAAAATTCTTCCCGGCAGAACCGGCAGGTGGAATTTCAATGATCAAGGCTATGGCAGCTCCTTATACAGGAATCAGATTTATGCCTACAGGCGGGATCAATGCGAAAAACCTTGAGGAATATCTTTCCTGTGACAAAATCCTTTGCTGCGGCGGAAGCTGGATGGTAAAAGGAGATCTTGTAAAGGCAGGAGAATTTGACAAAATAAAAGAGCTGACAGCAGAGGCAAGAAAGCTTGCTGATTCCATAAGAAAGTAATCAAAATTAATACACATATTCAATAAAAAAGCAGAACCCTGCACAACCAGGCAGAGTTCTGCTTTTTTGTCAATTATTGTGAAAATAGATCAATGAAGCAGGATCAGAAGAAGATTTTTCCGGATCAGCTACAGGATCAGCAGAAGTTTTCCGAAGATCCATTCGGTAAAGATAAAAGATTCCACCGAAGAATCCGGGTATCAGTCCGACGTATCCACCGGTACATAAGATCACAGTCAGTTTCACCATCAGTTCTGTCTGAAGTCCCAGACAAACAAGTAATCCGGACAAAATTCCGGCTGCACTCCATCCAGCTGTCAGAAGTGCAAGAAAAACAGCAGGTGCAGGGGCCTTTTTTTTATTTTGAGCTAAGTGATTCCACAGTGTTTTATACATAATCCATTCCTCCCATTTTGATGGAATTATACTTCTGCTGTTGTCAGCAACAGTCAGTCATAATATTGATTTCCTTTATCTGTCTGTATTATAGAAAAGAAATGTAAAATACAAATGCGCAGGAATGAAAAATCTTTGTAAAATATAAGTAGAAATTGCATTTTGAATGAAGAACCGATATACTTATAAATATATTTACAGACATATCGATTACAGATGAAGGGATATTACCAAACAGCTGTGATATTGAGGCGGGGAATAAAAAGGGGGCAAGTAAAAGCCCCCTGAAATTAGAGAGAGAGCAAAGAGGAGGATGAGAATGGAGCATACGGAAGATTATGTGAAGCTGGAAAATGTATCCAAAATCTATGGCTCAAAAGAAGTGAAGATCATAGCGGTGGATGAGATCAGCTTCCGGATAAAAAAAGGAGAATTTGTAGTTGTGGTAGGACCCAGCGGTGCCGGAAAGACAACGGTGTTGAATATCCTGGGCGGAATGGATAAAGCTACATCCGGCAATGTCTGGATCGATGGGAAAAATATCGCAAAATATACAGACCGGCAGCTGACCGGATACCGGCGTGAGGATATTGGCTTTGTATTCCAGTTTTATAATCTGGTGCCAAATCTGACTGCACTGGAGAATGTGGAGCTTGCTCTTCAGATATGTAAGGATCCTCTGGATGCCAGGAAGGTTTTGGAGGAAGTAGGATTGAAGGAGAGGCTGACCAACTTTCCGGCACAGCTTTCCGGCGGTGAGCAGCAGAGAGTTTCCATAGCCAGAGCTCTGGCAAAGAATCCCAAGCTTCTGCTCTGTGATGAACCTACAGGAGCGCTGGATTATCAGACCGGCAAGTCAATCCTGAAGCTTCTTCAGGATACCTGCAGGGAACGAGGCATGACTGTCATTGTCATTACCCACAACTCTGCACTGACACCTATGGCTGACCGTGTGATCAAGATCAAAAACGGCAAGGTTTCCAGGATGACCGAAAATGCACATCCCACACCAGTGGAAGAAATTGAATGGTAGGTGACGGAATGAAAGCATTACACAAAGATTTCTGGATGGAGATCCGGAAAAGTAAAGCACGTTTTATCTCGATCTTTCTGATCGTGGCATTGGGCGTTGCATTTTTTTCCGGGATCCAGGCGTCTTCTCCGGATATGAGATATTCCGGAGATGCCTATTATGAAGCGGCAAAGCTGATGGATCTGAAGATCCAGGGAACACTGGGACTGACCCAGCGTGATGTAAAAGCGGTATCAGACATTGACGGTATAGAGCTGGCTGAGGGTGGTTACTCTACGGATGTTATGAGTGGAGAGGACGATGCCAGGAAGGTTCTTCATCTGGAATCCATCAGCAGCAATTTTAATCTGCTCACAGCAGATGAAGGAAGGATACCGGAAAAAAGCGGCGAGATTTTTCTGGACAAGCCATTTGCAAAGAAACGTGGCTATAAAATCGGGGATACCATATCTGTCAGTGAGGATGGAGACAGTGAACTTCTGAAAAAGACAACCTATACAGTTGTGGGAATCGGAAGCAGCCCTCTTTATATTTCGTTTAACAGAGGAAATACGACTCTTGGGTCAGGTGAGATCAGCGGTTTCGGATACATTCTTCCTGAGGATTTTGATCAGGAGACTTTTACCCAGATCTATATTATGGTCCATGAATCCGGGGATGTGATCAGCTATACCGATGCCTATGACAATCTTATCAAAAAGATACGGAAGCGTGTGGAAGGCATCGAAAAAGAACAGTGCAGCCTGCGCTATGATGAGATCGTCGCAGAAGCCAATGAAAAACTGGATGACGCCAGAAAAGAGCTTGAGGACGGAAAGAAGGAATCAGAAGAAAAGCTTGGCGATGCGAAGAAAAAGCTGGATGATGGGCAGAAGAAGTATGATGATGGAAAAAAAGAGTACGAAGATGGAAAACAGCAGCTCAGCGATGCAAAAAAAGAGCTGACCGATGGAAAACAGCAGCTTGCTGACGGCAGGCAGCAGATCGCGGATGGATGGTCTCAGCTTAACAGTGCAAAGCAGCAGGTGGAAGACGGGCAGGCCCAGTTAAATGTTGCCAGATCCCAGCTTGTCAACTCCGAAGCACAGATAAATGAAAAGCAGTCCCAGCTGACAGCCGGATACGAACAGCTGAATGCTGCAAAACAGCAGTTAAGTGACGGTGAGGCCCAGCTCCGGGAAGCGGAGAAAACACTGGAAAGCAAACAGGCTGAGCTTGAAAGTGGAAGAGAACAGCTGGAAGCTGGAAAGAATACGATCAAAGAAACAAAGGCATCTCTCACCAGTCAGAAAGAACAGTGTGAGGCAGGGCTTGCACAGATTTCCGAGGGCGAAGCCCAGATCAGTTCCAGTGAAGAAGCCCTTGCCGGGCAGCAGGCACAGCTGGATGAACTGACCAGTCAGAAAGAAGCATTGAGCAGTCAGGCGGCGGAGCTGCAGGCACAGCATGACGCCGGTGCGGAAGCAGGAAAAACCGAGGAAGAGCTGGCGGAGCTTTCCACGCAGATCCAGACATTAAATGGCCAGATCAGTGCAATGGAAGAACAGATAAATTCCGGTCAGGCACAGATCGACGGGGCGCAGTCAGAGCTTACTGCAAAAAAATCAGAGCTGGCCCAGACCCGGGCTGAACTGGAGAGCAGCCTCACTCAGATCAATGAGGGCTTCAGTCAGATCGAAGAACAGGAAGAGACACTTTCCGGGACAGAGACACAGCTGAACGCAGGCCAGGAAGAACTGGATAAAGGAAAAAAAGAACTGGAGGCAAAGAAAACAGAGCTTTCTGCAGCCAAAGAAGAAATCGAGACCAATCAGGCAACTCTTGATAACGGTCAGAGCCAGCTTGACGCTGCCAAAGCCCAGTTAAGTTCCGGAAGACAGCAGCTGGAGGAAAAACAGGCCCAGTTAAATTCAGGACAGGCAGAGATCCAGGCAAATACGGAAAAGCTTACCAGTAGTCAGGCTGAACTGGATGCAAATGAACAGAAAATCCTGGATGGTGAAAAAGAGATCCAAGAAAACGAACAGAAATTAAAAGACGCCAAAAAAGATCTGGAGGACGCAAAAAAGAAGCTTTCCGATGGAAAGAAAGAATATCAGGATGGCAAAAAAGAGGCCGATGACAAAATTGCGGAAGCCCGGCAGAAGATCGAGGACGCCCAGAAAGAGGTAGATGATATTGAAACACCGGAGTGGATCATCACAGACCGCAATGATCTTCCGGAATATTCGGATTTTGGTGATAACGCAGAGCGGCTGAAAAACATCGGAAAGGTTTTCCCGATGATATTCTTCCTTGTAGCGGCGCTGATCAGTCTTACCACGATGACACGAATGGTGGAGGAACAGCGGACCCAGATCGGAACCATGAAAGCATTGGGCTACGGAAAAATATCTATTGCATCCAAATATCTCTGTTATGCCTTCCTTGCAACAGCAGGAGGCAGCATCGTGGGTATTCTTTTCGGAGAAAAGGTTCTTCCGTTTATCATTATCCAGGCATATGGGATCATGTACTGGAATATTGGTGATCACATGCAGCTGAATTATGAAATGCACTATGCACTGATCGCTTCCGGAGCAGCGGTGATCTGTACTATGGGTGCAACACTTTTTTCCAGCGCAAAAACTCTGGCAGAAACACCGGCATCCCTGATGCGTCCGCCTGCACCAAAAGAGGGAAAACGGATACTTATTGAGCGGATCGGCTTTATATGGAAGCATCTGAGCTTTTCCTGGAAATCGTCCATGCGAAATCTTTTTCGTTATAAGAAGCGACTCTTTATGACTATTTTCGGAATTGCAGGAAGTATGGGACTGATGCTTGTAGGATTCGGACTTTACGATTCGATCATGGATATTGCGCTTCTCCAGTATGACCAGATCCAGCACTATGATGCCATGGTGATCAACGATGATGATGCTACACAGAGCCAAAAAAAGGAACTTCTGAAATTCCTGGACGGAAACAGCGAGATCGATCACTATACTCGTGTACAGCTCACCAAGATGACGGCACCAAAAGAAAAGGGAAGTGTCAGTATCTATGTGTATGTTCCGGAAAATACGGAAAATTTTAAAGAGGATGTAACGTTACGTGACCGAAAGTCCCACGAGCAGTATGAGCTTACCGACGACGGAGCCGTGATCTGTGAAAAAACAGCTTCTCTTATCGGTGTGAAAGCAGGAGACGAGATCGCTCTGGAGAAAGACAACAGAAAGTATAAAGTAAAGATCACTGCTGTCACAGAGAACTATATGGGACATTATGTTTACATGACTCCATCCTGCTATGAAAAAACATTCGGGGAGAAACCGGAGTATTCAAGTACAGTATATATTATGAAAGAAGATGCAGAGAGTGATCTGGAGACTCTTGGAAATGAGATCCTGAAATATCCGGCAGCTTTAAGTATCAGCTATACAAGCAGCACAGCAGGTCAGGTAGAGCGAATGCTGGGCTCCCTTGGAGCGGTGATCTGGGTCCTGATCATTTCTGCGGGAATGCTGGCATTTGTGGTACTGTATAATCTGAACAACATCAATATCACAGAGCGTCAGAGAGAGCTTGCAACATTGAAGGTCCTGGGATTTTATGATGGCGAGGTTTCCCAGTATGTATTCCGGGAAAATATCCTGCTGTCCTTTATAGGGATCCTGGCAGGTGCAGTATTCGGAATTCTCCTTCACCGGTATGTGATCACAACCGTTGAGGTAGATGCGGTGATGTTTGGAAGAAATATCAAGCCAATGAGCTTTGTTTACAGTGGAATCATTACCTTCGGATTCTCCATGTTTGTAAATATGGTGATGCATTTTAAGCTGAAAAAGATCAATATGGTAGAGTCACTGAAGAGCGTGGAATAATAGAAGAAAATACTGAAAAACAGTACGAAAATTATGAAAGTGAAAAAAATTAAAAAAATAAGGAGAGTATCATGAAAAAAGTATTATACGAGGAATTACTTCCGGAAGAATGTGTACAGAGGATAAAGGAGATGCCGGTTGCCTATCTGCCACTTGGCACACTGGAATGGCATGGTCCGCATATGCCTCTTGGAGCTGACGGGATCCAGTCAAAAGAACTGTTTGTCCGGGTAGCAGAAAAAGTCGGTGGTGTAGTGCTCCCGATGCTGTTCATGGGACCTGACCGTTTATTTGATGATCGGGGAACTGTATTTTATGGAATGGATATCAATACAGAGGGCGCACTGAATACATATTATGCCCAGCAGATGAAGGGCAGCGCCTACTGGATGGAAAAGGGACTGTTTCAGGATCTGCTGCGCAGTATTTTTGCCCAGCTTTCCAGAGCAGGAGTCCGTATCGTTGTGGGACATGGACACGGTCCGTCGACAAATACATTTCAGGAAATGAAGGAAGAGGCAGAAGAAAAGTACGGACTGTGCATTATGACAGCATGGACCTATGCGGATGATGAGAGACTGAAATATCAGAATGATCATGCCGGAGCAAATGAGACCTCTATTGTAATGGCTGTTCGGCCGGAGCTGGTTGACTTTGGACAGGTAAAAGAAGATGAGAGTAATCTGATCGGTATTGCAGGTCGTCATCCGGTCAGAGAATCATCGGAAGCATATGGAAATGAAATTCTGGAATATACAATGAAAACACTGATCGCAGGTATTGAAAAGGAGTACAAAACAATAAAAGAAAGATAGATACCTGTCTTGACAAAAAAAGAAAATTTCATTATAGTAGGAACATGGTAAAGGCGTTGAATAAGAGGAGTATGCAGGTCTACGCTGACAGAGAGAGATGCACGGACGCGGGAGAAGCGCAGGCTGGAAGGCATTTTCAGATGGAAGACTGCAGAAGGTAGCTTATGAGCCGGGAGACTGAAGGCAGAAATGCAGAACAGATGCAGATGCTGTTGCGTAGGTTTTCACGTATCCCGCGTTAAGGGACAAGAGATAGACGGGAATAACAGACGTTTTTTCCGGATAATGAAGGTGGTACCGCGAGAATGATCGCCCTTCGCACATTAGTTATTGGCTTTTGTGTGGAGGGCGTGCTTTTTCTTGCAGAAAACAGGAGCGTTCAAAGCTCCCATAATCAGAAAAAGTTGTCAGAAAGACAGCTTGATTCCAAAAAGATTCAGGAGGAAAACATGAGCAAAGAACTTGCAAAGACTTATGATCCAAAGGGTATTGAGGATCGTCTGTACAAAAAATGGATGGACAACGGGTACTTTCATGCAAAAGTTAATCCGGACAAAAAACCTTTTACAATTGTAATGCCGCCGCCCAATGTAACCGGACAGCTGCATATGGGCCATGCACTGGATGAGACCATGCAGGATATCCTGATCCGTTTCAAAAGAATGCAGGGCTATGAGGCTCTCTGGCAGCCGGGAACTGACCATGCAGCCATCGCTACAGAGGTTAAGGTAACAGAGAAGCTCCGTAAGGAAGGTATTGACAAGAACGAGATCGGCCGTGAGGAATTTATGAAACATGCCTGGGCATGGAAAGAGGAGTACGGCGGAAAGATCATCAATCAGCTGAAAAAGCTGGGAGCATCTGCTGACTGGGAGCGTGAGCGCTTTACCATGGATGAGGGCTGCTCTAAGGCTGTTCAGGAGGTATTTATCCGTCTCTATGAGAAAGGCTATATTTACAAAGGCTCCAGGATCATCAACTGGTGTCCTGTATGCCAGACCTCTATTTCTGATGCAGAGGTCGTGCATGAGGATCAGGACGGATTTTTCTGGCACATCAATTATCCCATCGTAGGTGAGGAAGGACGTTTCGTTGAGATTGCGACTACTCGTCCGGAGACACTTCTCGGCGATACAGCGGTTGCTGTAAACCCGGAGGATGAAAGATATAAAGACCTTGTAGGAAAGATGCTGAAGCTTCCGCTTACAGACAGAGAGATCCCGGTTATTGCCGATGAGTATGTTGATAAGGAATTCGGAACAGGCTGCGTTAAGATCACACCGGCACACGACCCCAACGACTTTGAGGTTGGACGACGTCATAATCTTGAGGAAATCAACATCTTAAATGATGATGCGACTATCAACAGCCTTGGCGGAAAATATGCAGGTATGGATCGCTATGAAGCACGTAAGGCAATGGTAGAAGACCTGAAAGAGCAGGGGCTCCTTGTAAAGGTTGTTCCGCACAGCCACAGCGTTGGTACACATGACCGCTGCGGTACAACTGTAGAGCCGATGATCAAACCACAGTGGTTTGTAAAAATGGACGAAATGGCAAAAGCAGCCATCAAGACTCTGGACGACGGAAACCTTCAGTTTGTTCCTGCACGCTTTGACAAGACTTATCTTCACTGGCTGGAGAACATCCGTGACTGGTGCATTTCCCGTCAGCTCTGGTGGGGACACAGAATTCCGGCTTATTACTGCGATGAGTGCGGTGAGATGGTGGTTGGAAGAGAGATGCCGGAGAAATGCCCGAAATGCGGATGCACACATATGCATCAGGATGAGGACACTCTGGATACCTGGTTCAGTTCCGCACTGTGGCCGTTCTCCACACTTGGATGGCCGGACAAGACACCGGAGCTTGAGTACTTCTATCCGACAGACGTTCTGGTAACCGGATATGATATCATCTTCTTCTGGGTTATCCGTATGGTATTCTCAGCACTGGAGCAGACCGGTGAGACACCGTTCCACCATGTGCTGATCCACGGTCTGGTACGTGACTCACAGGGACGTAAGATGAGTAAGTCTCTCGGAAATGGTATCGATCCGCTGGAGGTTATCGACAAATACGGCGCAGATGCCCTTCGTCTGACATTGATGACAGGTAACGCACCTGGAAATGATATGCGTTTCTACTGGGAGCGTGTAGAATCCAGCCGTAACTTTGCAAATAAGATCTGGAATGCTTCCCGTTTCATTATGATGAACCTGGAAGGCAGGACAGTAACAGAGCCGGAAGACCTGAACGCACTGTGCAACGAGGATAAATGGATCCTTTCCAGACTGAACACTGTGATCCGTGATGTCACTGAGAACATGGATAAATATGAGCTTGGAATCGCCGTACAGAAGGTCTATGACTTCCTGTGGGATGAGCTCTGTGACTGGTATATCGAGATGGCTAAGGTAAGACTGTGGAAGGCAGAGGAAAACCCGGCAGCAGCAAACGATGCACTGTGGACACTTCGCACTGCACTGACACAGGGACTGAAGCTTCTTCATCCGTTCATGCCGTTTATCACAGAAGAAATCTACTGTACACTGCTTCCTGAGGAAGAGTCCATCATGATCTCCGACTGGCCGGTATACAGAGATGAGATGAATTTTGCAGATGCTGAGAAAGCAGTTTCAAGCTTCCAGGAGGTTGTACGTGGAATCCGTAACACCAGAAACGAGATGAACGTACCACAGAACAGAAAGACCAATATCTACATCGTAGGCAAGGATGCTGAGAGCTGTGCACGTTTTGAGTCCTGCAAGAAGTCGTTTACAAACCTTGCGTTTGCAAAAGAGATCCACGTACAGCAGGATAAGAACGGAATCGGTGAGGATGCAGTCTCCATCGTTGTGGCAGACGGTGTGGTATATCTGCCACTGGAGGATCTGATCGACCGTGAAAAGGAGATTGAACGTCTCACAAAAGAGCAGGAGCGTCTTACAAAAGAAATCGCACGCTGCGAGGGAATGCTTAACAACCCGAATTTTGTGAACAAGGCACCTGCAGCCAAGGTAGAGGCAGAGAAGGAGAAACTTGAGAAATATAAAGAGATGAAAGAGAAAGTGAACCTGCAGTTAACACAGATGGTGAAATAACGAAGGAGTGTTTTAATGAAGTGGTGTAACTTTTTCAATAAGATTTCGCTGATACTTCAGGCTCTGGGCTGTGCAGTCCTGTACTTTGTGATCGAGGCCATATGCAGGCACTCGTTCACAGAGGCGTGGACCTACATGACCACAAAGCCGCTTGTATTTGCTTATAATGCAGCGTTTATCTTTACGACGATGCTGATTGTTTATCTCTTCCGAAAGAGAATTTTCTGGCGTATCTTTGTGGGCAGCCTATGGCTGTTTTTGGGAATCGTAAATGGTGTGCTTCTTCTCAACCGTGTCACACCGTTTACAGGACCGGATGTGAAGAACCTGACAGATGGTCTCAGTATTGCAAAAAAATATCTGACACATACCCAGATGACCATAGGTGCAGTTCTTCTTGGCATTGCGGTTCTGCTTCTTCTGATCATATTGATAAGATCGCCGAAGTACAGAGGCAAACTGAAATATAAGGTAAATATTCCACTGGTCCTGGCCGGGATACTTGCCTTTGGAGGAATTACACAGCTTGCTCTGGAAAAAAGAGTACTTTCCAATTATTTTGGAAATATTGCCATAGCTTATGAGGATTACGGATATCCATACTGTCTGGCAACGACGATTTTTAACACCGGAATCAGTGCGCCGAGAGATTATTCCGAAAAAGAAATCAGCAGGATCGAGAAGTCGGAAGAAAATCTTCCGGAAACGAAAGAGGGCAGTCATCCGAATATTCTGTTTTTACAGCTGGAGTCCTTTTTTGATCCTACGCTGGTAAATTATCTGGAGTTGTCAGAGGATCCTATTCCGAATTTCAGAAAGCTGATGAAGGAGTATTCTTCCGGATATTATAAGGTACCTTCCGTAGGAGCCGGAACTGCAAATACTGAGTTTGAATCCATTACTGGAATGAGCCTTCATTATTTTGGACCAGGAGAGTATCCTTATAAGAGTATCCTTAAGGAAACTACCTGTGAGAGCGCACCGTATGTTCTGAAAAATCTTGGTTATACTGCGCATGCAGTACATAACAATGAGGCGAATTTCTACGGAAGAAGAAGTATTTTCCCTAATCTGGGATTTGATACCTTTACTTCTGCAGAGTACATGAAGGATGAAAATCAGAAGAACCCGCTGGGCTGGACTAAGGACAGTGTTCTCACGGATGAAATCGTTAAGTGCCTGGATTCCACAGAAGGACCTGATTATGTATATACTATTTCCGTACAGGGACATGGAGATTATCCTTCAGAACCAGTGCTGGAAAATCCGGAGATTACAGTTTCCGGTGCACCTACTGACGAGCTGAACAATAAGTGGGAGTATTATGTAAATCAGATCCATGAGATGGATAATTTTGTAAAAGAGCTGACTGACAAGCTGGCAGATTATCCGGAGGATGTGGTGCTGGTCATGTACGGCGATCATCTGCCGACCATGGGACTGACTGTAGAAGATGTGGATAATAAATATCTGTTCCAGACTGAGTATGTGATGTGGGACAATTTCGGACTTAAGAAAAAGAAAGAAAATCTTGCGGCATACCAGATGGCAGCAGAGGTAATGGATCGTGTGGGAATCCACGAAGGAACCATATTCAAATATCATCAGGCAAGAAGAAACACCAAGAATTATCAGGTGGATCTGGAAACCCTGCAGTATGATCTTCTCTACGGAAAACAGTATACCTATGACGAAAAGAATCCTTTTGAGCGTACAAAGATGCGCATGGGAATCTATGATACGACCCTGGATTCTGTCCAGGTAGTGTCTGATACGGATCACACTTACTATATCCAGGGAAGTAACTTTACGCCATCCAGCCAGGTGAAGATCAACGGTGAATGGTATGATACGGTATATGTGAATCCGAATAAGCTGATTATCACAGGTAAGGAACTGGATGATTTTGACAGGCTCTCGGTAGTGCAGCGAAGCAACAGCTCCACCAGAAAGGCCATGACAAAGAGCCATGACCGGGCGGTTTATGCGCTGCTTTCTGACAGTAAATGGAAACTTGACAGTGAAAAAAATGCTTCTGATACAACGCAGTCCGAAGAGACAGCTACAGTATCAGAAACGGATTTGACTGAAGATTCAGGCGAAGAAAACAGTACAGAGAGCCAGTAAACGTCATTGAACAAATCATCTGATACAAAAAATGTCGGATAAAATATTACGATTAGGACTGGACATCTTCCACCACTATTATATAATGGTATCGTAACAGACAGATGGGGAGAAGTTTTTCTCCCCGGATGTTTCTTGCGAATACATTATAGATAAGTGATGGTTTTTTTTATGAATTACGAAGAAGCAGTTGCGTATATTGAAGACATACCCAGATTTACTACCAAGAACAGTCTGGACCATACCAGGGAATGCCTGAGAAGACTTGGTGATCCGCAGAAGAAATTCAGGGTGATCCATGTAGCAGGAACCAATGGAAAAGGAAGTACCTGTGCATTTATCACATCAGTACTTCGTGAAGCAGGATATTCCTGTGGGCTTTTTACATCTCCTCATCTGGTGGAGATCAACGAGAGATTTCAGATCAATGAGGAGGTCATCGACAATGATACTTTTCTTACAGCATTTCTGAAAGTAAAGAAACTTGCAGATGAGCTGGTCACAGAGGGAAATTATCATCCGACATATTTTGAGACACTTTTCCTTATGGGAATGGTGATCTTTGCAGATGCAGGCGTGGATTATGTAACGCTGGAGACTGGTCTTGGCGGCCGTCTGGATGCGACCACAGCAGTGGAAGATCCGGTAGCCTGCGTGATCACATCCATAAGCCTTGACCACATGCAGTATCTTGGAAATACGGTTTCCGAGATTGCAGGAGAGAAGGCAGGAATCATGGTGCCGGGTGTTCCGGTGTCTACGATGGAAATGATCCGGATGCAGCCGAGGTAATGCGTGAGCATGCGAAGGAGCTTGGATGTCCTGCATATGAACTTACAAGAGAAGATACCGAGATCCATAAGATCACGAAAGACGGGATCGAATTTTCCCTGAATGATGAAGCTTATGGAGATACCATTTTCAGTATCCCGTTTATTGCACGTTATCAGGTAATGAATGCAGCCCTTGCGGTAAAAACAATCCAGGTGCTGAAAAGTGAGATACCGATATCCATGGAGAATCTGAAGGCAGGTATGGCGAAGACACGCTGGCAGGGAAGAATGGAGACAGTTCTCCCGGGTGTGATCGTAGATGGCGCACATAACGAAGACGGTGTTGAGAAGTTTGTGGAGACAGCTGAGCATTTTCAGAAGGAATTTCCGCTGACACTGCTGTTTTCCGCTGTGGATGACAAGGATTACACAGATATGATCCGTACCATCTGTACAAGGATCAGCTTCCGGCACGTGATCGTCACACAGGTTGGAGGATATCGTAAAGTTCCGGTGGAAGAGCTTGCAGAGATTTTCCGTAAGGACGGAGTACCGGAAGTTGAATTAGCAGAAGATGTTCCAACAGCATTTGAGCTTGCAATGAAAGAAAAAGGTGAGGACGGCATGTTGTTCTGTGTCGGCTCTCTTTATCTGGTAGGTGAGATCAAGGCCTGGATCAGGAGGAAAAAAATATGATCGATTACGAAGAGGAACTGAAGAAATTTGAACCATGTCTGGATGTGGCAGATGTAGAAGGTGCGATCTATGACCGTGAGATCACAGATATCATGGATGTGCTTCAGGAGATGCTGCGGGAGGTTAAGAGCAACAGACGTGTAAGATAAGGAGACATGAATGAACTGCATTAATTGTGGAGCGTTCCTGACAGATACAGATGTGGATTACTGTCCGCACTGTGGAGCCAATGTGCTGATCCAGAAGAAGGTTGATTATCTTTCAAAGCTTTATTACAACCAGGGTCTGGAGAAAGCCAGCATCCGTGACCTGTCCGGAGCAATCAGCTGTCTGAAGCAGAGTCTTGCCTATGATAAGCGAAATATCCGTGCAAGAAACCTTCTTGGTCTTGTGTATTTTGAGACCGGAGAAGTAGTTGCTGCACTGAGTGAGTGGATCATCAGCAAGAATATTCAGAAGAACCGGAATCTGGCCTCTGAATATATTGAAAGGCTTCAGGCGAACCAGAATAAACTGGAAACGATCAATGAAAGCATCAAGAAATATAATAATGCCCTTGCCATGTGCAGAGAAGGGCATGAGGATATGGCAGGCATCCGGCTTAAGAAGATCCTGGCGCAGAATCCCAAGCTGATCAAGGGATATCATCTCCTTGCGCTGATCCAGATGAAGAATCAGGAGTGGAACAAGGCAAGAAAAACCCTTAAGAAAGCAGCAAGGATCGACAAGACCAACACTACAACGCTCCGTTTTTTAAGAGAGATCGACGAGCAGACAGGTGTTACTACCAAGATGGAGAACAGGCGGAAGAGTATTCTTCGTGATCATGCCAGGGAGAAGGACAATATTTCCGGTGAGATCGTTGTAAGACCGTCCACATACAGAGAACGGTCAAAAGTTTCATTGTTCTTTACTATGGTTCTGGGTTTTGCAGCAGGAGCGGCGGCGTTCTGGCTTCTTGTGCTTCCGGCAGTAAAGCAGGATGTATACAGACAGGCCAATGAGCAGATCGTACAGTACAGTGAGTCGCTTTCCAGCCAGGGAGTGGCACTTTCCAAAGCTCAGGGAGAGGCAGAGCAGTCCAGCAGTACTGCGGATGCCACAGCCAAACAGGTTGAGGAAGAAAAGAAGAGAAGTCAGAGTTATGAAGCTCTGTTTTCAGCGTATACAGCCATGCAGCAGGAGGATCTTGATACTGCAGCAGTGGAAATCCAGAAGGTGTATACAGATACTCTTTCCGATTCTGCGAAAGGTATTTATAATACCATTTGTGAGAAGACAGGTGTATCTGGAATTACCGGTGATTCAGCTGGCAGTGACAGTACAGCTTCTGCGGATTCCTCAGACGGAAGTGCTGCTTCAGATGGAACGTCTGATGGTGGAGATGGTACATCTGATGGAACTGATCAGTCATCTTATGATGAGAGCGGAGATGCCAGCTATGATTCATCCTACAGCGATGGCTATACAGAAGAATAACTGTTGCCGGACACGGAGTGAACAGCAACAAATAACCAATACAGAATACAGGTGAGAAGCCTCGGAGAAGGGGAATGTGTTTCAGCACATTCTTCTTTTTTTGTACAAATTTATTTGAAAAATCTTGCATAAAAATAGAAAAATGGGGGAATGATAAAGTGGAATCAGTGTTTGAAACTTCAGGAACAGTGCTTATAGTTCATCTGCCGGTGGATCTTGATCATCCGGTATCTGACGATATTCGAAGAGAATCAGACCGGATTATCGGACGTCAATATATAAAAAATATGGTTTTTGACTTTTCAGAGACCGCTTTTATGGATAGCTCAGGAATCGGATTGCTTATGGGAAGGTACCGTGCACTGGGAATGCGGAGAAAATGTGTACAGGTGATCCATGCAAACAGTCATATCAGAAAGCTTCTGAGACTTTCCGGAATCGGCAGATACATAGACATCTCCGAGGCGGAAAAAATATCAGCAGAACAGGAGGGCGCATACTATGGAAAACACAAATGAAATGACGATCATCTTTGACAGCAGACCAGCTAATGAAGCTCTGGCAAGAGTGGCAGTCGCGTCTTTTTGTACGCAGCTGAATCCCACGCTGGAGGAAGTTTCAGATCTGAAGACAGCAGTTTCCGAAGCTGTGACCAACTGTATCATACATGGGTATGAAGGCGAGGTACATAAGATCCGGGTGGACTGTTCTCTTTGCGGACAGGAGCTTAAAGTGGATATTACAGATCACGGAACCGGTATCCCGGATATCAAGAAAGCCATGGAACCTTTGTTTACCACCAGACCGGACAAAGACCGTTCGGGCATGGGATTTACATTTATGGAGGCATTCATGGATGAAGTTTCTGTGGAATCGGAGGTTGGCCGCGGAACTACCGTGCACATGAAAAAGATCATCAGGAGGTAACTATGGATCGTACTCTTGCCCTCATCGGGCGTGCACACCAGGGGGATAAAACGGCAAGAGATATTTTGTTTGAGGAAAATACAGGGCTTATATACAGTGTGGCCAGACGCTTTCTGGGAAGGGGCGTGGAGATGGAGGATCTGTTCCAGATCGGCAGCATCGGACTTCTGAAAGCTGTGGATAAATTTGACATGTCTTTTGATGTGCGATTTTCAACATACGCAGTGCCAATGATCGCCGGGGAAATCAAACGTTATCTCCGGGATGACGGGATATTAAAAGTCAGCCGGTCTTTAAAAGAGAACCATTACAGGATCTATTCGGTGAGGGAGGCATTGACCAAGAGGCTGGAAAGAGAGCCTACTGTGGAAGAGATTGCCTGTGAAATGGGAATTTCAGTGGAGGAACTTGTGTTTACTCTGGAATCCGGAGCAGAGGTGGAATCCCTCCATAAGACGATCTATCAGGGAGAAGGAACAGAAATCTCCCTGATGGACAAGATTCCTGAGAAAGAAAACCGTCAGGAAAAAGTACTGAACCGGATCTTTTTGGAAGAGATACTGGGGAGTCTGAAGGCAAAGGAGCGAAAACTGATTTACATGCGGTATTTTCAGAACAAGACCCAGACGGAAATTGCTTATGAGCTTGGGGTATCCCAGGTGCAGGTATCCAGAATGGAAAAAAGGATTCTGCGCAGTCTGCAGAAATCAGCAGAGATAAAATAAAAGGGAGCCATGAGAAATGCTGCTGTTTTCTCATGGCTCCCTTTTGGGGGCAGCAGATCTTGTCAGACTGCTGCTTTTTTATGAAAAAGTACATTTTTGTATTTGGAAAGTGCTCCAAGAAGGATCATACCGATCACACCGGCTGAGATAAATTCGCCGGCTCCTACTGTGAGCATCATAAACGGGATAGGAAGGTTAATGCCATATCCGTAACGAAGCACAAGAGGAACGATCACAATGTTGGAAACAATCGGCGGGATCGGGGCTGTCCATTTGCCTGTATTGCGAAGCTTGTAGGTAAAGAATGCACCGATAAGTGTGGCAATGCTTCCGAAAATGATGTCAACCGGAATCGCACCGCCAAGAAGATTGGCAATGATACATCCCACGAACAGTCCCGGGATGGCAGCCGGTGTGAAGAACGGAAGCACAGTCAGAGCCTCGGAAAAACGGATCTGAACTTCACCGAAGCTAAGTGGTGCGAATACCAGTGTCAGGACAACATATACAGCTGCAATGGCAGCTCCCTGCACCAGAAAATGAGTACCTTTGTTTTTCATATTCAATATTCTCCTTTAGTTTTGTTTTACGAGTGGAAGGTCACGAACACTCGGCACATTTATAGGCGGTGACCGCCTTGTAAGCCCTGTACGACCTTGGTTTTTGCGGGCTTTTGCAGCGAAACTGAGTATAGCATAAAGGGCGTGGAAATGCAAGGTACGATCCTGGCTATTTGATGACCCTGGCCTGTGTGGACAGCCCCTGACTCTGAAGCAGCTTTTTGTAAGAAGAAAGTTTGTTTGCCGGAACCTTTACAGTCAGTTTTTTGTAATTATTCTGACCTGCTCTTGTGAAGATATATTTACCTGAGCTTTTGGAAGTAAGACGTCCTGTCTGTATGGTGACAGAGGTAAGGGCCTTACAGTCACAGAAAGCTTTCGTGCCGATCGCAGAAACTCGGGAACCGATTTTTACAGTACGAAGACTTGTGCATCCCTGGAAGGCTCCGGCACCTATGCTTGTGATATTTCCTGAAATCGTTACCTGTTTCAGGTTTTTACAGTTTTTGAAGGCATTGGCTGCAATGGCTGTGACTTTGTAGGTTTTTCCGTTAGCTTTGACAGTGGCCGGAATCTTTGCAGTGACAGTATTGCGTGAACGTGGTCCCTTCAGTGCTACGGAAGTCCCGGTGGTATTGACTGTGTAGACATTATAGGCATCCCGGAATGTTTTTGCAGTCTGTGGCTTTGGTGTGGCTGCAGGAGTGATCTGGAAATTTAAGGTGATGGTTCCGTAGAAATGGTTATCACCGATGATCTTCAGGGTAGCAGTTCCTGCTTTTTTATTGTTCTGGTATGTCACATGATAATCATTGATGCCAGAAAGCTTTGCTTTTCCAAGAGTTACGGTTGGAACGGGCCTTATGTTAGAGCCTGTATAGGTATATGTTTTTTTGATCCCTGTTACAGATGCATCGGAAATATTGCATGCATAGCTGATATTGTTTTTCTTGGCATATGTAACTGCGTAAGAGCCGTACGGAGCATGGATCTTGCAAAAATATGCATGAGAGCTGTCAGACCAGTAATAGCCGCACCACACAGCATCCGTTCCAATGCTTTTAACGGTATCAGGTATGTTGATCCTGGATAGATTGTTACAGTAGGCGAAAGCTTCTTTTCCAATCTTTGTGACCCCTTTCTGGATGTCCACCTCTTTCAGCTCAGGAAGATAAGCAAAGGCCCTTTCGGAAATACTTGTGATCCCGGGTTTTATTATGATCTTTCTGATTTGGTTTTTGATAGTTTTCCAGGAGGAATCGCTGGAGAAGGAAAACCAGCTTTTTGTTGAAGAAACCGGGTACCTGTTGTTTTCCTCTGTGGAAATAGAAAGTGGTCCGTAGCCGGAGATTGTAAGGATACCGTTTTTGAAATTCCAGGTTGCGTTGTCACCTGCGATATGGTAAGTTTTTTTGGCAGCTTTTCCGTTGTCGGAATTAATGGAATAAAAGTTCAGGGTGTTGGAGCTTGAAGCATAATAAACGACATTGGAATTCTTTACCACAGGCTGACAGTCAGAAATCGGAGCAGCTGTTGTAAACTCTTTGCTGAGGCTCTTTCCCTTTCCGTCCACAAAAAGATAATGAAGGGTGCTGGAAGAGAGCGGATCATTAGCGGAAGAGTTTTTCTTGTTATCGTCGGAGACGTATTCCTCCCAGGAAATCATAAAACGGTTGTCATTTATTTTGGCGATTTTTACGCCCGCAAAGCTTTTTCCTCCGCCTGTAAAGTTGGTAAGCTTCCTGGTTGTGGTTGCTTTTTCGGAAAAATTAGACATTGGTGTGACGGACAGATAAAGATTATGAGGCGTGTTTTCAGATACCTTATCATATTTGGACTGATCGATGGAAGTGCCGATGCATAATACACTGTCAGAGGAAACCGCCATGCCGTCAACGCTTGCGTAGCAGGCCAGTGCCCACATAGAAGTACGTGAGCCTCCGTATGGCAAAAGCTCTATGGTGGTGCGGTCAAGTGTATTGCTGTCATATCTGGAAAGCTTTGTACATCGTGAACCCTCACTCTGCTCCAGTACGTAGAGATAAGAACCATGTGATTTGATATACTGTGCAAAGGAATGCCACAGATCGCAGGAAACGATCTTTCCTTTCATGGTTGCCTGGTCGATCTCGGCCATAAGGAAGCCCTGATGTCCCTGACCGACAGAGGAATCTACATATCCTTCGTGACCGGTAACAACATAGAGTTTGCCGTTGCTTTCTGTCATTTCCACACAGCCATAGTTAAAGGGCGTGCGGACCTCACCGCCAAAAAGCTCAGGGTTACTGGTAATTGCTGCCGCACCGGTTCGTTTCCAGTTTGCATCGTAGCGGATGACGCGGATAACCTCAGCGGAATCGTTTTCTTTGTTGTTTGTCCGGCCTTCTACCAGATAATATCCGTCAGATCCGGCATAAAAGCCACCCCACAGCGGAAGCTCCATGTTGATCTTGCGTTTGCTTCTGATCTTCAGATTATTATCATAGTATTCAACGCCAATAGAATTTTTCTGGTGGAAGACCCTCATGTATCCGCTGGAAACAGGAACAAGGTCAGAGGTACGGCGTAACCTGACATTGAGATTGTCCTGTGCGGTTGGCGTAAGAGAGCCTGCCCTGGCTGTCTGCGGAAACAGGATGAGACAGAAGCAAAGACAGCAGAACAGAAATAGCAGAGATGTTAATTCTTTTAGCTTTTTCATAAGTTTCTCCTTTGTATGTGTTTTTAGATGATCTCCTGTTTAGATTATAATTCATGGGACAGAATTTACAATACAAAATCGGGCGTTATGTAACTCCCGGTTCTCAGGATTTCTGTAAATTCTGTTCACAAAAAACATCTTGCGGAAATACTGCCGGTGGGCAGTAACATCAGAAACAGGAACCTTATGGAAACAGGGGCTTTTTTCTTGACAGTTTTTTGTGATATTGATAAAATATATTTCAGTATATAGGTTAAAGGGGCATTGGTTTTGATCTAAATCAATGTCTTTTTATTTTATGTATCACACATATTACACCAGGGAGGTAGAAAGATGTTAAAAGTATGGATCGCAGGTGCCAACGGACAGATCGGACGGGCGCTGAATGATGTTCTGGATCCAATGCAGATCGAGACTCTGAACACAGACCTTGACGAGCTGGATATTACAGACACAGATGAAGTGATCAACTTCGGTTCCATTAACCGTCCGGATGTGATCATCAACTGCACCGGTATCACAGATACCGATGAGTGTGAGAAGAACCCGGAACATGCATACCGTGTCAATGCACTGGGAGCAAGAAATTTAAGTATCGTTGCAAGAAAATGCGGAGCAAAGATCGTACAGCTTTCCACAGATGATGTCTTCGATGGAAAGAGCAAAAAACCGTATACAGAGTTTGACGATACTAATCCGCTGACTGTTTACGGCCGTTCCAAGAGAGCGGGAGAGAACTATGTAAAAGAGTTCACACACAAACATTTCATTATCCGAAGCAACTGGGTATATGGAAAAGGCGGGCACAATTTTGTAAACCGTGTGCTTGAGACTGCAGAAAAGGTCAGGCACTTTCCGTTGCTTCTGATCAGTTTGGATCACCGACCAGTGCCAAGGATCTGGCAAGAATGATCCTGTATCTTATCGATACCAACGAATATGGAACTTATCACGTAACCTGCAGCGGTGTATGCAACCGTTATGAGTTCGCAACAGAGATCCTTCGCCTTGCAGGAAAGGAGATCGAGCTGAGATCCGTGCCGACAGAGCAGTCAGATCTTTCTTCTGTCAGACCGCCGTATGCCGTTCTTGATAATTTTATCCTCCGTATCATTGAAGTGTATGATATGCCAGACTGGAAAGCATCATTGAAAGAATATATGGATGAAAGAACGGAGGATTAGGATGAAAGAAAAAAATATAAAAGAGAAAACACAGCAGAAAAAGAAAATGGGTCTTACCACGAAGATCTTTGTGGCGCTGATTGCAGGTGCGATACTGGGAATCATTCTCTGTTACCTGGTTCCTGACAGCAGCTTCAAAAAAGACGTGATCGTGGAGGGAATCCTTTATGTGATCGGACAGGGATTTATCCGTCTGATGAAAATGCTGGTTGTACCGCTGGTATTCTGTTCCCTTGTCTGCGGAAGTATGTCCATCGGTGATACTAAGAAGCTTGGAACCGTAGGAGTGAGAACACTGGTATTCTATCTGGCGACTACAGCTCTGGCTGTTTCTGTTGCTCTGACTGTAGGTAATCTGATCAATCCAGGTGTGGGACTTGATATGAGCTCTATTCAGTCCTCCGCTTCCTCTGTGGAGACTATGGAGGCTACCTCTCTTACGGATACCATCCTGAATATCATTCCGGACAATCCGATCAATTCCCTGGCAAGCGGAACCATGCTTCAGGTTATCGTATTTGCCTGATCGTGGGTGTGATCCTTGCGAAAATGGGAGAGCGCGCAGAGACAGTAGCGAACTTTTTCAGCCAGTTCAATGACATCATGATGGAGATGACCATGATGATCATGGCACTTGCACCGATCGGTGTATTCTGCCTTATCAGCAGAACCTTTGCAAACATCGGTTTCAGCGCATTTATCCCGCTGGCAAAATATATGATCGGTGTTCTCCTTGCACTGGCGATCCAGTGTTTCGGCGTATACCAGATCCTGCTGAAGATCTTTACAGGACTGAATCCGATAAAATTCATCAAGAAATTTTTCCCGGTTATGGCATTTGCGTTCTCAACAGCTACATCCAATGCCACGATCCCGATGTCCATTGATACCCTGTCCAAGAAAGTGGGTGTTTCCAAGAAGATTTCTTCATTCACTATTCCGCTTGGAGCTACCATCAACATGGACGGTACCTCCATCATGCAGGGTGTTGCCGTTGTATTTGCAGCGCAGGCCTTCGGTATCCACTTAAGTCCGATGGATTATGTGACAGTTATCGGAACTGCAACCCTTGCTTCTGTAGGAACTGCCGGTGTACCAAGTGTTGGTCTTGTTACCCTGACTATGGTATTTAACTCTGTAGGACTTCCGGTTGAGGCTATTGGTCTGATCATGGGTATTGACCGTATTCTGGATATGACAAGAACAGCGGTTAACATTACCGGTGATGCAGTCTGCACAACCATTGTTGCACACCAGAACGGTGCACTGGATAAAAAGGTGTTTAACGAATCAAACTAAATATCCGGTTCAGAAAGAGATCCGACTCTGTCGGGTGAGATAAAAAACGAAAAACGGCTGTACATATCGTAAGAGCGATATGTGCGGCCGTTTTTTAACGGATCTGAGAGGAATCCTGTAAAGCTGCCTATTCCTGCTCCAGAACACCCATGACAGAGGGGAGTTCCAGCTGCTGATAGGTGTGAAGGATCTTTTCCAGCTCAAAGATGGCAGGGGTAAGAAACTTATTCTTGTGATAGACCAGTTTGAATTTCCGGTTCCATTCCCCTGCTTCGTTGCAGAAGACCCGGACTGAACGATGACGGATCTCATGATGCATAAGACGGATGGACATAACAGAGAGCATCTGGTTATACAGCACTGCGTTCAGCAGTGCCTGCGGACTGTTGGCTTCCCAGGCAGTCCGGATCTTCAGATCATGGCGAAGGGTGTAATCCTCAAAAAGCTGTCTGGTACCGCTTCCATATTCCCGGACTGCAAATTTCTGGTTGTTCAGTTCCTGGACATGGATGCGTCCTCTGCGGTAAAACGGATGCTTTTTTCCGGCGGCAAGGACCAGACAGTCGTCGATAATGGGAAGAACGACAAGATCCGGAGAATGGATCTCACCTTCTACCACTGCAGCATCCAGCTCTGAACGCAGAAGCTTCTGCTCGATGTTTTTGGTATTGGTGACAAAGGAGTAAACATCAAGCTCCGGGATTTTTTTCTGCAGATCCAGGATAATGGATGGAGTCAGGCAGGTTCCCACAGTGAGGGTGGAACCGAGCTTCAGGGTGGAAGATTGTCCCTGGTTCTGCATCAGCTCCTCCAGCTGCTGAAACTGGCGGATCATTTCACGGGCATGGGGAAGAAGAAGCTTCCCGCGGTCTGTAAGATAAAGCTTTTTTCCAAGACGTTCAAAGAGCAGTCCGTTATAATGAGTTTCCAGTTCGCGGATGGCCTGGCTGACTGTTGGCTGAGAGAGATAAAGATGCTTGGCGGCAGCACTCATAGAGCCCTGTTCCGCAACAGCTGCAAAAACAGTGAGATGGCGGATAGTCATGTGGGATCTCCTTTTATTGTAAATTGATATATAGGCAAAACCTATTGTTTTTATAAAATAATATCATTTTTCAAATATATCTTCAAGTGGTATAGTAGGAAGTACGTGAAAACGATTTCAGTATTACGAAATACAGGGCACAGATATCGGGGGAAAGTATCGGAATGCCAGTGAGAACAGGAGGAGGAAATATGTCAGCATTAACTGTAAGCAAAGATGAAGAAAAAAGACTGAAGGGTCAGGGATTTTTAAATAACCGGGGAACGGATGAATTTTCCGCACGGGTGATCACCGTAAACGGAAAGGTGACAGCAGCACAGCACAGATGCATGGCGGAAGCAGCAGAGAAATTCGGCAACGGAAATCTTACCTATACGACCAGACTTTCTGTGGAGATCCAGGGAATCCCCTATGAAAAGATCGAAGAGTTTCAGGAATATATTGCGAAAGAAGGCCTGGAGACTGGAGGAACAGGAGCAAAGGTCCGGCCGGTAGTATCCTGCAAGGGAACCACCTGCCAGTATGGACTTCTGGATTCCTATGCAATTTCAGAAGAGATTTTCCGGAGATTCTACAAAGGCTACCGTCAGGTCGCACTGCCGCACAAATTCAAGATCGCAGTAGGTGGATGCCCGAATAACTGTGTGAAACCAAATCTGAACGATGTGGGGATCATCGGACAGAGGATCCCGCACTTTGACAGCGAGGCCTGCAAAGGCTGTAAAAAATGTGCCATTGAAGCTGCATGTCCAAACAAAGTGGCGAAAGTCGTTGACGGGAAACTGCACATTGATGAGGAGCTTTGCAGACATTGCGGAAGATGTGTGGGAAAATGTCCGTTCCATTCCATCCCGGACGGTACCTACGGATTCAAGATCTATATCGGTGGACGCTGGGGAAAGAAAATTTCCCATGGAAAGGCGCTGAACCGGATCTTTACGTCAGAGGAAGAGGCTCTGGATGTTATTGAGAAGGCAATCCTGCTTTTTAAGGATCAGGGATTAAAGGGAGAGCGTTTTGCTGAAACTATAGAACGAATTGGATTCGAAAATGCAGAAAAACAATTATTGGAAAAAAATCTTCTGGAAAGAAAAATGGAAATTTTGTCCAAATAGAGATATAAAAAACTTCCTATTATATAAGCTGTCTGAAACTGAAAAAATGCGAGCAATAATAT
>NZ_QRNF01000041.1 GCF_003474435.1 Ruminococcus sp. AF46-10NS
AACCGTTCTTTAAATGTAAAGAAATTTTCGAGAATCGTATGTGTTTCACTGTTTAGTTATCAAGGTTTGTTGTGTCTGTCTCTCAGACAGCTCGTTTATTTTATCTCATCTCTTTTTGTTTGTCAAGCACTTTTTTAAGTTTTTTTTCAAACATTTTTGAGTTAAGATTTTGTTGCCGCTTCGTTGACGACTTGGATACTTTATCATATCTTCTGTCTTTTGTCAACAACTTTTTATTTTTTCTGAAACAAAATATTATTATCATTTTTCTGAAAACAATTTGTTCCCAACAACTCTGATAGAATAGCACTTTTTCCAGTACCTGTCAACATATTTTTTATAAAAAATACTTTTTTCTCAAAAAAATATGTTTTTCAAATAAAAACCGCACTCCGCAGACACGATTCCCCCCTGAAATTCAGTGGAATCATGCCTGCAGAATGCGGTTTATTCCTGCAAAGATGCGTATAAAAATGTTTTTATCATAGAGAAAATTCAGTACTGTGTCTCCTCTGATCAGCCTTAAACCTTCCTGTCCTACTTCCGTATTGCAGAGGATCGTCAGTACAAGCATTGCAACCCATATAAAAATAACACATTTCCCTCCGCCTATCACTGCCCCTGCCAGTTTGTTGATTCCCCGCAGTACCGGAAGTCTCGCCAGAAGATCCAGTGCATAGGCAAATACATGGATCAGCACAGATGCCAGTATATATGACACCAGAAAAGAAAGGCAGTTTACTGCTATATTGGCAAGATAGCGAGAAACATATTCTCCGAATGTATTTACAGAAAGGGTCTGATACACTGCTGCCGTATTATTATCTGCTATTCCATTCTGAAGCAATTCTGGAAAGTTCATGCCGCTGATCAGCTCATTCTGCTGTTCCCCGTCAACTACAGTTTTCCCATCCATCAGTGATTCTGCAAAATTCCCACTGACATCCTGGATTTTTTCGTAAACAGATGTATTATCCCTGATAAAAGAATTCACATAGGGATTGATCAGCCATACTACAACAACAGATAACATAACGAGCAGTACAGATACTACTTCTTTTATAAAACCGCGCCGGTACCCGTCAACCATAGAAAAGGCAAGCAGTACAATCACAGCCAGTCCAAGCCATGTCCAGCTCATATCTGCCTCCTTAACTGAATTTAATGGTGCTGACTCCGTTATCCATCACCATCAGGTATTTGTTCCATCCGATTTTAAAGAAATTACGGATCGTCCCATCCACACTTCCCATATATTTCTGCACACCGCGGCTGTTCATTACGCAGATCTGGGAACTGTTGTACATGATAATGTTTCCACCGCTCATCTTGATAGTGCTGTATGCAACATTGAAATTCCTGCGAAACTTCAGCTGCCCGTTCATATTATAGACTTCCATTGTATATTCACTATCTTTATTATTGTTCTTGAATACCAACCCGATCCTTTCATCATCAAAAAATGTGCTTACGATCTCCTGTTTTACATTGATAGTCTTGCTCTCTTTCGGAATCTGGTTTCCCTGATAAGTAGAAAATCCATCATCCCGCAACGCAATATACTGGCTTTCGCTGATACACTCTACCTGCGGAATCACCGCGTTCTCGTAAGTATAACCACTTACGATTCTATCATCCTCATTCTGTCCTACATCTCCATAATTATAAAAAGCAACATAGCTGGTAGTCTTACTTCCATCTACATACTGGAATGTTACCATCATCACACCATTGTCAGAAACCGCAACATCCATCGGATATCCGGGATCATCTATTTTCGTAAGGTTCTCTGCCACCAGGCTTCCATCTGAATTGTAAAAATTGATCCAGGTATTTTCATCATTATCAAGAATCGCTGCTACCATTCCATTAGCCGCTATCCGGACTTTTACAATTGAATATGATGTTGTAACAGTTCCTGTGATCCCTTTCTTATCGCAGATATAAAGAGATGTCCCCTCACTGTCTGCAACAACTGCCCTGCTTCCATTGACATCAGCAATGGGATTCTGCATGGTGTAAGTTTCATTCCACACCGTATTCATACTGCTGTCAACAACAGATACCCCATCCGGACTGTACCTCAGAATATCTCCATCCATCTCCACATACTGGGTGGAAACAACATCTTCCTGTTCACTGGTATTAAGCACCTTATAACTGTGGTAACTCCGCTTCTCAACATAAACAAATACAAGGCACACTGCCACCACCACAACCGCCGTTGCTACCAGTTTTTTTCCAGTGTCTGAGAGCTTACGGCGATGGTACGACTTTCCTCTGGATGTTCCCACCTGTACAGCCTGCTCCTGCGCCAGTTTTGCTTTTTGTTTCATCAACTTTTTACGCTTTTGTTTTTTTTGAATTTTTTTTATGATATTCACAACTGTATCCCTTACCTTATCATTAATTGTAAACTGGTTTTCCAGTTATTATAGCACACTCAGTCAGGGTAAAACAATTACCTGCCCGGGATAAATAATTTCGTTGGCAGAAATCCCGTTAAGTTTACAGATTTCTTCCATTGCCTCTGCATTTCCGTAACATCGAATACTGATCTGGTATAAAGTATCTCCTGGCCTTATCACATATGTGGGATGCGCATTCTCCGCTGATGCCGCAGTTTCTGCTGCCTGCTGTGTATTCTGATCTTTATTTTCGTCTGCATCTGTATCTTTATTTTTTTTCAATTTCTTTTCTGCATAATTTTTTTGTTTTTTTTCTGCTCCTGTACTTCCTGAATTATTTTCTGTCTGTGTCTGTGCTTTTTCTGTCACTGCCGGCACCGGTGTCTGCGTAATATCATTTTTTTCAGCGTCAGAAAGTGGCTCCGTTGCAGATAGTTTGTCTGTTTTTGGGGTCACTGCGGCAGTGATCGGCACACTCTCATCTGAAGGCTCTGACTTTTCCGGTTCCGTTACCACTTCACCGGACAACTCTGCATCCGTACTATTAGTCTCGGCCTCTTCTGGTGTTATCTGAGCGATTACTGCGGAAGCGGTTGCCACATCCTCCGGAATCCCGGAACTTTTCTGCCGGTTCTGAAAAAATGCCACTCCGGTTGCCAGCACTGCCAGAGCCAGACACACCGTTGCTGCATAAGAAAAAACGGAAGTCTTTTCCTCCTCCTGTTCTCCCGGTTTTTTGCTGTCTATGATCTTACGAAAATTCCGGACAGCTTTATCCTCTACTTTCTCAGATGTTTCCGGTCCGACATTCTGTTTTCTTTCTATCATATACGTCTGCATCTGAGAATTTTTTTCATAATAGATATAATAGCCCTCTACCTTCACCATCGTTCCGCCATCATAACGAAAAAATGCCTCATCACATTCCACCGGTTCCATCAGCATCAGGATCTTTTCTCCTCCAAAATACCTTAAATGTGCTTTCACCAGCAAATCTGTAATCTCCACAGCCACCTGATGCTGTGCAAAAAACCATCCAACAATTTCCTGATCCGGAAAATACTTTTCTTTGTTTTCCTGCAGTTTTTGCCATATTTCTTCTGAAAAATCAATATGTTCCACCGTAGCTTCCATCTCGTCCGCAGCCAGTCCTCCTTTTACAAAAACACAGGTCATATCTGCCGTCCATTTGATCTCACCTGTGAGAATAGCTGCTTTTCCCCTCTCTCCCTCCTCTTCCGACAGCCTCTTCAGAAATGTATATACATAATCTTCCACATAAATCCTGTAATTCCCGTTGGCAAGTCCAATCTGCCGGACGTTTCTCGGCATGGCAAAGGTTTCCTGTGCTCCATCCTGTTCTGCCTGTTCCTCTTTATAAATGACCTCAATCATCTTATATCACCCCTTCGGATACAGCATATCACAGCAAAAACGCGGAATTTAGCACAATATAAGATACTTTTCCCATAATTTACCGACAGATTCTGCAGCGTGCATATTTTTCCCATTTTCGGGATAAGATGAAGAGAAAAGAAAAGAATCGAGGTTCCCCATGGCTTTTTACATTGATTCAAATAAAACCGGTTCTTCCGGAGAAATTGCATATCTTTTAAAAAAATGCATTCTTCACTGTCCCAAAAAATGGACTGAGATTGTTTTTTTATGCATTGGCAGTGACCGGATCACCGGTGATTGCTTAGGCCCATATATAGGACATCTGCTTCATCCCCACGAAAGTCCGCGGATCTTTGTCTACGGAACGCTCTCCGACCCGGTACATGCCTTGAATCTTGAAAAAAGCTCCAGGCTTATCGGACAGCTCCACCCGCATGCCCTGGTCATTGCTATTGATGCTTCCCTTGGACAAAAAAAGCACCTGGGCTATGTGACCATTGGAAATGGTGCACTGTACCCAGGTGCTGGTGTTCAGAAAAATCTTCCGCCTGTTGGAGATATCCACATCACAGGCATTGTGAACATTGCCGGAATGCTGGAACATCTCACTCTGCAGACAACACGGCTCTCCACCGTAGTAGCACTGGCAGATGTCATTGCCGGAGGGATCTTAAAAATCCTTCCCGCAGAGACAGATATGATCTCCTGTTGATTTATAAAGCGGACATCCTCAAACTGATTTTAAGCAAAGTCTTTAATCTGGCTGTAGATACCCTCTGCATCAAGACCATATTTATGAAGAAGCTCTGCCGCCGGGCCGGACTCACCGAATACATCGTGGATTCCGATACGTTTAACCGGTACAGGAGCCTTCTCAGCCAGACACTCGCATACAGCTCCGCCAAGTCCGCCAATGATAGAGTGCTCCTCAACAGTTACAACTTTGCCTGTTTCTTTGGCAGCTGCAACAACAAGCTCCTCATCAAGAGGTTTAATGGTGTGGATATTGATAACTTTTGCATCGATTCCGTCTGCTGCAAGCTTCTCAGCTGCCTCAAGAGCAGGAGCAACGCAAAGTCCGTTTGCAATGATGGTAAGATCTTTTCCCTCGCGGAGAACAATACCTTTACCAAGCTCAAATTTATAATCTGGTCTGTCATTGATAACCGGAACTGCAAGACGTCCAAACCTCATGTATACCGGTCCCTGATGCTCATAAGCGGCCTCAACCATAGCCTTGGCCTCGATATCATCAGACGGGCTTGCAACAACCATTCCAGGAATTACTCTCATAAGTGCAAAGTCCTCAAGGCACTGATGTGTGGCACCGTCCTCACCTACGGAAATACCGCCGTGAGTTGCTCCAATCTTTACATTAAGCTTCGGATATCCGATGGAGTTGCGAACCTGCTCATAAGCACGTCCGGCTGCAAACATGGCAAATGTACTTGCAAAAGGAACCTTGCCTGTGGAAGCAATTCCTGCCGCAATACCCATCATGTTGCACTCTGCGATACCGCAGTCAATATGACGCTCCGGAAATTCTTTCTTGAACATACCTGTCTGTGTAGCTGCAGCAAGGTCAGCGTCCAGAACGATAAGATTCTCGTGTTTTTTACCTAATTCTACAAGGGCACTGCCGTAGCTTGCTCTTGTTGCGATTTTCTTTACTTCTGACATAACGCTTCACCTACCTTCTCCAGATCTTCCATTGCCTGTGCATACTGCTCGTCATTCGGAGCCTTTCCGTGCCAGCCTACTGCGTTTTCCATGTAGGAAACGCCCTTGCCTTTTACGGTCTTCATGATGATAGCTGTCGGCATACCTTTGGTAGCTCTTGCCTCATCAAAAGCAGCTTTCAGCTGATCCATATCGTTGCCGTCAGCAACATTGATCACATGGAAATTGAAAGCTTCGAATTTCTTGTCAATCGGGTACGGGGAGCATACATCTGCAATATCACCGTCGATCTGAAGTCCGTTATTGTCCACGATCACAACCAGGTTGTCCAGTTTACGGAATCCTGCAAACATAGCAGCCTCCCATACCTGTCCTTCCTCAATCTCACCATCTCCAAGCAATGTATATACACGATAATCATCATTGCTCAGTTTAGCGGAAAGAGCCATACCTACTGCTGCAGAGATACCCTGTCCAAGGGAACCGCTTGACATATCAACGCCCGGGATATGTTTCATATCCGGATGTCCCTGAAGGTAGGAACCAAGATGACGAAGTGTTTTCAGGTCTTCTTTCGGGAAGTATCCTCTCTCTGCAAGTACAGAGTAAAGTCCTGGTGCTGTATGTCCTTTGGAAAGAACAAAACGGTCACGGTCTGCTTTCTTAGGATCCTTCGGGTCGATGTTCATCTCCTCGAAATATAAGTAAGTAAACACATCTGCTGCAGAAAGGGATCCACCCGGATGTCCGGCCTTTGCTGCATGGACTGCTGTTACGATATCCTTGCGGACTTCGTTGGCAACTTTCTGAAGTTCTAACTTATCCATGTTATAAATGTCTCCTTTTTTGGTGCTCCGGTCATGCCGGAGTGTTTATATATAAAAGAGCTTCCAGTTAATTACTCACCGAATACTGCTTTGTAGTCAGCCTGGAATTTAGCGATACCGGCATCTGTCAGCGGATGATGTGTCATCTGCTCGATTACCTTGAACGGTACAGTAGCAATGTCAGCACCTGCAAGTGCACATGCTGTTACGTGCATTGGATGACGAACACTTGCTGCAATGATCTCTGTCGGGATATCTGCAACCGCAAACATCTCAGCGATCTGCTGGATCAGCTCAACACCATCTGTAGAGATGTCGTCCAGTCTTCCAAGGAACGGAGATACATATGTAGCACCTGCTCTTGCTGCAAGAAGTGCCTGGTTAGCGGAAAAGATCAGAGTAACGTTTGTCTTGATTCCCTCAGAAGAAAGCACTTTAACCGCTTTCAGTCCTTCTGTTGTCATCGGAATCTTAACAACCATGTTCGGATGGATTGCTGCGATCTCACGTCCCTCACGGATCATGCCCTCAGCATCTGTTGTTGTAGCTTTAACCTCACCGCTGATCGGTCCGTCAACGATAGTTGTGATCTCTTTGATTACTTCGTTGAAGTCTCTTCCCTCTTTTGCAATAAGGGACGGGTTGGTTGTAACACCACAGATAACTCCCATGTCATTAGCTTCTCTGATATCCTCTACTTTAGCTGTGTCGATAAAAAATTTCATTGTTTTTTCCTCCTGTTTACGTTCGTTCTTTTTCTTGATGATTTCATTATAACAAACTCATTGTGAGGGTCAAGGCTCTTATTTTTTATTAATAAATATTTTATTAATAAAGTAGTATTTTATTAACAGAGCCTGTCAATTTTTTCACCCATAACAGCTTACATCCATTTTCCAAAACCTCATATATTGCTGTAAATATCGGTTTTTTTAACTTTTACAATTAAATGTACTTGCGGAAGTCTCTCTATATATTATTATTAATAATTTATGCGCCATTATTTATTTTTCTGCTGGCAGACCTATCTCAATCCACCTTTGCATACCCCGTTGTCCGGCGCATGATCAGCTTCGGAGTATACTCAATATTGTAAAGACTTGCAGGTCTTTCATCAAAATAGAATTTATCATTCATATCAATCTTCCGGATAACGATATCACAGGCATCACGGCCTTTCAGCGCAACAAAATGATCAATAGTCGTCAGCGAGATTCTTTGGATACCGGAATAAAAAATATTATCACAGCCAATAACCGAAACGTCTTTTGGTACATGAAGGCGCATCTCACGGAGCGCATCAATGGCTCCGATAGCCATCATATCATTCTGGCCTGCAATCGCTGTGAATTTTTTTCCTTCATGGAGCAGTTCCATGGTCAGATCATATCCCATGGCATACTCAGAATCCATACGGGGGATCTTTCTGTCATTGGATTCATCTGCCACCTTGATGATCACATGATCTTTTTTTCCTTCTTTCTCAAATTCGCGTACAAAACCTTCTACTCTTTTAGAGCGCTGCCACTGCCGTTTGGTAAGAGGCGGCGTGATAAAAGCCACGTCCGTGTGTCCAAGATCCAGAAGATGTCTGGCCATCATTTTTCCTACTACGGAATTATCCTGATTAATGGCATCCACTGTGGTTGTTTTTTCTTTGTTACTGATGATGACCAGCGGAATCTCTTTTGCAATCTTTTCCACCTGATGCTGAAAATCAGGATGAGGATTGCAGGTATAGATGATCCCACAGGGCTGCATGGTCCGCATCATCCGGAGATATTTCTCTTCCAGTCCTGCGTCTCTCTGGGTATTACAGATAAACACTCCGTATCCCTGTGCATTGGCCACGGACTCGATTCCCTGAAGAAGCAGTACATAATAAGGACTTGTGAGCGTAGGGCAGAAAACAACGATCAGTTTTTCTTTCGGGCTGTCCTTCCGCTTCCGGTGGCCCGGCAGCTCATAGCCCAGTTCTTTTGCTGCCTGTTCCACACGTTCCACTGTTTTCCTGGAAAAAGAAACATTATATTTCCTGTTCAACACCATGGATACGGTTGCCTGAGAAACCCCGGCACGCGCTGCCACGTCTGAAGAAGTTGCTTTCTTTTTTGCCACCGTCTCACCTCCTCCGGTACGGAAATACCGCTCAGTCAATCATATATTCGGATTCCGCATTCATTTAAAGTTCTACTCTCCCCTCAAGTGCGCGGAGAAGTGTCACTTCATCAATGTATTCCAGGTCGCCGCCCACCGGAACTCCGCTGGCAATACGGCTGACCTTGATCCCTGTGGGCTTGATCAGCTTGCTGATATACATCGCTGTTGTCTCGCCTTCCAGACTGGAATTGGTTGCTATGATAACTTCTTGTACATCTCCCTGAAGACGTTTCATCAGCTCCTTCAGTTTGATGTCGTCCGGTCCGATTCCCAGCATTGGTGAAATCGCACCGTGAAGCACGTGGTAAACACCGTCAAATTTGCCGGTTTTTTCGTAAGCTGCCAGATCTCTTGTATTCTCAACTACCATGATGGTGCTGTGATCACGCTTCTGGTTGGCACAGATGGGACAAAGTTCCTGATCTGTCAGTGTGTAGCAGCATTTGCAGTACTGAACATTCAGCCTTGCATCCGTAATGGAAGAAGTCAGCTGCTCCACCTGGTCTTTTGGCATGTTCATGATATGAAACGCAAGACGCTGTGCGGATTTGGCTCCGATTCCCGGAAGATGGGATAGCTGCTCAATAAGTTTATTGATATGGCTGCTGTAATATTCCATTAGAAAGGAAGACCTCCGCCCATTCCGCCAAGACCGCCTGTCAGTTTGGACATAACTGCTGCTGACTCCGACTCAACCTGGCGAAGAGCTTCGTTTGTTGCTGCTGCGATCATATCCTCAAGCATCTCGATATCATCCGGATCTACAGCTTCTTCGGAAAGTGTAACTTTTGTCACTTCACGTTTTCCGGAAACAGTAACGGAAACAGCTCCGCCGCCTACTGTTGCTGTGAATTCCTTCTCTTCAAGAGCCTTCTGGTTCTCTTCCATCTGGCGCTGCATTTTCTGCGCCTGCTTCATAAGATTGTTCATATTTCCCGGCATACCCATACCTGGGAATCCACCTCTTTTTGCCATAAAAAAATCCTCCTGATTCTTTTAATTTATACTTTGTCGTCCGGGTCTTCTTCCACTACGACATCCATGTGGATGTTCTCCCGGAGTGCATCGTCTACTGTGATCTGTGCAAGATTGGTATGCTGATGTTTATTAGCTACCAGCATATGTATCTCAACTTTTTTTCCTGTGCGGGCTGCGATAATATCCTGAAGCTCCTGCTGTGCTTCCGGATTATCCACATAATTCTGTCCCAGAAAATCCTGAAATTCCACAAAAAGTACGGGATCTCCGGTCTCTCCGTTATACTTGGGGATTGCTCTCTGCAGCGACTGTTTGAAAAGTCCTGTTGTCTGCCCCACAATGGCACGCCATCCTGCAACGATCTTCTGAAGATCCTCCGGTGCTGCTTTCTGTGGTGCCGGCTGATGACTCTGCACTGCACTGCCTGCTGCCATTCCCGCTTCCTGTACTGCTCCGGCACCACCATCGCGGACGATCACCTGCTGAACAGGACGCTCTTCGATCTGTTTCTCCAGAACACGGATGCGGTCCAGAACGGAGTCCAGATTAGTCTCCATAGCCGGCCTGCAAAGCTTGATCAGTGCGATCTCCACCAGTACACGCTTCTGGCTTGCAAAACGGATCTGGTTAGACAGATCAGAGAAAATACGGATATACCGCATCAGTGTCTCCACATCTGTCATCTCACTCTCTTCCTTAAGGAGCTTCAGATTTTCAGAAGAAACATCGATCGCATCTTCCGGATTCCCGGAAGTTTTCACAAGAAGGAGATTACGCATATACCAGGTAAAATCCGTCACAAACTGTCCAAGCTCACGGCCTCCTGTGATCAGATCCTCTAAAACATGGATGGAACCTGTCACATCACCTCCGAGAACTTTTCGGAGAAGCTTGCTGAATACCTCGGTATCTACAGCTCCCAGCACATCCAGGACTTTATCATAGGTAAGCACCTGTCCCAGATAAAAAGAGATGCACTGATCCAGAAGACTTAAAGCATCTCGCATGGAACCGTCACCTTTTTTTGCCACATAGCGCACTGCCTTCTCCTCTGCTTCCACACCTTCGGCTTTCAGAAGTTCGGAAAGCCTGGCTGCTATGGTATCAATGGAGATTCTGTGAAAATCGTAACGCTGACATCTGGATAAAATGGTGATCGGGATCTTATGTGCTTCTGTTGTTGCAAGGATAAAAATAACGTAGGAAGGAGGCTCTTCCAGTGTTTTCAGAAGAGCGTTAAATGCTCCTGTTGAGAGCATATGCACCTCGTCGATGATGTAAACCTTGTATTTCCCCTCTGTAGGACGATAAGCCACCTCCTCGCGGATCTCACGGATGTTGTCAACACCATTGTTGGATGCGGCATCGATCTCGATCACATTCATTGCAGTTCCTGCCTGGATGGCCTTGCACATGGCACATTCATTGCATGGACTGCCGTTTACAGGATGTTCGCAGTTTACTGCCTTCGCCAGGATCTTCGCAACCGTAGTCTTACCGGTACCTCTGGTTCCGCAGAACAGGTATGCGTGTCCGATACGGTTGGCCTTGATCTGGTTGGTCAGTGTTGTCACGATATGATCCTGGCCTTTTACGTCGTCGAAATTATCAGGACGAAATTTACGGTAAAGAGCAGTATAACTCATAAAACACTCCTTCTCTTCGCCACAGTCGCCGCGGAAAGACTTCCGCGGCGGCCATATGACTTATAATTAATCACCAAAACTGATTCCAATCTGTTTGGCTGCTTTTACAAGCTGATCTTTCGGTGATACCATCTTCAGCTTGCCTGCACATTCAGCAAGAGGAACACGTTTGATCTTTCCGTTGATAACACCGATCATGATACCATATTCCTCATCCATGATAGCCTGTGCTGCGCCTGCACCGATCCTTGTGGAGAGAACGCGGTCATATGCACATGGTTCTCCGCCTCGCTGCATATGTCCCGGAACTGTGATACGTACCTCACTTCCGGTTACTGCCTGGATCTGATCTGCGATCTCATAGGATACAGACGGATATTTCTTCACTCTCTCTGTCAGTTTCTCTTTGTATTTCTTCTTCGGAAGCTCCGCATCTTCTTTGGAAATGGCTCCCTCAGCTACTGCAAGAATGGTGAAACGCTTGCCTGCCTTGTTACGTTTCTGGATGGCTTCTGCAACCTTGTTGATATCGTATGGAATCTCCGGGATCAGGATAACGTCTGCACCGCCTGCAACACCTGCATTCAGTGTAAGGCTTCCTACCTTGTGGCCCATGATCTCAACGATAAATACGCGTCCGTGGGATGCTGCTGTTGTATGGATGCAGTCAATGGCATTGGTTGCGATCTCCAGTGCACTCTGGAAACCGAATGTCATGTCTGTGCCCCAGATATCGTTATCAATGGTCTTCGGAAGATGGATGATATTCAGTCCCTCTTCACGGAGAAGATTGGCTGTTTTCTGTGTGCCGTTTCCGCCGAGGATCACAAGACAGTCAAGGCAGAGCTTATAATAAGTCTGTTTCATGGCCTCAACCTTATCCAGTCCCTTCTCATCCGGTACGCGCATCAGTTTGAACGGCTGTCTGGATGTTCCGAGAATAGTTCCGCCCTGAGTCAGTATCCCGGAAAAGTCCTTAGCTGTAAGCATACGATATTTCCCGTAGATCAGTCCCTTATATCCGTCATCAAATCCATAAACTTCAAGGTTCTCAACGCTGTTGCTCAGACCCTTCACAACGCCTCTCATAGTTGCGTTCAGTGCCTGACAGTCACCACCACTTGTCAGCAGACCGATTCTTTTAATCATAGCGTCCTCCATTCTGTGCACTTTTATGTGCACATTTTATTTGTTGCTGCCCGCATGTAAAACAGATATTACACCTGCTCTATTTCTGCAGAACAACTATCGTATTCTCTCTTTTCACAGAGTTTTACACAGTATAATATTATAAAGCATTTTCAGGCAGTGTACAATAGCCAAAAAAGCCCAAACATACAACATTATTGGTTGACTTTATCCGCATCCCATCGTAGAATTAAATTATCAGTAAGTTTTGTGTGTTTACAGAAAATTCTATCAAGAAAGGAGCCTCATATGAAAAAAATCCTCAAAAAACTATCCTGCGCTTTATTGACCGCAGTCATGGTATGTGCCATGACTCCTCTTGCCGCCAGCGCAGCAATCAATTATTCCAAGACCCGGATTGTTTACATGCCCACATCCGGAAAGGAGCTGGGATACGATGAAATCTCAATCAACAATATTCCGGCCGGACAGACCATTCTCAAATCCAATGTTAAAGTGTCCAAAGGAGGATCGGTGATCTCACTGGATTCCTTCAGTTCCAGCAGCTGCAAAAGTACAACGGAGGCTTTCCGCAAGGGTGTAAAATCCTCCAATTACTCCGATCATTTCTACAATATCGGGTTTGCCGTTAAAAAGCCCGGAACAGGAAAGATTTCCTTCAAGGTTGGAAACAAAACCTACACTTCCACCATCAAAGTTCTTCGTTATGTCAACCCACTGAAATCCATCTCCATCACAGGCGTAAAAGGCAACCTTGCCGGAAAATTCAAAAACTCCGGACATAATGCTTTCCGTTACACCAACAAGGCACAGAAGAGTGCTGTCATGAAATGCACTGCCGCAAATGGCTGGAAGATCACCGGCGTTTCTTTTAACAATAACAGAACCTATACACAGTACAGTACTAATTACAATGCCCATAACAGTGGAGTTTCCTCCTCCACCCTCCGTGTCGGAAGCCTTTCCGCGAAACAGTCTGCCTATATCAGCTTTACCCTCCGCAACACCAAAAACGGGGCTATACAGTACTGTACACTTAATATGAACTGATTTATTTTGGTCTGTACCTTGACAAATCCGGTTTAAGAGTCTATAATTAAATTCCGCGCAGCCGGGGAGATAGCGGTGCCCTGTACCTGCAATCCGCTACAGCAGGGGTGATGCCAATCTGAGGCTTGTATCTTGTGGAGCAGCCCTCTATAAGTGGCGTTGACGTTTGGGTCTTACGCAACAGGAATCTGTGAACCGTGTCAGGGCAGGAATGCAGCAGCACTAAGCAGAAGCTCTTGTGTGCCGTGAGGGTGCCTGGGCTGAGTTAACTGTAGAGGTAACGTCTGTGAGACCATTCCGAGGTGCGGCGCGCGTAAATAAAGATTATAATGATCTCTATATAAACAGCATTCCCGCCGGGTTCGTCATTTATGACTGATCCGGCGGGATTTTTTGTACTGTTATTTTATTTACAATATCCGGCAACTACCTGATTGATCAGCTTACCGTCTGCCTTTCCCTTCAGATCTCCCATAACTGCTTTCATGATCTGGCCTTTATTTCCTGTTGCCAGAACATCTGCAAATTTCTCCTCGATATAAGCCTTGATCTCTGCTTCATCCATCTGCTTCGGAGCATATTTCGCAATGATATCATATCTTGCCTGATACTCCTCTTTGAGATCTGTACGTTCTGCCGGGCAGGTATCGATCTGCTCTTTTGCTGTTTTCAGTTCTTTCAGGATAACTCTGTCCACAAGCTCTCCTTTGATGTCATCACGGCATCCCTCATCAATGGCAGCTTTTTTTACTGCTGCGATCAGTGCAGAAACTGCTTCCTTCGTTACCTTATCCTTTGCCTTCATCGCTGTTACCATGTCTTTTCTTAAAGCTTCAAGTTCCATTTTGCGGTCCTCCATTTTCTGCTGTTCCAATCCGGACAGCTCTCGTTTTATCTGAATGAAATCCCTTTCTCCAGAATCTCATTTATGATTTTATTTTGATATTTCCGTGTAATTCTGTCAAGAGAAAATATCTGCTACACCTGTCCTTCTTGCATCTGCTGCCCAGCAAGGCGCTCTGCTTCCTGTTTTTTCAAAATTTTTGCCTGCTTCTTTTTTTCCCTCAGTTTCCTGAAAAATGCGGAAAGCATTTCGGAGCATTCCTCTTCCAGCACCCCTTCAGTGATCTTTACCTGATGATTAAAGCCTTCGATCTGAAGAAGATTCATCACAGATCCGGCACAGCCTGCTTTCGGGTTCATACAGCCAATCACCACCTCGTCGATCCTGGACTGTACCAGTGCACCGGAACACATCTGACAGGGTTCCAGAGTTACATACATAGTGCATCCCTCCAGACGCCAGTCTCCCAGCTTTTTGCTGGCTTTTCGGATAGCATTGAGTTCTGCGTGGGATAAGGTATTTTTATCTGTATTCCGGCGGTTATATCCCCTGGCTATGATCTTTCCCTCATGTACGATCACACAGCCAATCGGTACTTCCTCCAATGCACGGGCCTTTTTTGCCTGGCGGATTGCCTCTTTCATAAAACGTTCCTGGTCTGTCACGTTTTTACTCCTCCTGTAACTTCACATTCCGGAAAAGCTCCCGGATTCTGTCTGTTCATATCAAGACTGTTCTCAGCCTTCTGTCCGTTCGATTATAACTTTTCAGGTATTCCATGTCAATCTGCTGCAAAACAGATATTTGCACCACAAAAAAACGCCACAGAAATATTCCACCAATTTCTGCAGCGTTTTATTACTCATTACCACTAATTGCTTCTTCAAAAATCGCCTTTATTTCCTCTGCTATTTCCTGCAGCTTCTGTGCCCGATGTCCCAGAATACGGACAGCAAGATCTCCATGAACCAACTGTGTTACACCACCGGCACATTCCTTCTCATTTTCCAGAACTTCCCATATTTTTTCCTGCATATCACAGGCCGGTCCACTCAGAAAAATATTGGCCATGTGCGTATGTCCTTCATACATGCCAAGCCCTTCCATGTCCATTTTATCAGGCTCATAGCGGGTATTATCGCGATAGATCAGTCGCCCCGCACGTCTGATATTTACCCTGGAGGCAAATTTACAATACAGGAACCGCTCAGCAGAAGCCTTTCTTCCACAGGAGATGATCTCCAGCAGAAAAAGTCCGGAGCTTTCATCTGCCAGATCAAATTCCATGGTGCTGTCAAAAGCAGACTGAGCATAGGGGATCACCGGCTGCGGATAATAATAAAAAACCGCATTTTTCTCCACATTCGCCTTTACATGACGGATAGCTTCCCCATCTTTCATCCTGTGGACTTTATCAAAGGACTGGGACAGAAATTCCAGTTCCGTTCCTTCTGCCACAAAAAAATCAAACTCCTGCCTGTCTCCTTCCATGATCCCCGCTGAAGCGCAGAGCGGCATAACAGAGATCCCGCCGTTTTTCTTCGGAAAAGGATTCATGATCTTATAGGGGGCTGTAAAAGCCACATCTTCCACGATGGTTTTTTCTTCTCTGATACCGGTTTTCAGAGACAATCTGGAAAGTTTTCCGAATTTATTTTCTGCCAAAGATCAGCCCGCCTTTCCTACATGTCTTCCAGAAGCACATTTTTTTTGATCCATTCCACAACAGTATCTACCTGTTCATCACCACGGATATTTGTGAAAACAAACGGTCTTTCTCCTCTCATTTTTCTGGAATCCCGATCCATAACTTCAAGACTTGCTCCTACATAAGGTGCAAGATCGATCTTGTTGATCACCAGAAGATCTGACCTTGTGATTCCAGGGCCGCCTTTTCTCGGGATCTTGTCTCCCTCAGCCACATCAATAACAAAGATCGTAGCATCTACAAGTTCCGGACTGAATGTAGCAGAAAGGTTATCTCCTCCGCTCTCAATAAAAAGGAGCTGGATATCCGGAAAACGCTCCATCATCTCATCTACAGCTTCAAGATTCATGGACGCATCCTCGCGGATAGCAGTATGAGGACATCCTCCTGTCTCCACACCAATAATGCGCTCTACCGGAAGTACACTGTTTTTTGCAAGAAACTGAGCATCTTCTTTGGTGTAAATGTCATTCGTAATAACACCAATGCTGTAATCTTTCGCCATTTTTCTTGACAAAGCCTCGATCAAAGCTGTTTTACCGGAACCTACCGGTCCGGCAACACCGATTTTTACATATGACATAAAAAATTACTCCTCTCTGTTTACGACATATAAAGTCTGGAATAAAGCTTCTCGTGCTGGATTCCCCGAATATCGAATCCTGGTGCTGACAGACAGAGATCCTCTTCCGTACAGTCCGAAATATAGGATAGTATATCCTCAAACTCTTCATAACATCCGCAGAGAAGCTTCTGCCCTGCACTCTGACTCAGCGGAATGGTTTTTACACAGTTTGTCACCATTGCAGAGGTCTGGGCATAGAGATAATGATACAAGGTTTCTTCTTCTTCGATTCCCATTGCTGCACAAAAAACCCCATACGCGCAGCAATGGCTTACAGGCTTCCCCCTCCGGGCTTCCAGATATTCTTCAAAGATTTTCCTTTTTTCCATGGGAATATTTTCCTGGGGCAGTTTACAGATCGTCTTTGTAAAACGGGATCCCATTTTTCTGGATGCTTCCCTCTGCTCCATGGGAATCCTGGATGCCCCGAGGATCTCCTCCAAATCATCCAGTGCCGCCACATTTTCCTTCAGTGCATACTCGTAAGCCAGACGTACTCCAAGAAGATCGGTGCAGGCCAGGTTCAATTTCAGTTTTCTTCTGATATAATCTGCCGCTGTTTTTTCATCGTGCACAATACCCTGCTGGATATAGGTTTCCAGACCCTGGGAATGTGAATAACCTCCTATCGGAAAAAGAGCATCATTTACCTGCAAAAGAAAAAAACGGCGGATTTCTTTTATTTTATCCATATAATTTCCTCAGTGATGATGATTATGGATGGCAGCTGAGATCCTGCGGTCAAAATCCAGCTTCACCGTCTTTTTCTCTGCCTTTACACCGTGAAGCTTTTCCAGCATGACCATCATCGGCTCATTGTAGATCGTAATAAATGTATTTTCCTGATCTCCCCAGAAAAGCGGTGCATGGCGGTTTCCGATCTCGTAGCAGACTTTTGCCACATATTTCTCGTGCCCCGGCTTCAGAGATACCTCTATCACTTCGCAGGGTGGTGTATTTACTGCGATCACCAGATTTTCATCCGAATAGATCACATCATCCTGAAAAAGTCCTCTTATGAGCACAAAATCATCCAGCCGGATTCCTACCTCCCGGCCACTGTCTGTAGTTTTCTGTGGATCTTTTTAAATGCTTCATGCCATTCAATATCCACATATTCCACCGTTTTTCCGGTCAGATCAAAATCCTTTAGTTTTCCCAGAATTTTTTCACAAAGCATATATTTTCTCCTCTATTCTTACCATACTCCAAGGAGTAGCATCACTCCCGGCACCCAGGCCGTAATTACACCTTCGATCACCTGAAGCACCGGAACAAATTTTCCGAGCTTTTTTCCCATGATATCTTCTACAAAGGCAGTTCCCCAAAGAATCGCCCAGAGATACCAGATTCCTGCCCAGCGGATATCCGGTGTGATCCCCAGAGTTTTGCTTCCCAGAAATCCTTCAATAGTTCCAAATACCACTGCATTGACAGCCACAAATGTGGAAAACCATGCAAACGGGATCGGACTCAGTTTCAGTATCCTGGAAAAAGCTACAAACAGGTAAGTGAAGCAGAACAGAAGTCCTGTTCCTGCCGCATAATAGTTTCCCTGTACAAGATTCACAAAATTGATAAACAGAGATAGTCCACCTGTAAAAATATTCATGACAGCTGTGGATTTTCCGTCTACGTTATATAAGGTGCACATTCCATTATTGATCAGAACGATTCCTACGAATAAAAGGCATACTCCTAACATCTGTTTTCCTCCCTATAGTCAATCGGATATTCGCAATCCGCTTTCGCTACTTGCTCATAACCGAATAACTGCTCCGCAGTTTATCAGGAGTGGGGCTTGTCACCCCTCCTGATACAAGTAAGTCCCACCCACTGCTTATTGCTCCTCGCAATTGAAGCAGGGGACTTACTTGATTCGGTTAAAAAACTGCACCGTGATCCATATTTCAGGATCTTCGGTGCAGTTTTTTTATCACATCAGAATAATTTCTTTCTCTGATCGGATCTTATGCCATCAGCTCATCAAGTCTTGCCTTTACAGCCAGGATGAAGTCCCTGCTGTTCAGTACCTGTACATCTTTCAGGGATGTGATAAGAGCAAGGTCTTTTGTCATTTTTCCGCTTTCGATAGTGTCAAGAGTTGCTTTTTCCAGTTTTCCCGCAAAATCAACAAGTGCTGCATTTCCATCCAGCTCTCCCCTCTTTCTGAGAGCACCTGTCCATGCAAAAATCGTTGCAACGGAGTTTGTGGAAGTTTCTTTTCCCTCGAGATGACGGTAGTAATGTCTCTGTACTGTTCCGTGAGCAGCCTCGTACTCGAAATATCCCTTCGGAGATACCAGGACAGATGTCATCATTGCAAGAGAACCAAATGCAGAAGAAACCATATCACTCATAACATCGCCGTCATAGTTCTTGCAGGCCCAGATAAATCCACCGTCAGCTTTCATAACACGTGCTACGATATCATCGATCAGGCTGTAGAAATAGGTGAGTCCTGCTTTCTCAAATTTATCCTTGAACTCTGCATCAAAGATCTGCTGGAAGATCTCTTTAAATCTGCCGTCATATGTCTTGGAGATGGTATCTTTGCTTCCAAACCATACGTCCTGTCTGATATCCAGCGCATAGTTAAAACAGCTTCTTGCAAAACTTTTTACGGAATCATCAAGATTGTGCATACCACGAAGGACACCTGCTCCGTCAAAGTGCTGGATCAGCTCTTTGCGTTCTTCTCCGTCCTCACCTTCAAATACAAGATAAGCATCTCCTGGTTTGTCAATATAGAACTCTGTGTTCTTGTATATATCTCCATATGCATGACGGGCAAGTGTGATCGGTTTTACCCAGTTCTTTACACATGGCTCAATGCCCTTTACTACAATCGGTGCACGGAATACAGTTCCATCAAGAATGGCACGGATGGTTCCGTTCGGGCTCTTGTACATTTTTTTAAGGTCATACTCTTCCATTCTGGCTGCATTCGGAGTGATGGTTGCACATTTTACAGCAACACCGTATTTCTTGGTTGCCTCTGCTGCATCGATAGTTACCTGATCATCTGTCTCATTTCTGTGCTCAAGACCAAGATCATAATATTCTGTATTCAGATCAAGATATGGTGTGAGAAGTTCGTCCTTGATGATCTGCACAGGATACGTGTCATCTCATCTCCGTCCATCTCAACTAAAGGTGTCTGCATTTTAATTTTTTCCATAATATTTTCTCCTTTAGAGTCTTTCTTTTGCACTTTTACTGTACATTGTACCCATATTTTCTATTTCCGTCAACGCTTTTATGCTTTACCATAACATGTTTATAGAAATTATATAATAATTTAACATTTCATCAGTTTTTCACAGTTAAATTTACCCCATCCCTGCTGATTTCTGGGAAGTCCCATATCATCCGTGCTTTCTTTTAACAACATTTTTACTTCCACATTGGAAAGCTGAGGTTCTTTTTCCAGAAGACAAGCTATTGCACCGGAAATTCTTGGAGTTGACATGGATGTTCCGCTTTTGATCCCATAGGAATAAGGATAGCCGGGTGCGCAGGCTGTGATCCGGTTTCCAGGTGCTACCAGATCCGGCTTGCACACGCACTCAAATGTAGGTCCTCTACCGGAAACAGCCTTATTTCCCTGGAGCATATCACTGGAACCCACGGTGATAATCTTACGGCTACTTCCCGGTGCAGTTACAGTTCCTGACCCAGGCCCCTGGTTTCCGGCAGCTGCCACCACCACAAGTCCCTGGTCCCAGAGCTCATCCACTCCACGCAGAAGATCCTGCTGTTCGTTTCTGCTCCTGGAAGTAGTTCCAACAGAAATATTTACAACACGGATATTATAGATCTGTCCGAAATTCACGATCCACCTGAAAGCCCTGAGCACATCTTCCCTGCTTCCGTTCCCGAACCGGTCCAGAACTTTCAGGGCAATGATGCTGCATCCAGGTGCAGCTCCTTTGTATCTGCCATCTGACGCAGCTCCATCCCCTCCCAGGATCCCGCTTACGTGGGTTCCATGTCCATTATCATCATAAGGTCCTGTTTTTCCTTTTGTAAAATCACAGAAAGCCCTGATACGGCTGCCGAAATCTATATGAGGAAAAATTCCGGTGTCCAGCACAGCCACACCGATTCCTTTTCCTGTATATACTTTTTTACGCATGGCAAAAAATCTCCTGCCGGACAGATGGTTTCTCTTTAGCCTATTCAGGGCCATGCTTTTTTGCAACTTCATTCATAATATGTAATTTTTTCGTTTTTCTGTCATATAATGTATAAAATTCACTTTTTCCTCCCATACTTATCACTATCCGGAAAACCCTAAATATTTCGGAACTGTGATCAGATATCAATCAAAAATGTCAGGAGGGTTCTTTATGTTTCTGTTTTTTCTTATATTCTTCGGAATTCAAATCTTTATCCTTTTCTGTTGTGCTGCTGCCGGAAACGACGCTGCTTCACAGGAGCTTTCCGATCTGGAACAGCTGCAGTTTATCACGGAATGGAAGAAACATCACGGAAAAAAGGACGTCTGCTGAGAAACGTCCTTTTTTTAGTCAATCGGATATTCGCAATCCGCTTTCGCTACTTGCTCATAACCGAATAACTGCTCCGCAGTTTATTCGGTTAAACAATTATATGATAATACATACCAGTCCGCCTTTGCTGTCGTTGACGATCTTCTGCATGGTATCCTGTAGCTTCACCTGGCTTTCTTCGCTGATCATAGCCAGTTTGCTGCGAATCCCATCTTCTACAAGCTGCTGGATGGATTTCCCGAATATATTGGTTTCCCAGATGCTTTCTCCACGTTCCGGGCTTTCCCTGATATATTTGATCAGATCTTCTGCCTGCTGCTCTGTTCCCACAATAGGCGCGATCTCTGTCTCGATCCCTGCACGGATCATATGAATGGACGGACTTTTGGAACGGATCTTCACCCCAAATTTATTTCCCTGACGGATCACTTCCGGATCTTCAATGGTGATCTCGGAAAGTTCCGGAACTACCACACCATAGCCGGTTCCTTTCACCGCTTCCAGTGCTGTCTGGACTTTTACAAACTGTTCCTTCATACCTGCAAGTTCTTTCATCGTCTGGATCAGTTCGTATTCACTTTCCATGGGGATGCCGCTCATCTCACTGAGCATCCGGTAATAATAGCCGTCTTTTACAGAAATACGGACACGCACAGTTCCATCAGATAGACTGACTTTCTCCAGGAGTGTATCTTCCACATAAGGGCTTTCCAGCTGTACGGAATCCTTGTTTATGTCTCTCACATGAGTAAGCTTCGTCATTTTTTCCCGGATCTCATTTAACAACGCTGCCTTAACTTCATGTTCCGGAGAAAGCATTTCCACCCATTTCGGGACAAATAGTTCAATCTCACTGACCGGAAATTCGTAGAGGATTTTTTCCAGGATCCTGGTAACGTCCTCTTTTCGAAGCTGTTCGCAGTTGACTGCCAGAACGGAGACCCCATATTTTTCTTCCATGTCCTGCACGATTTTTCCGGTTTCTTCACTGTATGGAGCCTGGGAGTTTACTAGGATCAGAAATGGTTTGCCCTGTGTCTTCAGTTCTTTTATGGTCTGCTCCTCTGCAGGGATAAAATTCTCTCTTGGAATTTCCCCGAAGCTTCCATCTGCAGTAATGACAATTCCTATGGTAGAATGCTGACCGATGACTTTTTCCGTACCGATCCTGGCTGCATCATGAAAAGGAATCGCTTTTTCAATCCATGGAGTCTTAACCATCCGCTCACGGCCTTCCTCCACATTTCCAGATGCGTCTTTTACCAGAAATCCTACACAGTCAATGAGTTTTACGCGGATCTTCTGGTTCTCACCTATGGTAACTTCCACTGCATCTTTTGGAATAAATTTCGGTTCCACTGTTGTAATCATTTTTCCGGCTCCGCTTAAAGGCAGCTCATCCTGAAGCTCTGCCCTTTTCTCTTCACTGATAGCAGGCAGAGCCACCAGTTCCATAAATCTGCGGATAAAAGTGGATTTTCCTGTTCGTACCGGGCCCACCACCCCTATGTAGATATCCCCGCCGGTCCGGGCCTGGATATCATGGTAAACCTGAAAGTTTTCCATATAAAAAAGCCTCCCTGCATATATTGGCCTGTAAATCCCGGGAACTGCCCGACGGACAGCTCCCGTATATCACAGTATATGCTATGGAGGCTTCTTATATGCTGCTGTTCATCTGCAGACAGCAGTTTTTTTCATTAATCGTTATTATTCACTCTGTGGACAGTATCAATTATTCACTATTCCTTAATATAGAATTCATTGTGGAGCAGGTGATGTTCCTTACCTTTAAGAAGACCCTCATAAAGCTCCAGAACAAGCGGGTTCTCATCCGATTTCTTGATGATCATTGTATTGTCTGCATTATACAGTCCCCTAGCTCTTGCTGCCTTGGTTCTGTCACCGGATCTGGTCGGCTGACCTCCACCCATGATACATCCACGGCGGCATGCCATAACCTCGATAAGGTGATAGTTTGCTTCACCGTTCTTTACACGTTCCATAACAGTTCTTGCATTAGCGAGTCCGCTGGCAACGCATACATTGATATCCATTCCCTTGTATGGTACAGTGAATTCCTTGATTCCCTCTTCACCACGTACGCCGCACTCTGCGATCTCATGCATGGCTTCCTTACTGTGATCCGGACTCAATCTACGGAGAACTGCTTCTGTAACACCACCGGTTACACCAAAGATAACGCCACCGCCGGAACCGAATCCAAATGGCATATCACATGCTTCCGGATCCAGTGTTGCAAAATCAAGACCAAAGTTATCGATCATTCGAAGGAGCTCGGTAGTTGTGATAACGATATCGGTATCCTGCTCACCATCTGTAAAGCTGTTGGGGCGGATCGCCTCTGCCTTCTTGGCAGTACATGGCATGATAGAAACCATAACAGTCTTCTTGCCTGCTGCATGCTCCGGATCACGGAAGTATTCCTTGATAACCGCAGACATCATTCCCTGTGGGGAACGGCAGGTAGAAATGTTCGGAACATATTCCTTATACTGATCAGTGATAAACTTCACCCATGCAGGACAGCAGGAAGTCAGAAGCGGAAGATTCTCACCCTTCTCCACTCTGTTTAGGAACTCCTTGGTCTCTTCCATGATGGTAAGGTCGGCACTGAATGTGGTATCGTATACTTCGTCAAAGCCCATTCTGTGAAGCGCGTTAACGATTTTACCCATAACACTTCTGCCTTTGGCAAGTCCGTAATGATCACCAACTGCAACACGAACTGCCGGTGCAACCTGTGCAACAACACGAGTATTCTTATCAGCCAGTGCATCCCATACTTCATCCATATGTGTACGGATGGAGATCGCTCCTGTCGGACAGTAAACACGGCACTGACCACAGTTTACGCACTGTGTTTCGGCAATCTTCTTATTGAAGGCTGGCATAACCATGGCTTCTGTTCCACGGAATGCGAATCCAAGAGCTCCGATTCCCTGAAGCTCCTCACAGGCACGTACACAGTTACCGCAGAGGATACACTTGTTCGGATCACGGATGATAGACGGTGAACTGTCATCGATCTCGTGCTGTTCTCTTGTATTTTCAAAACGGATATCCCGCACACCAAGACGATGTGCCAGTTCCTGCAGGATACACTCACCGCTCTTTACACAAGTTGTACAGTCACGGCAATGTGCTGCAAGAAGCAGCTCCACGATCAGTTTACGATATTTCTTAATACGGCCGGAATTGGTATAAATAACCATTCCGTCTCTCGGCTGCTCGGAACAGGACGCAAATGTCTTGCCTCTGTCATCCTCAACTGTACAGAGACGACAGGCACCAAATGTGGAAACCTCTGAATGATAGCACAGTGTGGGGATATTGATACCGGCATTCCTGATAACTGTCAGGACATTTTTTTCGTCGGTAAATTCTACTTTTCTTCCGTCAATTGTCATTGTACCCATAAGATATCCTCCCTTCTATGCTTCCACATAAATCGCATCAAAGTTACAGTTATCCTTACAGGAACCGCATTTGATACATACGTCATTGTTGATTACATGTGGATGCTTGATCTTTCCTGAAATCGCGCCTGCCGGACAGTTCTTAGCACACTTACCGCAGCCGATACAGAATTCAGGATTGATATGGAATTGACGGAGTGCCGTGCAGACTTTCGCCCGGCATTTCTTATCTACGATATGTTCTACATATTCATCGCGGAAACGCTTCAGGGTACTGATGACCGGAAGCGGTGCACTCTTGCCAAGGCCGCACAGAGCCATGCTCTGAACCATGTTTGCAAGCTCTTCCAGTTCATCCAGGTCGGAAAGCTCGCCCTTGCCTTCAACGATCCTCTCAAGGATCTCAAGCATACGTTTCGTACCCTCACGGCATGGAACACATTTACCGCAGCTCTCACGCTGTGTAAAGCTCATGAAGAAACGTGCAACCTCTACCATACAGGTATTCTCATCCATAACAACAAGTCCGCCGGATCCCATGATAGCGTCCAGCTTCTTAACAGAGTCAAAATCAAGCGGGTGATCGATCTGGTCATCGATCAGACATCCACCGGATGGTCCGCCGATCTGCACTCCCTTAAATGCAGCACCGCTCTTAAGGCCGCCACCGATATCATAGATAATATGGCGAAGACTTGTTCCCATAGGAACCTCGATAAGACCAGTGTTCTCAATGGAACCGGTAAGTGAGAATGTCTTTGTTCCAGGGCTTCCCTCTGTACCGATGGTATGAAACCAGTCAGCACCCTGAAGGATGATCTTCGGTACGTTAGCGTAGGTCTCTACGTTATTAAGAACAGTTGGCTTGCCCCACAGACCCTGCTCAACAGTTCTCGGCGGTTTAACACGAGGCATACCTCGGTTGCCTTCGATGGATGCAGTCAGGGCAGAACCTTCACCACATACGAATGCTCCGGCACCCCGATTGATATGTAAGTGGAAATTAATACCGGAACCAAGGATATTGTCACCAAGAAGGCCATAGGATTCTGCCTGTTCAATGGCCATCCGGAGTCTCTGTACAGAAAGAGGATACTCGGCACGTACGTAGATATAGCCATCTTCTGCGCCTACTGCGTAAGCTGCAATGACCATACCTTCGATCATCTTGTAAGGATCACCTTCCATTACGGAACCATCCATAAATGCTCCGGGATCACCCTCGTCACCATTACATACTACGTAGCGAACCTTCTCGGGCTGACGTGCTACCTGTGACCATTTCTTGCCTGCCGGGAATCCGGCACCGCCACGGCCGCGAAGACCAGATTTCGTGATCTCATCAATAACACCCTGTGGGGTCATCTCAAAGAAAGCCTTTGCCATGGCTGAAAATCCACCTACAGCAATGTATTCATCAATAGATTCCGCATCGATCTTACCGCAGTTTTCAAGAACGATTCTGGTCTGCTGGTTCAAAAACGGAATATCATCCGGATGCGGACAGGCTTCATCATTATGGCGATAGAACAGACGCTCAACCGGAAGTCCGCAGATGATCGTCTTCTCAACGATCTCACGGCAGTCATCCACCTGTACATGTACATACTGATAATCATACGGTTCAATTCTCATAAGAGGTCCAAGTTCGCAGAGTCCCTGGCATCCGGTCTTAACAATGCCCACATGTGGAACATCCTTCTGCATTTCTACTGCAACACCCTCGATACCTTCACAGAGTCTTGACATTTCTTCATAAATCTTCTGAGCGCCGGAAGCGATACATCCGGTACCGGAACAGACGAGAACACGGCAGGTATAGCCATCAAGATTCTTCTTAACCTCAGCCTGTTTATTTTTCAGATCTTCCATACTGGTTATACTCATACGTTCTCACCTCTCAATTCATTTAAAAGCTCAATAGCCTTTTCAGGTGTCATTTTCGGGTGAACCTCATCATTTACAGTTAAGGTCGGTGCAAGTCCGCATGCACCAAGACAGGATACTGTCTCAACTGTAAAAAGCATATCATCGGTTGTATGTTTCTTATGGCTCAGTCCGAGTTCTTTAAGCATTGCTTCCTTTACAGGCATGGACTTACGTACATGACAAGCAGTTCCATCACATACCTTGATGATGTACTTGCCCTTCGGCTCAAAGGAAAAATTCTCATAGAAAGTAGCTACGCTGTACGCCTTCGCTTCTTTTACACCAATCTGTTCCGCAACATAAGTAAGAAGCTCTCCCGGGAGATAACGGTACTCAGCCTGGATATCCTGCATGATCGGTATCAGTGATGCAGCTTTCCGGCCGTAATGCTCGATGATCTCATCCGTTTTCCTGTAATACGTCTGGTCTAACATTCGGTTCCCTCCTTGTTTCTCATAGATTTTCCACTTGATTAACCTGTTCCTACCACAGGTTAATGATTTAACACTCTGTCAGTGTCTCATTTACGTGCCTATCATTATATTGCACTATTTTCGTGCTTTTAATTATAACTTATATCGTCATTTTTCACAAGTAATTTTTTTGCTTTTTTCAGAATATATCGAAAAGTTTACAACGCCTTACTTGTTTTGCATCTATTTTTTACAATAAATGTGCATTTTTTAACATTCATGACAATAAAGAA